>JADYYB010000162.1 GCA_020853895.1 Bauldia sp.
CCGACCGAAGGGGACGGGCGGCCGGGAAGTGTCCTCTCGATCCCGGGCGATCCCGGCGGTCGCGGCTGGACGATCGGGGACATCGTCGGCGGACTGGCTGCCGTCGCGGGCGACATCGCACTAGGGATCGCCGAGGCCCCCGTCCAAGCCCTGGGCGGACTTCGGGACGCCGCCCAAGCGGCCCTCGATGTGGTCGACTTCTTCGCCGATACGCTCGACGCCGGCGCGGAGGCGCTCGGTCTTCCCGAGGGCTTCTACGACGAGAGCGGCGAGGGTCTTCAGCTACCGGACGTCCCGGCGCCGAACTCGGTCAGCGGCCGCATCCTGCGCTTCGGAATAGAGGCGGCGCTCACCTATGGCGCGGCCGGGAAGGTCGTCTCGGCGATCCCCAAGCTCGGGATGATCGGGACCACGCTCGGCACGGAGGCGCTTGCCGCCTTCGTGAGCGCCGGCGGCGAGGCCAACGAAGGGCAACCTCGCCAATCTGATCCAGGACATTCCCGCGCTCGCCAATCCGGTCACCGCCTTCATGGCGGCCGACTCCGACGACAGCGAGGCGGAACTCCGCCTCAAGGCGGCTCTCGAGGGCGGCATCACCGGGGTGCTGCTGGAGGGGTTCATCCGGGTCCTCCGCGCCATCCGCGAACGGCAGCGGGCGGCGGGGATGGAGCCCTGGGAGCCCGCCCCGGCCTACGCGATGGCCTCTCCACAGACTCCAGGGCAGTCGGCCCAAGCTGGACCGAACCCGGGATCGGCGCCAAGCTCGAATCCAGGCGTGGCGGCCACGCCCGCTCCGCCGATCACCCTGCATCCTTCCATGGCGAGATGGGTTAAGAATGCGACCCCAAACGCCTCCAACGCTTGGGAATTGGCTGATGGGACGGGGTATCTCAGGTATGCTAACGGGCCGGGCGGTGGATACTACTATCGCGACATCGAACTCTTTCGCGACAGCGCTGGTCAGATCGTCGATAGCGCTGGCAACCTTGTTGGACGCGTCGACGCCTCCCAAAAACTCGCAGCAGCGGTAGATCAGGCACTTCCCGGCCGCCTTCGCGGCGTGGACACCGTCATCGTCCGAGAAGTGCCCAAGGTGATCAACGGCGCGCCCAGAACGGTCATCGGGGATGCTACTGACATTGACGTTTGGCTTGACACCCACGCGATCGAAGTCAAGGGTCCGGGCGTTGCCGGGGACGTACGCGACATACGAAGACAGATCAGAAAATACTTGGGCGTGATCGATCCAGGGCAGACAATAGTCCTCTACGGCCCCGATCTCAGTGACGCCTCTATCCGAGAGGCCCAACGCCTTGCCGCCCAGACCGGCAGAACGATTCTAGCGACTCGAGACATGGACGAATTGCTGCGATGGATAAGATAGTGTCAGTTGGAAGGAGACAATGAGCGAAGCAGCTATCTTCTGTCCTTCAAAAGTCGATCTCAAAGTCTTTATGAAATTGATGGGCGGATGGGGCGATTGCTCCATTAGAGACGACGAGTTCAACGCCAGTAGTCTCGGGCTGCCCAGCGATTGGGGTGGCTTTTGGATTACCTATTTCGGGATAGTGAACGTCGAGAAGGAGGCTTCCGGGCCTGTCGAGCCGAGTAAGCCGGTCATGCACAAATACTACGTGAAATCCGTTGGGCCTTTTGGCTGCGATATTGCTGTCATGGTCTTTCCGGAGAAGGACGCATTGGTCGATAACAGTCGAGGGATAGTCTTGCCGATCAGAGACATCTGGTGGCGCATAGCAAGAGCGAAACCCTGGCAGGAGATTATAGGAGAGAAGCGGCGATGAGCCTGAACGCTCCCACAGCGATCGATATGATCGTCGACTTATCCACGCGTCGGGATCCTCGCGTCGGACTGATCATCGTTGATGATGGGACAATCGGCGAACCACGGGAACGGATCGCCGCGCTGCACAAGAAGTTGGCGTTCTACGCGTACATGCTGCAGATCGGTCATATCGCGCACGCCTACCCGGACCTCAAGGATGCGCGGCCGTCGATAGAGGTGGTGTGCAGCCAACTTCCGGCGACGAGCGAAATGAGACGGATCCAGCGCGTGATCCGGAAGGGCGAGCCAACGGTGGACGCGGAGGTTCGCGTTTGGGACTCCGACGAGTTCCAACGCGAACTGGAGCGCTTGGCGGCCTAGCCACGATCCGGCCATGAAGTCCTGGGTGGTGATATCGGCTGTACCTATCGATCTGCAGCGCGCGGCAGATGTGTATCGCCCGCTGGGGCGAATGTGGCTCCACCCGGATTCAGTTACCGTTGATGGATCGTGGGGATGGTTCAGGCTTGAGCATTCTGCAACCGTGGAGAGGGAATTTTCGGACGAGGCGCTCCGGGTTGTTCACACGGCCATACCCCGCCCAGTCTTCTGCCTACTCGACTACCGCGAGAAATTCTCCGCCGATCTGGCAATTATGCTTCTCCCAGCAAGTGAGCCGATCCTGGTCGAGAATGGATTTAGGCTCTTTCTTCCCCTCGAGCAGGTGCGGGACCGGATCAGATGGGGAGAACCCTGGCACGAAGTGTGGGGCATTCGAGAGGAGTAGAAGCGAGCCTTTCGCGGGAGCCTGAAGCAAGAATAGTCATCACGAACCGCCGGACTTCGCCGATGCGCTCGACGCTGGCGCGGAGGCGCGGGGTCTTGCCGAGGATTTCTACGACGAGAGCGGCGAGAGGCTCCGGCTACCGGACGCCCCGGCGCCGAACTCGGTCACCGGCCGCATCCTGCGCTTCGGAATAGAGGCGGCGCTCACCTACGGCGCGGCCGGGAAGGTCGTCTCGGCGATCCCCAAGCTCGGGATGATCGGGACCACGCTCGGCACGGAGGCGCTCGCCGCCTTCGTGAGCGCCGGCGGCGAGGCCAACGAGGGCAACCTCGCCAATCTGATCCAGGACATTCCCGCGCTCGCCAATCCGATCACGGCCTTCATGGCCGCCGACGCGGTCCAATCATATCAATTGAGTAGGCCGCGACGGCCCCATCTTCTTTCCACCGGCAACGGCGCTGGACGGTGGTCAATCATCCGCCGGGCGCCGCCACCCCGCAAATCCAAGGCGTTGACGTCGCGTCCATACCGGCCGTCGGAATCGCTGTGCACGATGCTGCCGTTCCGGCGGATTTCCACCTCCGGGGCAACTCGGCTCCGTAGCCTTCCCTCACCAGAGAAAGAGAGCACCATGTCCAACCCGCAGCCGCCGGGCGCGCCGGCGTTCCACATCCATCGCTTCTGGACCGAGTACAAGCCCGACCCCAACAACGAAGGGGCCCTGCGGGCGATCGACATGGTCGCCTACGGGCCGATCGCGCAGCGCGACCGCAGCGTGACGGTCGAGCGCGTGTCGCGCCTGATGCTCGTCAACACCAAGGGCGACGCCAACATCAATCCGGCGATCGCGATGGCGCGCGGGCGCTGGGAGTTCATCAAGCCGCGCTACGATGCCTGGAAGGCGGGGCAGACAGTGCCGGAGACCGGCACGCCGCTGGCGGCCTGGAACGGCGCCTCGCGCGAGCAGATCGAGGTGCTGCAGCAGCACGGCGTGACCACGATCGAGGAGCTCTCCGCGCTCACCGACGTGCACATCCAGCGCATCCAGGTGCCGGGGCTGCGGGCGATGATCGAGACCGCCAAGCGCTACCTCGTCGCCGCCGACACGCATCGCTTCACCAAGGAGCTGACGGTGCGCGACGAGACCATCGCCAACCAGAAGGCCGAGATCGACGACCTCCGGCAGAAGCTCGACGAGCTTGCCGGCATCGTCGCGATGCAAGGGCAGGGGGCTGCCCCGCGCGGCCGTGGGCGCGGGCGGTCGGCCAAGGCCGGGGCGGCGGCATGACCCTTCTCGCCATTGTCCAGGCGGCGTGCGACCGGCTCAACCTGCCGGAGCCGACCATCGTCATGACCAGCACGGTCGAGAGCGTGCGCACGCTGCGCGGCTTCGCGCTCGAGGAGGGCAGGGAGCTCGCCCGCCGCACCGCCTGGCAGCGGCTGACCCGCGAGCACAGCTTCCCAACGATCGCAACCGGTGATCAGGGGGCGAGCTCGGTGCCGGGCGACCTCGGCTGGATCAAGCCGGACACGGTGTTCAACCGGACGCGACGCCGGCAGATGCTGGGGCCGATCGACGATGCCGAATGGCAGCGGGCTCAGGCGAACCTCATCGTCGCGGCCGATCCGTCCTTCCGCATCCGCGGCGGGACGATGCTGATCTCGCCGACGCCGCCGGCCGGTGAGACGGTGGCCTATGAATATGTGAGCAACCGGTGGTGCCAGTCGGCGGGCGGATCCGATCAGTCGGAGTGGCTCGCCGACGACGACGTGCCGATCCTCGACGAGGAGCTCTTCACGCTGGGTCTCGTCTGGCGTTTCCGCAAGGCCAAGGGCCTCGACTACGCCGAGGATTTCCGCACCTACGAGGCGCGGCTCGCCGAGGCGATGCTGCGCGACGGCGTGCGGCCGCGCCTCTCGGGCGACGCGGCGAGCATGGACCGCGTGCCACGTGCGCCGCGCGTTCCCGATACGCTGGTGTTCTGACGACGCCGTCACCTGCCGGGCAGGTTGAATTGAAGCCTGCATCTAGCTCGCATCAGCCGTAGCGCGACTGGCGTCCGGGAACGATCGCGCAGACCGGTCCGCATGGCGGGCTTTGCCGTCTTTCCCTTTCACCTTTGACGCAGCCAATCGAACGGTCGCGGGGTACGCCCGGGCGCCGCGGCGAGGGCTGCCTGGATTCGCCGATGGCCAATTCGCTGAAGCCTGTGCCGCGCGAGACGGACTATTTCGCGGACCTCATCCCCGCTCCCCGGCCTCCTAAGGGCGGGGCGTCCCCCGCCTCGGGAAACACGGGATCGTCGTCCTCTTCGAGTGCGAAAGCGCGCAAGGCGGCATCGAACGCGGGGCGGGTGTCCACCTCGCCCGGGTCAGCCTCATCCCCACCGCGCTCCGTCGGCTATGACGAATACGACGAGCCGCGCGGCACGACCCCGACGACCACGTCGTCGATCCTCGAAGAAGAGGACGACTACAGCGACGACCCGGCGACGGCGCGCCGGCTGGCCGCCGCGCGGGCGGACGCTGCGCTTACCGCCAAGCTGGCGAAAGCATACGCCGCGGCGGCAAACCGCCCGGCGGCCACGCCGCGCGCCACGCTGTTCGCACCCGGGGAGGCGCCAGACAAGGATCTCATGCGGCTTGCTAAGAGGTGGGACATCGACGCCCCGCCTTCGAAGCTCGGCGAAGGACCGCGGGCGATGTCCGGTGGCGCCGTCCCACCGCAAGTCCTCAACGATTTCTACGCTGACGAGCCGTTCTGGAACTCGTCTTACGAGCCGCCTCCAGGGAGCCGGTCGGGCGCCGGCACCGTCCCCGAGCCGATTCTCCCGCAGTTCGGAGACGGCGAAGCCGATTGGGGCCCGTCCGACGTGCCGCCCATTGGGGCGAATCCAGAGGTCAGCGGCATTGACCTCGTGAAGCCTGAGTTCGGCTCACCAACTCTGGCTGCGGGGCGGCCCCTCGATTCCGAGACACGCGCGTTCTTCGACCAGCTCCTTCTGCCGAAGGCGGCGCCGGAGACCGCGTCGTTCGACGTGAACAACTTCGTCGACATGAACCGCCTCCTTCTCACGCGGCCGGAGGACGAACGTCAGGAGCTTGCAGCGAGCGTCCGAGCCGTCTGGGCAGCGCAATCGGAAGTCGAGCGCTTTGCGCAAGCGGCCCGACTACAGGAGGACGCTTTCTTCGTCGAATGGGGCCACGAGCGCCCGCCGCTCTTCGTCACTCAGACGGTCGAGCAGAACCAGCGGCTGCTGGAGGCGAAACAGGCCGAGGTCGACGCGGCCATGTATCACCTCCGGGAACTCGCTGCCGGACGCGATCCGTTCGACGATGTCGGCGACCACCTCCGATACATCGGCGAAGGTCTCAGAGACACGCCCTATCAGGTCTTCGCTGGCGCGCCGCGCGACATCCTCGATGGGATCGATGCCTTCGCAGACCTCATTGACCGGGGCGCTGAGTGGATAGGCCTTCCCGAAGGGCTGCACGACGAGGACGCGCCTTTCCTCCCCGGATATCGGGTGGAAGCTCCCAACAACAACATCGCCGCCGCCCTCCGCCTCGCGGCCGGGCTCGGCGGAGGGTTTGGAGCCGAGCTCGGAAGGGAGGCCGCGGGCTGGTTTGGGCGGCATGCTGACCAGTTTGCCGATGTCGCGGGCGACGTCGGGGCGGTGGCACCGGGAGCAGGGGCGGGACATGTCGGTAACAGTGCCGACGAGGTACTGAACGTTGCGGCTATGGCGGAGAATGCGGCCCAGGTTGGGAGCGCCGCACCCCCTCCCACCGTACGCGTCTCGTACACGCGACCATCAGGCTTTCGAGTGGGCGTGCGTGGACAGGTCTGGGCCAATGCCGCCGCCGCTTCACCCGATGGAGTCGTAAGGGATCCGTTGACGGGGGCCGGGATGTCTTTCGACGACGCTTGGCACATGGGTCATGTCCCCGGACACGAATTCAGACGATTGCGATTTCAAGCAGCCCAAAATAGTCTCACAAGAAGAGAGTTCCTTGACCAACACAACAATCCATTAATCTATCGGCCAGAACTCCCGTCATCCAACATGAGTCATTCAACAGAAGATCACACTCCATTATTTTAGGAAAGTCCATGGCTCACCCTACTGAATACGAGACAGCGCTGGGCAGGTACATCCGATCTAAACTAGGGAGCGAGACAAAGGTCATCTTGCATTCCGACAAACCGGAAAGATCCAGCATCTATATAGTGTCCGGCATCAACTATCCGATCCAGGGCGTCACATCCTACGGCTCGGTCGGGCTATCGAGAGTCGAGCAATATTCTGGACGAACGCCCGTGTGGGTCGAGCTGCTAGGCGTCTGCGCGTCGAATGTTAAGGATTTCGACAATCTGATCGCCAGTTGCGCTTTCTTTAGTATCAACGACAAATATAATTTGACGTATGGGACATTTGTAGAGAAAATTCTTGACGAGTACCGGATGTCTAGAACTCTGCATCATGTCACTTTTATTCATCCCTTCATATGGGATGAGTTCGGCAATGGGTTTACGCGTGCAACCGTGGCTGGCAAGGATATTCACTGGTTGATGGTTCTACCAATTTCGGACATGGAGCTGAAGTATCTTAAGAAGCAAGGGATAGATGCATTGGAGAATCTCTTCGCGGAGAAGCAGATCGATGTGTATGACATTAACAGACCATCGGCTATCTAGGAGAGAGGACGGGTGGGGGGGCAAATGCCGGCCGGTTCATTCCTCTTTAGGTTAGAGCAGAACGGGGAACGCACTCCGCTCCGATACTGGTGACGACATGACCGCCCACAACGCAGATGCCTGTAAATATTGTGAGATCGGCTATCACCATCCGTTCGAACGATTCGAGACGGTCGCGAGCAGCCCCGACGGTTGGTCTTGGCTGCGCAGGTGTCGCTTATGCGGAACGCTATGGCACGAAGAGCTCCAAGGCGTGAGACGCATAATGCTCGCTGAAGCCGCCGACCTGTATCCTGGCGCAAGATTGTAGGAATCGTCCTCATGGAGTTAGCCGAATTTACGCCTGAGAACGAGCTTGAGAAGATCATAGCCCGTGCGATGTCCGGCGAGGCGCTATTGGATCATGTTCTGGACGCGCTGCTGCGCTCGCAGATCTTCATTCCGAGCCGAGCAGAGGTCCGGCAAGACGGGAGCGGATTGGCAGCTTGTAGCCATCTTCACGTCCTGGTCTCGTCCTAGAATATATATCGAGATCGCGAAGTACGTCGTGCAGATGAAGGGGAGTGAGTTTGTGCGACGTTTGGCACCCGATACGGGCCTCGTCGTCAACCTCGGCTACAAGGCCCAGCTGGCGATAAACCCCGACATAGTCGACGAGCTCAAGAGTACGCTCCCTTAAGGCCTAGCGCTTCGGGCGTCCCCCTACCAAGGTCCTCGACGTGTCGTACGATCGCCTGACGCGGTGAAGGAGGGGTCGTCTTGCGCCTTGCCTTTTGGCGCCACCGCCCCTGCTTTTCCGTTCGGCATGCTCCTCTGCCGCGATGCCGAGGGCCTCTTCGCCGCGAAGGCGGAAACCGGCTGGACGACGCGCCTTCTCGGTATCTCCGACGGCGGTCGGCCGACCTATCTGTCGATGGCCGCCGATGGCCGCTTCGAACTCATCGCCGAGCCCTTGCCGGGCCTGGCTTGCCTGATCCTGTCGGGCGTGCGGGAAGAGGGGCCGCCGGCCGCTCCCGAACCGCTCGACCAACGCGAAGGCTAGCTGACCAGACTCTGTTGGCACGCGCGAGCCCCCACCCAGCCGGGTGGGGGCTTTTTCTTGTACCTGCCGTGACCCACGGCCGGGTCGTTCGCATCCCTTACGAGCTAGCACGGCCCGCCCGGATCTGCGCCGAGCGCGGCAGCGCCGGAACCGCGAAGACCAACGGCGGCCTTGACCGCCGCTCCGCGATCTGCGCGCGCTTCTCCGCGGCGACCATGCCCCAGAGCATCCCGTAGATCAGGAAGAGATGCCGCCAGTGATCCTGATCAATCACCATGTGGATCATCAGGTGCCCGAGATAGACGGCATAGGTGGCGATCAGGATCGGCTGCCACGGCCGCCGCTTGCGGAGGAGGGGAGTGGTCGCGATCAGCGTCGCCCCGATCAGCAGGAGGTACGAGAAGCCGCCCAGCCATCCATAGACCGTGAAGCCCTTGAGCAGCATGTTGTGCTCGTCCTCGCCGAGCGTGAGCCCGAACGTGTAGGGCCCGATGCCGAGCGGTTTCTCCAACACCATGAAGAAGCCGATGATGTGCCGCTCGAAGCGCCCATACCGCCCAGCGTCGTAGTCCTGCACCAGCTCCGCGCGCTCAGCGAAGAGGCTCGACACCGCGTCGAAGGAGAGCGCGACGGTGAGAAGCAGCCCGACCGCGACGAAGCCGCCGGCCGCATAGCCGAGGATTCGCATCTTCCCGCGCGCGTCCCGCTCGTTGACGAACGCCATCGCGGCGCAGAAGAGGATGGCGAACACCGTCAGCCCCCACGCCGCCCGCGAGAACGAGAGGAAGATGGCGAGGAAGATCACCAGCGACAGGACGAGCTCGATGAGCGAGCGCCGGATCCGGTGGGTGAGGATGTGCTGCACCAGCAGCACGAGCGGGAGGATCAGGAACGGCCCGAACACGTTAGGGTCCTGGAAGGTCGACTTGGCCCGCGAGTAGAGCTTGAACATCTCCGAATTCGGGAGGACGTCGAAATAGGCGAGGATGCCGATGAGCGAGGTCGCGACGGCGGCCGCGACATAGCCGCGGCACATCACCCTCAGGCGCTCCTCGGGCTCGACCGAGACGATCGCCGCGTAGAAGATCGACGAGGCGGCGAGGAACACCGTCACGCATAGCGCCATCAGCGCCTTCGGGAAGTCCTCCGCCTGGGTCAGCGTCAGCGCGCCGCCCGCTGCGTAGAGCATCATGAGGACAATGAGCGGCAGGAGCGGCCGCGACAGCTTGAGCGATCCGGCCGCCGCCCAGACCGCCATCAGTCCGATCAGCGCGAACTCGTAGGGTGCCGGCTCGAAGATGACGAACCCGCTGAGGAAGATGACGAACCCGAGACCGAGATTCGAGAGACGGAGACCCGCGACCCGCGGCGAGGGCGCCGTCGACAGGACGGCCTCGCTCAATACGCGTTCTCGCTCGAGAAGAGCCGGAACGGCGTCATGACCAGGATGTAGAGGTCGAGCAGGATCGACCAGTTCTCGATGTAGTAGAGGTCGTGCTCGACGCGGCCGCGGATCTTCTCGGGCGTGTCGACCTCGCCACGCCAGCCATGAATCTGCGCCCAGCCGGTCACGCCCGGCTTCACGCGGTGGCGCGCGAAATATCCGTCCACGACCTCGTCCCACAACCGGTTCTGGGTATGGGCCTGCACCGCGTGCGGACGCGGCCCCACCAGCGAGAGCCTCCCGCTCAGCACGTTGAGGAGCTGCGGCAGCTCGTCGATCGAGGTCTTGCGGATGAACCTGCCGATCCGCGTGACGCGCGGGTCGCCCCGCGTCACCACCTGCCTGGCGTGCGGGTCGGCAAGGTGGTGATGCATCGATCGGAACTTGAGGACGTCGATCACCTCGTTGTTGAAGCCGTAGCGCTTCTGCCGGAAGAACACCGGCCCGCGGCTGTCGAGCTTGATGGCGATCGCCGTGAGAAGGAGGATCGGCGCGGTGAGGACCAGGATCAGCGAGGCGGCGAGGAGGTCGAACGCGCGCTTCATCATCGCGTCCCAGTCCGCGATCGGCCGGTCGAACACGTCGAGGAACGGCACGCCGCCGACGAAGGAATAGGAGCGCGGCCGGAAGCGGAGCTTGTGGCTGTGCGCCGACAGGCGGATGTCGACCGGCAGCACCCAGAGCTGCCGTAGCATCTGCAGGAGCCGCGTCTCGGCCGTGATCGGCAGCGACACGATCAGCATGTCGACCCGCGCCCGCCGGCAGAACGCCACCAGCTCGGTCACCGTCCCGAGCTTGGGGATGCCCGCGACCGAGCCGGGCGAACGGTCGTCGCGCCGGTCGTCGAAGATCCCGCAGATGCGCACGTCGTTGCCGGGCTCGGCGCGCAGCGCGTCGATCAGCGTCTCCGCGCGCGACCCGCCGCCGACGATCACGGCGCGCCGCTCGAGCATGCCCGCCCGCTGCCAGCTCTTGAGGAGCCCCGCGATCCCGGCGCGCGAGACCGAGAAATAGGCAATGCCCGAAAAGAGCCAGACGCCGAACCAGAGCCGCGAGAACACCTCGCCGGTCTTGGTGAAGAAGGCGAGGATGGCGAAGAGCGCGAGGATCACGCCGATCGCCCCGATCGCCCTGGTCACCTCGCGAACCGGTCGCCGCAGCGCCGGCACGCCGTACCCGCCGGCTAGGCCGAGCAGGAGGCTGACGAAGAGCGGACCGAGCACGATCGGCGTCAGATAGACCGCGAGCCCCGCTTCGATGCCCGGATAGACGAGAAAGCTCAGGAAGCCGACGAGCGCGAATCCGACGATGTCGAGAAGCCGCACGGCGCCGCCCACCATGCGTCGGGAGATCGTGTGCGCGGAGAGCTGTACGGCGACCGCCTCGGCGCCCGGGCTGAGCTCCGCCCGTTCGGTGGCCGTGGGCGGGCGATGGACCGCTCCCCCGAGAGCGCTGCCCGCAACCGAGTCGTAGATGTTTCGCATGTCCGTCGGCCGAAAAGAGGAACCGCGTTATCGGCCGCGAAACACTAAGGCAGTTTTGGAAAGACGACTCAAATTGTACGGATCGGGGTTAACGGCGGCGGGCCGTCGACCCCAGATGCGCGAGCCGGGTCCTGGCGCTTAGAAGAGGCGCTGCCGGACCGTCAGCGTATCGCCCGGGAAGACCGGGTCGGTGAGGTTGAGCCGGAGCTCGAAGATGTGCCCTTCGGCCGATCGCGTGACCTCGACCGCGCGGCGGTTGGCGCGCGGTGTGAAGCCGCCGGCCATCGCGACCGCTTCCTGCACGGTCAGCCCGGCGACATAGGCATACTGCCCGCCGGCCGCGACCTCGCCCATGATGAAGACCGGCCGGTACTGCGCGATCTCGACCGCGACATTGGGGTCGCGCAGCACGCTCTGCCGGAGCCGTGCGGTGATCTCGGAAGCGAGATGCGCCGTGGTTTTCCCGCGTGCCGGCACGCCCCCGATCAGCGGCATGCTGATCGCGCCGGCCTGGTCGATCTCATAGGTGTTGGTGAGGTCCGCCTGGCCGAAGACGATGACGCGGAGCACGTCGCCGCTGTCGAGCGTATAGGCGCTCACCAGCGTCGGCTGGACGACCGGCGCGAGCGGCGCCGGCGTCCCGGCGCAACCCGCCAACGCCGCCACCGCGAGCGTGAGGAGAGCAATGAAGCGCAGCCGCATTTCCGGTGTGTTCGTCCGCCCGCCGAGTTGCCGGCAATGTCGGCCGCTCATGGTTAACCATAGGTTAATTTTCGGCGTCGGATCCGAGCCGAGATATTCAGAAACGCGATTCAGCCCCGGTTAACTAGAGTTAAGACTTTCTCCACCAATTGACCTCTACGTTAACTGTAAACTTACCATGTTTGCGCGAGGGTGGCGCAAACGTTGAGTCCGTGATGGTCGATCAGGTGGCACCGCCCTCGGGGGAAATTGAGCTCGGCGCGATCGTGCGCTCGCTCCTGCGCGCCTCCCCGCTCGTCATCATCCTGGCCGCGCTCGTCGGCGCCGGCGCCTATTACGGCCTCAGCTCTCTCGACCCCATCTACACCGCCGAGAGCAAGATCCTCATCGAGACCGGCGAGTCCGACCTCACCCGGTCGGCCGCCGAGAACGAGGCGACCCGCGCGCTCCTCGACCAGGAGGGTGTCGCCAGCCAGGTCCAGCTCATCCGCTCCCGGGACCTCGCGCGGAACGTCGCCGAACGCCTCGACCTCGCGAGCCGCCCCGAGTTCAACGCCGCTCTCGCCGAGCCTTCGTTCATCGACCGCCTGATGGCGCGAATCGGCCTCGACGGCGGCGGCGACAACCCCGAGCTGCGCGTCGAGGAGTTCGTTCTCGCCGCCTTCTACGAGAAGCTCTCCGTCTACCAGGTCGAGCGCTCGCGGGTGATCACGGTCGAGTTCAGCTCGACCGATCCCAACCTCGC
>JADYYB010000163.1 GCA_020853895.1 Bauldia sp.
GGCGATGATGGGCGGGCCGGGAAGAGGGGAGGCGATGAGAGGTTTCGCGAAGCGGTCTGCGGCGGCCACGATTGTCGGCCTGTTCCTGTGTCTCGATGCCAGCGGCGCGCCATGGGAGACGGCCGACTATCTGGGTCGAGCGGACGGCATGGCACGACAGACTTCAAGCGACGGAACGTCGATCCTTTATTTCACGTGCGACGTCATCCGTCTCGCGCCGGCGGAAACGGTATTGCCGCCCTGGTCCGAGGTGCCCGTCATCGTAACGATCGGCGGAAGTACGATGGAGGGGGTAACGTATTACATTCCCAGCGGGGACGGTCATCCGATCGCCGACTACGGATTCGGCGTGGAGGAGTCGGAGTTCCTCGAAGGCATGGTCCCGCCGGCGCGCGATGACATCGTGGTGGAGATCGCCGGAAAGGTCCTGCGCTTTTCATCCGAAGGTTCCGCCGCGGCGATCAGCGCGTCCAGGGCGACCTGCGAGACTCCCACTCTGTTCGGGATTCCGCTCAACTGAAGACGTTGGCGCGACCGGCCGGCCGCCGCTGCCTGTGCCTGATGCGCGGCGGGCATCTCTCCGACGTGCCTTGACCTTCATTCCGCACGCCCTAACTCGACGGTGCACGCTGATCCGCCGACGTCGCGAGCGCGGGTCGGGCCTGACGCGGAGTGTCTACCCATGCCCCTTTCCTCGAATGAAACAATCAGGAGGCAGCTCGGTCGGGCCTGCCTGGCGCTGATCGCAGGCGCGGCGGCGACCGCCAGTCCGGCGCTCGCCGAGACCGTCTACAGCGACCCTCAGGCGATCGGTGAGGGGGTCGTGAAGATCTACAGCGATTTCGAGGCCGACGGCACTCCCAACGCCATCGGTGTCCATATGAGCCGTGGCGCTCTCGACGGACTGCCCGTTGCGATGAACAACACCACCCGCTGCTTCGACAAGAACGGCAATGGTGCGATCGATCCCCACGGCGAATGCGCCGGCGACTACGAGCTGTCTTTCACCCTGCCGCCCGCGCTGACCGAGGGGGGCAAGACTCCCTTCGGCTGGGTCACCGTCAACTGGAATGCCATGGGTCACATGGCGCCCGCCCCGCCGGCCTGGGGCGTGCCGCATTTCGACTTCCACTTCTACATCCAGCCCGAGGCCGAGGTGCGCGCCATCCGCACGGGCCCCTGTGCCGAGATCATCGATTGCGATGATTTCGCGACGGCTCAACGCCCGGTCCCGGCGCGCTACCTCCATGAGGATTTCCTCGACGTCGGCGCCGCCGTCGCCGCCATGGGAAATCACCTCGTGGATACGAAGTCGCCCGAGCTGGCCCCGGACGGACCCGCCTTCACACATACCTGGATCTACGGCGCATATGACGGCCACGTCACGTTCTACGAGCCCATGGTCACGCACGACTTCCTGGTGAACGAGCCCAACGAGTGTGTGCCGATAAAGGCGCCGGCGGCCTTCGAGCAGGCGGGCTACTATCCGACGGAATACTGCATGAGGACCGTCCAGGAGGGGGCGGAAGAGGGTCTCACGATATCCCTGGAGACGTTCGTCTGGCGCGAAGCCGGCTGAGCCCCGACTGGAGTTCAGCGCGTTCCTGGCTGGAGCAAGGCCAGGAGGCCGCGCAGGATCTCGATCGGCGGGGGCGGGCAGCCGGCAATGTGGAGATCGACCGGAACGACCTTGGAGACACCGCCGATGACGGCGGGGCTGCCCGCGAAGCAGCCCCCGTCGCGGGCGCAGTCGCCGAGCGCGACCACCCATTTGGGGTGAGGGGTCGCGTCGTAGGTCCTCTGCAGGGCCTCGCGCATGTTCTTGGTCACGGGACCTGTCACCAGCAGGACGTCGGCATGGCGCGGCGAGGCGACGAAGCGGATGCCGAAGCGCTCGATGTTGTAGATGGCGTTGTTGAGGGCGTGAATCTCGAGCTCGCAGCCGTTGCACGATCCCGCGTCGACGTGCCGGATCGAGAGGCTCCGGCCGAGGGTTCCGCGCGCCGCCCTGTCTACGGCGCCGGCGAGCTCGCGAAGGGCGACCTCGCTCGGCGCGGGGACCGGCTCGGTCAGCGGCGGAGCGAGGCCCTTGAGCAGGAGGCGCAGCATGCCGGGACCCATCAGAGGTCGTGCCCCGAGTAGGAGCAGTTGAAGGATTTGTTGCAGAGCGGGAAGTCGGCGACGATGTTGCCTTCGACCACCGCCTCCAGCAGCGGCCACTGGAACCAGGACGGGTCGCGGAGGTGGCAACGCTCCACCCTCCCGTCCGCGCCGGTGCGGACCCAGACCAGGATGTCGCCGCGGAATCCCTCGACGATCGCCATGCCCTCGCGGATCGACGGCGGCGGAGCCGGATCGGCGCGCACGGGGCCGGCGGGCAGCCGGTCGAGGATCTGGCGCACCAGCGAGAGGCTCTCGGTGACCTCCTCGATGCGGATCCAGACGCGCGCGTCGACGTCGCCCGCCTCGCGCGAGGGGACGGCGAAGGCGAGCTCGTCATAGGGCGGATAGCCCGGGCTCCGTCGCGCGTCGGCGTCCCGGCCCGACGCCCGCCCGACATAGCCGCCGGCGCCGTATTCGAGCGCCAGCGCCGGGTCGAGGGTGCCGGTGGTCACCGTGCGGTCGCGGAGCGAGGCGGTGTCGTCGTAAAGCTCGACCAGCGCCGGGAAGACGCGCGCGATCTCGTCCACGAGGGCGCGGATGGCGGCGGGGCCGCCCTCGGCGATGTCGCCGGCGAGACCGCCCGGAACGATGCGGTCGCGCATCAGGCGATGGCCGAAGGCGAGGTCGGACGCGCGCAGCACCCGCTCGCGGAGGACGCCGGTATGGGCGTGCATGAGGGCGAAGGCGGCGTCGTTGCAGATCTCGCCGATGTCGCCGAGATGGTTCGCGAGGCGCTCGAGCTCGGCCATCAGCGCACGCAGCCAGACCGCGCGCGGCGGCACGTCGGCATGCCAGGCGGCCTCGACGGCGCGGGCGAAGGCAAGGCCGTAGGCGACCGTGCTGTCGCCGGAGACGCGGCCGGCGAGGCGCGCGGCGCGGTCGAGATCGGCGCCCGCCATCAGGCCCTCGATGCCCTTGTGGACATAGCCGAGCCGCTCCTCGAGGCGGACGATCGTCTCGCCGTTGGCGGTGAAGCGGAAATGGCCCGGCTCGATGATCCCGGCATGGACCGGCCCGACCGCGATCTGGTGGAGCCCCTCGCCCTCGGCGGTCAGGAACGGATAGGGCGGCGCGGCATCCGTTGTCTTGGCAGGCGAGCCCAGCGGATGGCGGACGCCCCATACGCCGTGATCGAGCCAGGGACGGGCATCGGGATTGCCTTCGGGCTCGAGCCCGAAGAGGTCGCGCGCCGCGCGCTCGAGGCGGAGCGCCGGCCGGTGGCGCTGGCCGACCGACGGATAGCGGCCGCCGACGCATTCGAGGCTGAGGACGCCGATGTCGTTCTCGCCGCCCGCGAGCGCCATATGCATCCAGCCGCCGTCGCCCCAGAGGCCGAGCAGCGTGGCGCGGCCTTCGGCGAGGAGCTCGGTGGCATCCGCCCAGCCCTCGGGCCGCACCACGACTCGCGGCCAGGGGCCGTGATGGGGCACCGGCGCGCCGGCGAGGATGACATCGGTGAGGGTCGCCGCGGCCATCTCATTCACCCCAGGATCGCCGCCACGTTCTGGAACCAGGAGACGAGGGCGGGCGGGAGGAAGATGCCGGCGGCGAGCACGAGCGCGAAATGGGCGAACATCGGGACGTTCGAGCCCTCGGCCGGACCGACCTTCCCGCGCGGCTCGCCGAAGGCGAGGGCGGTGACTCGGAGGAGCAGCGCGCCGAAGGCGACGAGGAGGCCGAAGACCAGCGGGATGGCGAGGAGCGGCTCGCGGGCGAAGGTCGAGGAGACGATCAGGAACTCGCTCATGAAGATGCCGAAGGGGGGAAGGCCGGCGATGGCGAGCACGCCGATGACGAGGCCCCAGCCGAGCCAGGGATGGGTCTCGGTCAGTCCGGCGATGTCGGCCATGTTCTGCGTGCCCTTGACCTGGGCGATCCGGCCGACGCCGTAGAAGATCGCCGACTTGGTGAGGCTGTGCATGGCCATGTGGAGGAGGCCGGCGAAATTGGCGAGCGGCCCGCCGACGCCGAAGGCGAAGACGATGATGCCCATATGCTCGATCGAGGAGTAGGCGAAGAAGCGTTTGATGTCGCGCCGCCGGTAAAGCATGAAGGCGGCGAAGATCAGCGAGGTCAGCCCCATCGCCACCATCAGCGGCCCGGGCGAGATCGCCTCCGGGCTCGCCGCGATCAGGATCTTGAAGCGGAGCAGCGCGTAGAGCGCGACGTTGAGGAGAAGGCCGGAAAGGACGGCGGAGATCGGCGTCGGCCCTTCGGCGTGGGCGTCGGGCAGCCAGGCGTGGAGCGGGGCGAGGCCGACCTTGGTGCCGTAGCCGAGCAGGAGGAAGACGAAGGCGAGGTTGAAGAGCGCGGGGTCGAAGCGCGAGGCGTGCTGGACCAGCTCGGTCCACACCATGGCGGGAAGGCCCTCGCCCATCACCGGCTGCGCGGCCATGTAGACGAGGATGGTGCCGAAGAGCGCGAGTCCGATGCCGACGCTGGCGAGGATGAAATATTTCCACGCCGCCTCGAGCGCCTCGTGGGTCCGGTAGATGCCGACCATGAGCACGGTGGAGAGGGTGGCGAGCTCGACCGCCACCCACATCAGGCCGATATTGTTGGAGACGAACGCGAGGTTCATCCCGAACATCATGGTCTGGAACATGGCGTGATAGAACCGGACATAGACCGGCGTCAGCCGGCCGGTCTCGATCTCGTGGGCGATGTAGCCGGCGCTGAAGATGCTGGTGGTGAGGCCGACGAAGCTGTTGATGACGATGAAGACGATGTTGAGGTCGTCGACGAAGAAATAGAGCCCCGGCGGGGGCGGGCTGGCGAGGAGGAGCGCCATCGCCGCGCCGAAGGTGAGGAGGCTCGCGACAACGTTGAGGCGCGCGGTCAGGCGGTAGCCGGCGAGGAGGGCGAGCAGCCCCGCCGCGCCGAGCGGGATCGCGAGAAGGGCGCCGACGACGAGCTCCGCGTTCATCCCCGGTCTCCGCGGAAACGATCGAGGGCGCCCACGTCCACCGTGTCGAAGCGCTCGCGGATGCGGAAGAGGAAGACGCCGATCACGATGAAGGCGATGAGGATCGAGAAGGCGACGCTGATCTCGACCACGAGCGGCATGCCGCGCGCGCCGGTGGCGGCGAGGACGAGGCCGTTCTCGAGCGACATGAAGCCCACGACCTGGCTGACCGCGTTCCGCCGCGTGACCATCATCAGGAGGCCGAGAAGGATCACCGAGAGGGCGAAGGCGAGGTCCTCGCGCGCGATGTAGTCGGCGCCCGGGGTGACGCGCAGCATCAGCACCAGGGAGAGCGCCACCAGCGCCATGCCGGCGAGCATGGTCGGCCCGATGCCGACCACGGTCTCGACCTCGCGGTGGATGCCGAGCTGGCGGACGATGCGGTAGAGCGCCAGCGGGATGACGAGCGCCTTGAAGACGAGCGCGATCCCGGCCGTCAGATAGAGATGCGGCGCGTTCTGGATGTAGGCCTGCCAGGCCACCGCGAGGGCGAGGATCGCCGCGTGCAGGGCGAAGACGTTGAGGAGCGCGTTGAGGCGGTCCTGGTAGAGCATCATGAAGCTCGCCAGGACGAGGCCGCCGGCCAGGAGATGGGCGATGTCGAGGACGAGGCTGTCCACTACCGGGTCCTGGTGACGAAGAGGAGGAGCGTGCCGAGAAGCGCCAGCATCAGCGCCGCGCCGAGGAAGTCGGGCACGCGGAAGACGCGCATCTTGGCGATGGCGGTCTCGAAGACGGCGAGGAGGACCCCGCCCACGGCGAGCTTGCCGAGATAGGCGGCGAGGCCGATCGCGTAGGCCTCCAGCCCGGCGCCCGGCGCGGCGAGGCCCCAGGGCACGAACACGCAGCCGATCAGCGACATGTAGAGGAGGAGCTTGAGGGCCGAGGCGTACTCGATCATGGCGAGGTGCCGGCCCGAATATTCGAGCACCATCGCCTCGTGGACCATGGTCAGCTCGAGATGGGTGTCCGGATTGTCGACCGGGATGCGGCCGTTCTCGGCGATGGCGACGATGACGAGCGCGATCAGCGCCATGCCGAGGGAGACTCTGAGGCCGACCTCGGAGGAGCTCATGAAGGCGGCGACGGTGGAGAGCTGGGTCGCGCCCGCGATCAGCGCCAGCGTGAAGACGATCACCAGCATGGCCGGCTCGGCGAGCGCGGCGATCATCACCTCGCGGCTCGCGCCGATCCCGCCGAAGCTCGTGCCGACGTCCATGCCGGCGAGGGCGAGGAAGAAGCGCGCGCTGCCCAGAAGGGCGACGATGGCGATGAGGTCGGCGAGCCAGCTGAACGGGAGCCCCGCGGCGAAGGTCGGCACGAGCGCTGCGGCCGCCCAGGTCGCGGAGAAGATCAGATAGGGCGTCACCCGGAACAGCCACGAGGCGTTCTCGGCGAGCACGACCTCCTTGCGGAGCAGCCGGGCGAGGTCGCGATAGGGCTGGAGGACCGGCGCGCCCTTCCGGCGCAGAAGCCGCGCGCGGACCTTGCGGACGAAACCGGTGAGGAGCGGCGCGATGGCGAGGATGAGGGCCAGGTGCAGCGCCTGCACCAGGAGGCCGAGGGCAGCGTTCATAGCGCGAGCGCGAGGAGGAGCACGACCAGGAGGACGAAGACCAGGCTGAGATATTGGCGGATGGTGAGGAACTGGAGCCGATTGAGATTGTCCGCGCCGAAGGAGATGGCGCGCTCGATCGGGGCGTAGAGCTTCTCCCACACGAAGTCGTGGAGCTCGACGCGGAAGAAGGCGGGGCGGAGCTCGCCCGGCGCGGGCATGTTCACCCGCTCGCGGGCGCGGAGAAGGACGCTGCCGAAGACGCGCCTTATGGGCTGGGCGAAGCTGTCGGCCGAATACTGGGCGGCGGGCACCACGGGGAAGCCGCAGCCCCAGGCCGGTCCGCGGCGCGCCTCGCGCGAGGCGACGCGGTGGATCACGTAGGCGGCGAGCGAGGCCGATACGGCGATGAAGAGGAAGAGGAGGAGGCCGTTATAGGAGCTCCGGCTCTGGGCGATCGGGGCGATCGACAGCCACGCGATCCGGCTTTGCGCCGGCATGCTGTCGCCGATGAGCGCCTGGCTGACCGGCGCGATACCGTCGATCACCAGGCCAGGGAGGAGGCCGGCGAGGAGGCAAAGGGCGGCGAGACCGATCATCGTCGAGAGGGAATGGCGGTTGGCGTCGACGGCGCGTTCGGCGGCCGGTGAGCGCGGCCGGCCGAGGAACGAGATGCCGAAGGCGCGCACGAAACAGGCGGCGGAGAGGGCGGCGGCAAGGGCAAGGACGCCGCCGACCGCCGGCACGAGGAGCTTGAGGTTCCACTGCGCGAGGTCGGGGCTCAGCAGGATCGCCTGGAAGACCAGCCATTCCGACGCGAAGCCGTTGAACGGGGGGAGGGCGGCGACGGAGACGCAGCCGACCAGGAAGGCCGCGCTCACCACCGGCATGCGATGGATGAGGCCGCCGAGGCGCTCCATGTTGCGCTCGCCGGTGGCGGCGAGGATCGCGCCGGCGCCGAAGAAGAGGAGGCTCTTGAAGACCGAGTGGTTGAGGACATGGAAGAGCGCGGCGGTGAAGGCGAGCGCGGCGGCCTCGCTCATGCCGTTGGCGCGGAAGGCGAGCGCGAGGCCGAGGCTGACGAAGATGATCCCGACATTCTCGATGGTGCTGTAGGCGAGGACGCGCTTGAGGTCGCTCTCCATCAGCGCGTGGAGGATGCCGAGAAGGGCGGTGGCGGCGCCCAGGACGAGGACGATGACGCTCACCCACCATTCCAGCCCGCCGAGAAGGTCGAAGACAACGCGGACGAAGCCGTAGATCGCGACCTTGGTCATCACCCCGCTCATCAGCGCGGAGACATGGCTCGGGGCGGCGGGGTGGGCGAGCGGTAGCCAGACATGCAGCGGCACGATGCCGGCCTTCGACCCCGCGCCGATGAGCACGAGGACGAGGACGAGGCCGGTGGCGAGCGCGCCGTGGTCGGCGGCGCGGATGGCGTCGAAGCCGTAGGCGCCGCCGGGGCCGGCGAGGAGGCCGAAGGCGAGGAGGAGGCAGAGCGTGCCGGCGCTCGCCATCACCAGGTAGATGAAGCCGGCGCGCTGGCTCTCCTCGTCGTGATGGTGGGCGAGCACGAGCGCCCACGAGGCCAGCGACATGAATTCCCAGGCGATGAGGAAGGTGAAGGCGTCGTCGGCGAGGACGACCAGCGTCATGCCGGCGAGAAAGGCGGGGAAGAATGGCAGCACGCGCTCGGGCGAGGTCTCGTGCCGTCCGTAGCCGAGCGCGTGGAGGCTGGAGGCCGAGCAGCCGATGCCGATCACGAGCAGGAAGAACGCGGCCAGCGTGTCGAGCCGGAAATTGACCCCGAGCCAGGGCAGGCCGAGCGGCAGGCGGAGGAGCGCGGGGACCGACGCCGGGCCGAGCAGCGCCCAGGCGGCGATCATGGCGGTGAGGATCGAGACGGCGAGGGTCCCGCCATAGGTCAAGGTCGCCCCGAGGCGCGAGCGGCCGAGGCCGATCGCGATCGCCGCGAGGGCGAGGAGCGCCGCGGCGTTGGCGACGAGGAGGTGAAGCGGGGAGATCATTTGCCGGCCGTCTCGTCGCCGGACGGGGCGGGGGCCTGGCTGGAGGCGGCGGGCTCGGCCGGGCGCGGCGCCGGCTTGAGGCGGACGCCTCGGCCGCCGTCGCCGCTGACCGCGCCCTCGGCGATGAGCTCGATTCCGGCCGCCTCGAGGGCCGCGATCAGCTTCATCAGCGAATCGACGTTGCCGCGGATCAGGCCGCCGCTCGCCTCCATGCGCTGGATGGTCGGGACGGAGAGGCCAGCCAGATCCGCCAGCTGACGCTGGTCGATACCGGCCAAGGCGCGGGCCGCACGCAATTGCTGCGAGCTGATCAACGGACGGTGCCGTTACTGATATCGTATAAGAAACGATATATGCAACGTTTGTGTTGATGTGTCAAATATCAAACGGTCAGACCGGGACGGCGTCCGGTCTCAGCGACTTTTCCCGGGAGAGCCGAGAGGGGGCGAGCCAGCGCGGCAGAGCGTGCCGCGCCCAGGCCGGGCCATGCACGTCCAGTCGTCCCTGACCGAGCGCGGTCGCAAGGGAGAGGTCGCCGCGGTAGAGGTAGATCATGTCGGCGAGCGTGGTGCCGAGATAGAGGTCGACCTCGACGCCCGGCTCCTCGATGCAGAGCTCCACGCGCCGGTCCTCGTTGATGAACCACCAGTCCCTCACCCCTTCGGGCTGATCGGCGAAGGTGAGCTTCACCACGCAGCGGCGCTGTCCGAAGGCCTCGGGCCTCACGCCGACCTCGAGGCTCCACATCAGGAGGGTGAGGTCCATCTCGTGCTTCTCGAGCTCGCGGCGCGACCATCGCTGACCCCAGATGCCGAGGCCTTCGATGATGGGCGCGAACTCGCGGCCGGCCGGGGTCAAATGATAGGTCCAGCTGGCGCCGCGCTGCGACCGGCGCCGCTCGACGATCCCCTCGGCCTCCAGCTCCTTGAGGCGGCGCGACAAGAGCGTCGGCGAGGCGAGCGGCACGCCGCGCCGAAGCTGCGAGAAGCGCGTCGCGCCGGCCACGAGATCGCGCAGGATCAGCGCGGTCCAGCGCTCGCAGAAGATCTCGGCGGTCTTGGCGATGGGGCAGAACTGGCCGTAGCTCCTCACGATTCCCTGTCTCCCGTGCAGCCCGCCCCCACTCGGATAGGCCGAGCCTACGCGGCCCGGCGCCCCTCCGAATAGTACATTTCGTGGACTGTTTCGGGCCGGGCCCGAGAGCCAAGGTCCCCA
>JADYYB010000164.1 GCA_020853895.1 Bauldia sp.
GCATCGACTTGCCCGCCCCCGGCGGTCCGACCATGAGGAGATTGTGCCCGCCCGCGGCCGAGACCTCGAGCGCCCGCTTGCCGATCTCCTGCCCCTTGACGTCGGCGAGGTCGGGGAGGCTCTCCGGCCCCACGCCCATCGCCGGGACCGGCCGCGACAGGACCTGCGTGCCCTTGAAGTGATTGGCGAGCTGGATGAGGCTCAGCGGCGCGAGGATCGGGAGGTCCGGCCCGGCCCAGGCCGCCTCCGGCCCGCTCTCGGCCGGGCAGATGAGCCCGCGGCCCATCGCCGAGGCGCCGATCGCGGCGGGCAGGATGCCCGCCACCGGCGCGATCGTGCCGTCGAGCGAGAGCTCGCCGAGCACCAGGTACTCGCCGAGCTGGTCGGCCGGCAGCACGCCGAGCGCAGCCATCAGCCCGAGCGCGATCGGGAGGTCGTAATGGCTCCCCTCCTTCGGGAGGTCGGCGGGCGCGAGATTGACGATCACCCGCCGCGCCGGCAGCGAGAGGCCGCTGGCGTGGAGGGCGGCCCGTACCCGCTCACGGCTCTCCGCGACCATCTTGTCCGGCAGCCCGACGACCAGGAACGCCGGCTGCCCCGGCACGGTCTGCACCTGGACATCGACGGGCACCGCCTCGATGCCCTGAAACGCGACGGTGGTGATATGCGCGACCACGCCCGGCCCTCCAGCCTCGGGCGTCACCTTAACCGAAGGTTACGAGCAGAACAAGACGTGAACGAGCCTCTTCCAGGCCCCGCTAGCTGATGGCCTTCCAGCCGATGCCCCAGTCCTCCTTGGCGTTGGCGGTGTAGAGCCAGGCGATCGTCATCGCCTCGAGCCAGCGGGCGGAACGGATCGGCCCGAAATCGACGACGCTCGGCCAGCCGAAGTCCTTGAGGATCGCGGTCACCCTCTTCTTCGCCCGGGCGTCGTCGCCGGCGATGAACATGTCGGGCGGGCCGAAGACGGTGTCGGGCCGGAACATCAGGCTCGCCGCCACCGTGTTGAAGCACTTCACGACCCGGGCGTCGGGCAGCACGCGCTGCAGCTGCTCGCCGGCCGACCCCTCGCCGGCGAGCGCGAGCTCCGGCTGCCCGCTCGACTCGTCGATGGCGTTGGTGGCGTCGATGACGAGCTTGCCGGAGAAGGCGCCCGGACCCGCCGCCCGGACCACGTCGAGATTGGCGGTCGCCGGCACGGCGAAGACGACGATCTCGCCGAACTCGGCCGCTTCCGCGAACGTGCCGCGCGAGGCCTTGCCGCCGGCCGACTTGACCCACGCGGCCGCTTTCGCGTCACGGACGCGGCGGGTCCCCATCCTCACCTGATGGCCGAGGGTCGCAAAGCCGGTGGCGAGGGTCTGGCCCACCTCCCCGCTCCCGAGCACGCCCACCTTCAACACAGTCTTCGGCATGCGACCTACTCCAGTAGCTTCCACGCGATGCGCCAGTGGCCCTTGACCCGGGCGGCGTGGACCCAGGCCATGGTCATCGCCTCGAGCCAGCGGGCGGAGAGGATCGGGCCGCAATCGACCACCAGCCAGCCGAACTGGTCGAGGATGCGGCCGACCTCGGCCTTGGCGGCAGCGTCGTTGCCGGCGATGAACATGTCGGGCGGGCCGCCCGCGAGGTCGGGTCGGAACATCAGGCTGGCATTGGTGGTGTTGAAGCATTTCACCACCTTGGCCTCCGGAATCGCGCACTGCAGCTGCTCGCCGAGCGAATCCTCGCCCTTGACGGAGAGGTCGGGGTAGCCGCGGCTGAAATCGAGCGGGTTGGTGGCGTCGATCACGACCTTGCCGGCGAAGGCGTCGGCGCCCGCCGCCTCGACCACGTCGAGAACCGCCGAGCCCTTGGTGGCGAAGACGATCGTCTCGCCGAACCGGGCGGCGTCGGCGAAGCTGCCCTCGGCGGCGCGCTCCCCGAGGCTCCTCGCCCACGCCACCGCCTTCTCGTTGCCGGCGCTGCGCGAGCCCATCGTCACGTCCGCGCCGATGGCGTGGAAGCCGCGCCCCAGCGCCTCGCCCACCGCGCCCGTCCCGAGGATCCCGACCTTCATGACTGCCACTCCCGAGCTGAGCGGTCAGGCAAGCACAGGCTGAGCCGGTTTCCAACGGGCAAGGGGCATCGGGCAATCACGGGCATCGGGCAATCGGCATCGGGCATCCGGATAGGTTTGCCTTCTCCGGATGCCGGATGCCGGATGCCGGATGCCTATTGCCCCACCTTCCCCTCGATGGCGTCCCATATCAGCGCCGCCGCGTCCGCCCCGCCGAAGCGTCGGAGCTCGCGGATACCGGTGGGCGAGGTGACGTTGATCTCGGTGAGGTAGTCGCCGATCACGTCGATCCCGACGAACACGAAACCCCGCGCGCGAAGCTCCGGGCCGAGGCGGGCGCAGATCTCGCGGTCGCGTGTCGTGAGCTCGGCCGGCTCGGCGCGGCCGCCGACATGGAGGTTCGAGCGCGTCTCCTCGTCCGAGGGCACGCGGTTGATCGCGCCGACCGCCTCCCCGTCGACGAGGATGATGCGCTTGTCGCCCTGCCGTACCGCCGGGATATAGCGCTGGATCACATAGGGCTCGCGGAAGGCGCTCGCGAACATCTCGAGGAGCGCGTTGAGGTTCTGGTCGCCGGCCGCGAGCCGGAAGATGCCGGCCCCGCCATTCCCGTTGAGCGGCTTGACGATGATGTCGCCATGCTCCTTCCGGAACGCTCTGATCTCACCCGGGTCGCGGGTGATGACGGTCGGCGGCATCAGGTCGGGGAAATACGTGACGAAGACCTTCTCCGGCGCGTTCCGGACATGCACCGGGTCGTTGACCACCAGCGTCTTCGGCCCCAGCCGCTCGAGGAGATGGGTGTTGGCGATATAGGCCATGTCGAAGGGCGGGTCCTGGCGGAGAAGGACGACGTCCATCTCCGAGAGGTCGCGCCGCTCGGGGGCGCTAAGGGTGAAGTGGTCGCCCTTCTTGTCGCGCACCTCGACCGCCTCGATCGCGGCCGTGACCCGCCCGTTCTCGAGCGACACCCGGTCCGGCGTGAGGTGATGGAGCCGATGCCCGCGGCGCTGCCCCTCGAGCATGATCGCGAAGGTGGAATCGCCCGCGATATTGATCCGCGAGATGTGGTCCATCTGGACGGCGACGGTAAGCGCCATGAATCAGCCTCCGGTCCCGGAGCGGGTGTGGCGCCATATGCAATCGGCAGCCGGCAGTCGGCAATAGGCAGAACGGGCATCGGGCAATCGGCACCAGGCATCCGGCCTTCTCTTCCGGATGCCGGATGCCGGATGCCGATTGCCGGGTGCCGGATGCCGGATGCCGATTGCCTAGATGTACTGCGGCGTCTTCCCCAGCCGGGCAGCGCGCTCGGCGGTGGCCGGGTTGACGGCCGCCTTCGCCCGGATGGCGAAGCCGGCGACGATGACGCCGGCGACGATCAGCGCCAGCCCGATCACCAGCGGGACCGTGACCGTCTCGCCGAGGAGGATCGCGGAGGCGATCACCCCGACCACCGGAACGCCCAGCGTGATGTTGGACATGGCGAAGGTGCTGACCCGGCGCCCGTACTCGGCCGAGATGACGAAGCACGCCGAGGTCGCGACCGGCCCGATATAGGCCAGCAGCGCGACGAGGTTCGGCGACCACTCGATCGCGGCCGGCGAGCCCTCGTAGACGATCGCGGCGATGGTCAGCGGGATGGTGGCGAGCAGCATCTGCCAGGGCGCGAGCCTGATCGGCCGCGCCGTCCAGCTGTGGCGGCGGACATGCACGATGACGATCGACCAGGCGATGGCCGCCAGCAGCAGGAAGACGCAGCCCATCAGGACGCCCGGCTGCGACCAGTCCATCTCCAGCGGCGAGACGATGACCGCGATCCCGGCCATGCCGATGACGAGCGCCAGGATCTGCCACCCTGTCGGGACCTGCCGGACCAGGAGCCAGGCGACGATGACGCCCCACAGCGGGGTCGTGTAGGCGAGGAGCGCCGCGCGGCCGGCGTCGGTGTGCTGCATGGCGATGAGGCCGAGCGCGGTGAAGGCCATCATCTGCAGGCCGCCGACACTGAGGAGGATCGGCCAGTCCTTGCGCGGCGGCAGGCTGAGCTGCCCGCGGATGCCGAGGAAGACGAAGAGGCAGATCGCGGCGCTGCCGAAGCGGATCGCGCCCAGCCACAGCGGCGGGACCGCGCCGAGCGCGAGCTTCATCGCCGGCCAGGAGAGGCCCCACAGCAGCACCATCGCGCCGAGCCAGACGGCGGTTTCGCTGTCGGCCCGGCGCGCGGGGCCGCCGACAGCGGGGGCGCCGGCGGATGGGATGGCGATGCTGGGGATCGTGACGGCGGTGGCGGACATGGAAGGCTCCGGCGAACCGGCGCCACGGGAAGAGAGTCGCGCCGCCGACACCGGAAATGTGCGCCGGCTGCAGCGGCAACTCTGGTCTATCTTGATGCCAATTCAGTGCCATTCCGGTATGATTGACCAGATATCGCGTTGAAGCAGGTAGATCATGCCCGCAACCCACCCGGAACTGGACAGCCCCAGCCTCCGCATCCTCGACGCCCTCCAGGCCGACGCGGAGATCAGCAACGCCGCGCTCGCCGAGCGGGTCGGCCTCTCCCCCTCGCCGTGCTGGCGGCGGGTGAGCGAGATGAAGGAGGCGGGCGTGATCCGCGCCTCGGTTGCGCTCGTCGACCCGATGGCGCTGGGCCTTGCGGTCAACGTCTTCGTCCACGTCACGCTGAAGACCCAGGACAAGAAGTCGCTCGAGACCTTCGAGGCCGCGGTCCGCAACCGGCCCGAGGTGATGGAGTGCTATCTGATGACCGGCGAGGCCGACTACATGCTGCGCGTCCTGGTCGAGGACCTCGCGAAGTACCAGGCCCTCCTCGTCGACGTGCTGACCCGCATCCCCGGCGTCGCCAATATCCGCACCAGCTTCGCGCTGAGCCAGGTGAAATACACCACCGCCCTCCCCACGGGTCACCTCCGGACCCTCGCCGAGTGACGAAAGCCGTCAGCGCGGCGACATCGTCATCTTCATGCCGTGCGCCGGCCGCAGCGTCACCCGCATCGTCAGCTCCGGCGTCTGGCCCTCGGCGAGACGCGGCCGGAAGGCGGGGAGAAGCGTGGCGAGGATCGCCACCGCCTCGAGCATGGCGAAACCCATCCCGACGCAGATCCGCGGTCCGGCGCCGAACGGGAGGTACGCGTAGCGGTGCCGGAGCTTGGCCGCCTCGGGCTGGAAACGGCCCGGATCGAAGCGGTCGGGGTCGGCCCACAATCTCCGATGACGGTGCAGCGCGTAGATGGGGATCATCACCTCCATGCCCTCGGTGACCGCCTCCCCGCCGATCGAGGTCGCGCGCAGCGCCTGGCGCGCGACGATCGGCGCGGGCGGGTAGAGGCGCATCGCCTCGTGCACCACCTGCCTGGTGAGCTGGAGGCACTCCACATGCTCCGCCGCGAGCGCGCCGCCTCCCGTGACCGACGCGATCTCCTCGACGAGGCTCTCCTCGATCTCGGGGTGACGGCTGAGGAGGTAGAAGGTCCAGGTCAGCGCCAGCGCGGTCGTCTCGTGCCCGGCGGCGATGAAGGTGAAGAGGTTGTTGGCGATGTCCCGGTCGCTCATCGTCTGACCGCTCTCCGGGTCCTTCGCCTCGATGAGGAGCGTCACCAGGTCGTTGCGCCGCTCGCCCGATCGCCGCCGCTCCGCGACCACCCTGGCGAGCTCCTCATGGATGAGGTCGCGGGCCCGGTCGGCGCGCGCCCGGCCCGGATAGGGCATCCAGACCGGCGTGGCGAGAAGGGCGAGCGCGACCTTCCAGGCGGTCGAATCGAGATAGCGGGCGATCGCCTCCTCGATCTTCCCGGCGCCGTGGCCGACCGCGCCCGAGAGCATGGTCGCGGCGATGATGTCGAAGGTGGTTCGCGTCATCTCGCGCGCGACGTCGAGGATGTCCCCCGACCTCGCCAGCCAGCGATCGCGCGTCCGTCCAGCCGCCGCCGAGATCGCCGGGAAGAAGCCGGCCACCCGGTCGGGGCGGAGGATCGGCGCCACCGCGCGTCGCTGCCAGCGCCATTTCTCACCGTCCGAGGTGAGGAGCGCTTCGCCCACCGCCGGCCCGAGCGCCCGCCGCGTCGCCTCCGATCGCACGAATGAATCGACCTCGTCGAGGAGCACCTGCTTGATGAGGTCGGGATCGATGACGAAGAGGACGTCGGTGCGCAGGAACCGGGCGCGCACCACCTTCTCCTCGTAGATCGCCCGCGGCCAGGTCGCCATCGGGTTGCTGGTCAGGGTCCTGAGGAGCCGAAGGGGCGACAGCACGCCCTCGGGCGGCGTCACCTTGGCGAGGACGGGTGTCGCGACGACGTTCATTTCTGTCTCCCTCGGCGCTCCCCCTACCGGACGGTCCACCAGCCAACTCCCGGAACGTGCAGCGGGTCAAGGCGGCGACGCGGCCGGGGGACCGACGACCGGGGGTGCTACACCACCCCGTCGAACGCGCGCATGAGGTGGTGCGGCAATCGCCCGCGCATGATCACGATGGCGTCGAAGCGGATGTCGAAGGCCCGCGCGTCGGGATGCCTCGCCAGCCAGAGGTCGGCCGCGCGCGAGATGCGGCGCTGGGCGCCGGGGGAGATCGCGTACAGCCCGCTGTCCACGCTCGCCCGCGCCTTCACCTCGACGAACGCGATGACCCGCCCGCGCCGCACGATCAGGTCGATCTCGCCGACCGGGACGCGGAAGCGGCGTGCGAGGATGCGGTAGCCCTTGAGGCGGAGATAGAGCTCGGCCCAGCGCTCGGCGCCGCGGCCATAGCGCTCGGCGCCCTGGCGCGAGGGGTCGGGCGGGAAGGGCCTAGCCGCCATCGCCGGCCGAGCGGAGCGCCAGCGCCCGCTGGTAGATCTCGCGCCGCGGCAGCCCAGTCTCCGCGGCCAGCGCGCTCGCCGCCGCCCCCACCGACTCGCGCGCCAGGAGATCGCGGAGCCGCGCGTCGAGCTCATCCGCGCCCGGCGCCGGCCGCTCGGCGGCCGGCCCGACGAGGACCACGATCTCCCCTTTCGGTTCCGGCTCGCGCGCGTAGGCGGCGGCGAGCTCGCCCAGCGTCCCGCGCCGCGTGGTCTCGTGGAGCTTGGTCAGCTCGCGGGCGACCGCGGCCTCGCGCGTCTCGCCGAGCACCGCCGCCATGTCGCCGAGCGCCTCGGCCACCCGGTGCGGCGACTCGTAGAACACGAGCGTTCCCGGCGCGGAGGCGAGCTCGGCGAGCCGGTTCCGCCGCCCGGCCGATTTCGGCGGCAGGAACCCCGCGAAGGTGAAGGCGTCGGTCGGCAGCCCGGCCACGGTCAGCCCGGCGAGGAGCGCCGAGGCGCCCGGCACCGGCACGACCGCGAGCCCGGCCGCCGCCGCCTCGCGCACCAGCCGGTAGCCCGGATCGGAGACGAGCGGCGTGCCGGCGTCGCTGCAGAGCGCCACGCTCTTCCCCCCGGCGATCTCCGCGAGGAGCCTCGGCCTTGCCTCCGCCGGGTTGTGGTCGTGATAGGCGGTGAGCGGCGCGCCGATCCCGTAGTGTCGCGTCAGCTTGGCCGTGACACGCGTGTCCTCGCAGGCGATGAGGTCGGCGCCGGCGAGGGTGGCGAGGGCGCGAATCGTGACGTCGCGGAGATTGCCGATCGGCGTCGCCACGACATAGAGGCCAGGCTCCAGCCGGTCGGCGGGCAATTCGTGGCCGGCCAGGACGAAGCTTCTGCGCGGGTTTTCGGTGCTCGCGGTCATTGTGGCAAAGGATGCACAGCGCGCCTGAGTTTTTGACAGGCCATCTCTCATCCACCACAGTCTCGGCTATATTGATAGCGGCCCCAGGGCTTTGCGAGGAGAGCGAGAGTGCCGGCAGGAATCCAAGCACGGACGGGACGTCCCGGCATCTTCGCCTTCCTCGCCGCGGCCTGCCTCTTCCTTCTGGCCGGCTGCATGGGCGGCGGACCGTCGAGCGACGGCCCCTCCGGCCCGGTCCTCGGCAACATGCCGGTGACCGGCGAGGTGCTCGGCACCGGCCCGATCCGCGTCGCCATGCTCCTGCCGATCTCGGCCACCGGCAATGCCGGCGTGCTCGGCGGCCAGCTCAAGAACGCCGCCGCCCTCGCGCTCCGCGAGTTCAGCGCGCCCACCATCCAGATCATGATCAAGGACACCGGCGGCACGCCCGAGGGCGCCCGCCTCGCCGCCACCGAGGCGCTCTCGCAGGGCGCCGAGCTGATCCTCGGCCCGGTCTTCGCCGCCGAGGTGACGGCGGTCGCCTCGGTCGCCCGGCCGAGCCGCGTCCCGGTCATCGCCTTCTCGACCGATCTCAGCGTCTCCTCGCCCGGCGTTTATCTCCTGAGCTTCCTGCCGCGCTCGGACATCGACCGCATCGTGCAATACGCCGTCTCGCAGGGCCGCCGCTCCTTCGGCGCGCTCCTGCCCGCATCGAGCTACGGCACGGTCGCCGAGGCGGCCTTCATGGAGGCGGTGTCGCGCTATGGCGGGCGCGTGGTCGCCGTCGAGCGCTACGCGCTCGATCGCCTGGCGATGCAGTCGAGCGCGGAGGCGATGGCCGAGATCGCCAATAGCGGCCAGATCGACACGCTCCTGATGCCCGACGCCGGCGACGCCGTGCCGTTCATGACCCAGGTCCTGTCGAGCCGGCGCGTGCGCACGAGCGAGATCAAATATATCGGCAGCGGCCAGTGGAACAACGATTCGCGGATTCGCTCCGAATCGACGCTGGTCGGCGGCTGGTTCCCGGCGCCCGAGGAAACCGGCTTCAACAGCTTTGCGAGCCGCTACGCGGCCTCCTTCGGCGGGACCCCGGTCCGCGCCGCCTCTCTGGGCTATGACGCGGCGAGCCTCGCCGCCGGCCTCGCCTCACGCTTCGGCGAGCAACGCTTCGCGCCGCAGACCCTCACCCAGTCGAGCGGCTTCGCCGGTGTCGACGGCGTCTTCCGCCTCATGCCCGACGGCAGCAACCAGCGCTCGCTCGCCATCTACGAGGTCGTCCAAGGCAGCACGCGCCTCCTCGACCCCGCCCCGGGCACCTTCGCCGCCACGAGCTTCGGCGTCCCCGGCCTCGGCGGCGGCCTCGCCAGCGCCGCCACCGCCCCTGGCCCAAGTGGCATCAGCCCCACCATCGTCGGCAGCATTCCCCGCCCGCCCACCGGCTCCGGCTTCGGCGCCCCCGCCTTCGGCAACGCCCCCGGCCTTTAGCGCCGACGGGCTGGATACGATTCAACGGCCTTAACCTCCCCCTTGCGGGGAGGTCGAAGGCGTGAGGCCTCCGGCCGAACGGCTTCGGGAGAGGGTGCCGACGCGCAGCGGCGGAGCGCGACCGCGCAAGCGGACCCCCAGACAGAATCTGCGGCCCACCCCCTCCCGAAATCGCTGCGCGATTTCGACCTCCCCGCGAGGGGGAGGTTAAGTCGAGGAACGACCGCACCTCGGTCACGCCCGGCCGCGCCGCCATACGGTTCGCCTATCGCCCGCTGCTCAAATGCTGGGCGGCGGAGCCCAAACATCTCCGTGATCGCGAGGAAATGTCGCAGGGCCCCGCGGCTCGTCGCCCAGACTTTGATCGCCGCTTTCGTTGGATTTCCGGGCGCGGAGGCAGTCCTCCCAATTCTTGTGCAAGGCAAACTGTCATAGCCGGCTGCGCGGCCGGGAGGCGACGATCCGCTGTTGAGCCCGCTGTTCGCGGGCGTTCCCAGAAGGAGAAACTACCGATGTCGCCTGAGCGCTCCTCCCCGCTCGCCTCCGTCCCCCGCCGCGTCCCGCTTCTCGCCGCGACCGCCCTCGCCGGCCTCCTCGGCCTCCCCTCGCTCGCCTGGGCGGTCTGCGAGGGACCGACGCCCGCGCCGGTCCATCATCTCCTCGCCGCGACCATTGACACGGTCCAGCAGGGCTTCTTCAGCAAGAACCTCGAGCCGCTGATCAGCATCAACAGCGGCGACTTCGTCACCATCGAGATGGTCTCGCACCATTCCGACAAGGACCCGCGGATGATGGAGGGCGACACCGCTGTCCAGGGCATCTTCGCCCAGCGCACCAGCGGCCATGTCCTCACCGGTCCGATCGAGGTCTGCGGCGCCGAGCCCGGCGACGTCCTCGAGGTGCGCATCCTCGACCTCTACCCACGGCCGAGCCAGCATCCCGACGCCGTCGGCCGCACCTACGGCGCCAATCTCTCGGGCGGCTCGGGCTTCCTCTACAACCCGGTGGTCAATTCCGAGGTCCCCGAGGGATTGCCGCGCACCGTCACGATCTACGAGGTCGACGCCTCGGGCCTCCGCAGTTGGGCGCAGGCGGTGCGCAGCTACGCCATCGGCGAGGAGGGCACGGAGAATCTCGATGTCCTCGCCGGCATGCGCGTCCCCATCCGGCCGCATTTCGGCATTCTCGGCGTCGCGCCGGCCGAGGACGAGGAGGCACGGAGCGGCCGCCCTCCTATACCGGCGGCAATATCGACGACTGGCGCATCGGCAAGGGCGGGACGATGTACTACCCGGTCTCCGTTCCGGGCGCCCTTCTCGTGGCCGGCGACCCGCACGGCGCGCAGGGCGACGCCGAGCTCTCCGGCACTGCGATCGAGATGTCGCTGACCGGCGTCATCCAGGTGATCCTCCACCAGGACAACGAGGGCACGATCCTCGACGGCCTGCAGTTCCCGCTCCTCGAGACCGAGGACGAGCTGGTCCTGCACGGCTTCACCTACGCCAACTACCTGGCCGAGCTCGGCGCCACGCCGAAGGAGGCGCAGGACACGATCTATGCGAGCTCGAACCTCAACATGGCGATGCTCGACGCCTCGCGGAAGATGCTCTGGTTCCTGACCGAGCAGATCGGCCTCAGCCACGACGAAGCCTATTCGCTGATGTCGGTGAGCGTGGACTTCGGCGTCACCCAGGTCGCCAACGGCAACTGGGGCATCCACGCCACGCTCAACAAGGACGTGCTGGGCGACGTCGACGTCCTCGGCTCGTTCGGGGAGTAGCCCGCGCCGTTTCGCGGGGACCCGCCGTGGCTGGGCGGCGGGTCTTTAACTGCGGGAGGGCGCTACTCGCCCCGGAGGGCCATGTCGTCGCGATGAATCATCGCGGCGCGCCCGGCATAGCCGAGGATCGCCTCGATCTCCGCCGAGTTGCGGCCGGCGATGCGCTCCGCCTCGGGCGCGTCATAGGCCACGAGCCCCCGTCCGATGACCTCGCCCTTCGGCCCGAGGATGGTCACGGCGTCCCCGCGCTGGAAGCGTCCCTCGATGGCGCGAACGCCCGCCGGCAGGAGGCTCTTCCCCGAGCGAAGCGCGTTGACCGCGCCTGCGTCGATCATCAGCGAGCCGCGCGTCTCGAGCGTCCCCGAGATCCATTTCTTCCGCGCCGTGACCGGGTTGGCCTCGGGCAGGAACCATGTCGCCTTGCCGCCCTCGGCGATGCGCTTGAGAGGATTGAGGTGGTGCCCGCTCGCGATCACCATCGTCGTGCCGGCGGCGGTGGCGATCTTGCCGGCCTCGATCTTGGTCTGCATGCCGCCGCGCGAGAGCTCCGACCCCGCGCTGCCGGCCATCGCCTCGATCTCCGGCGTGATCCGCTCGACCCGCTCGAGGAAGCGCGCGTCCGGGTTCTGCGCCGGCGGAGCGGTGTAGAGCCCGTCGACGTCGGAGAGGAGCACGAGGAGGTCGGCCCCCATCATCGTCGCCACGCGCGCGCCCAGCCGGTCGTTGTCGCCGAAGCGGATCTCGCTCGTCGCCACGGTGTCGTTCTCGTTGATGACCGGCACCGCGCCGAGCTTGAGGAGCGTGTCGATGGTCGAACGCGCGTTGAGATAGCGCCGCCGCTCCTCGGTGTCGCCGAGCGTGACCAGGATCTGCCCGGCAGTCAGGCCGCGCGCGCCGAGCACCTCCGACCACGCCCGCGCCAGCGCGATCTGCCCGACCGCGGCGGCCGCCTGGCTCTCCTCGAGCCGGAGCGGCCCCTTGGGCAGCTTCAGCACCTGCCGCCCGAGCGCGATGGCGCCCGAGGAGACCACCAGCACCTGCTTGCCCTCGGCGGTCAGCGCCGCGAGGTCGTCGGCGAGCGCCGCCAACCATTCGGTGCGCGGCTTCCCGCTTTCGACGAGAAGGGCCGAGCCGATCTTGACGACGATCGTGCGGTAGCGGTCGAGACGCGAGGTCACTCAAAGAGCCGGTTTGATGTCGGTCCGCGCGAGCTCTTCGCCCTTGAAGAGAAGGGGCAAATCCTCGCGGCGCGCGAATGCATAGCTGATGCACGAGGAAAAACTCAATTGCGCCGCGTGGCTCCCGCCCTTTCCGTAGCGGTTGAAGGCGCGCACCGCCTCGTTGAAGAGCGTCGACTCGAAGGGCTCGCAGGTGACGTTGTCGCGGAGCAGCCAGTCGCGCACGAACTCGACCCCGCTCCGCGAGCGGCGGCTGACCGCCATGTAGCAGTCGAGCACCGTCGGCCAGGCGATCGAGCACGGGCGCTGGAGAAGGATCGGCAGGAAGGCGCCGTCCTCGCCCTCGTCGAAGATCGCCGCGATGACCGCCGATCCGTCGACCGCGATCACTTCTTGCCGCCGAGCGCGCGGGTGATCCTCTCCTCGCTGCTCATGGCGTCGGTCGACGGTGACGCGAGAGGGGCCGCGGCGCGCGGCATCGTCAGCCTGTGCAGCGGAGCCGCGGGCGCGGCCGGCGCAGGCGTCTCGGGGGCGGGCGGGGTCGCTTCCTGGCGTGCCTTCTGCGCCAGCTCCTTGAAGTGCTTGTAGGTGATCTCCTCCTCGGGCGTGAATTCCTCGCGCCGGACCGGCCTATAGGTCTCCTGCTCGAGGCGCCGGAGGGCGCGCAGCACCGCTTCGGTCGTGGTGGTGCCGAGGCGCTGTGCCAGCCTCGTTGCAGCGGCGTATGCCTCGTCGCTGCGGACGTTCAGTTGCTTGGGCATCGTTCTCGTCGATCCGTCTTCTCATGCAGTCTCACACGCTCGCAATGGGCAAAGCCGACGTCGCCGCCTGATGAAGCGGCTACGCGAAGCCTGCATCGAGGTGAGCTGCACTGACCATCTAGACCGACCTGCTAGCCGCATCCGCTAGCTTCCGGATCTTTCACTGCTACCCGACGATGCTACGAAGATATGCTACGCCCCAGTTCTTCCCCTGCCTTCCGGCATCGGTCTAGCAAACCTTGCTAGCGCCCCCCGATAGCCAGAACTTAGCATATTGCTAACCCTTTCGACTTGCCAAGTCTCTGCGGCATTCTTCATGGTCGCCAATCCTTTGCCGGTTCGAGCGCGGCTTCCGCCTCATCCTGCTTTTCCTGGTCGATGGCCTTCAGGAGTTTGCGGAGCGCCTCGGTCACGCCCGCCCCGGTGACGGCCGAAAGAAGGATCGGCGCGCGCCGCGCGGCTTTCTGCAGGGCCTGCCTTCGTTCCGCGAGCGTGTCGGGGTCGAGCGCGTCGATCTTGCTGAGCGCCACCACCTCCGGCTTGTCGGCGAGCCCGTGGCCATAGGCCTTCAGCTCGCGCCGGACGGTGCGGTAGGCGCCGGCGACGTCCTCCAGCGTCCCGTCGACAAGGTGCAGTAGCACCCGGCAGCGCTCGATGTGCCCGAGGAACCGGTCGCCGATCCCCACACCCTCGTGCGCCCCTTCGAGGAGCCCGGGGATGTCCGCCAGCACGAACTCGCGCTGGTCCACCCGCACCACGCCGAGCTGCGGGTGGAGCGTGGTGAACGGATAGTCGGCGATCTTCGGTTTCGCAGCGGAGGTGGCGGCGAGGAAGGTCGACTTGCCGGCGTTGGGCTGGCCGACCAGCCCGGCGTCGGCGATCAGCTTGAGGCGCAGCCAGATCGTCCGCTCCTCGCCCTCGAGGCCGGGATTGGCGCGCCGCGGCGCGCGGTTGGTCGAGGACTTGAAATGCGCGTTGCCGAACCCCCCGTTCCCGCCGCGCGCGATCGTCACGCGCTGGCCGAGTTCGGTGAAATCGGCGAGCAGCGTCTCCCCGTCCTCCTCGAAGATCTGCGTCCCGACCGGCACGCGCATGATGACGTCCGCGCCGCCCGCGCCGCTCCGGTTGCGGCCCATGCCGTGGCCGCCGGTCTTGGCCTTGAAGTGCTGCTGGTAGCGGTAGTCGATGAGCGTGTTGAGCCCGTCGACCGCCTCCACGATCACGTCGCCGCCCTTGGCCCCGTCGCCGCCGTCCGGCCCGCCGAACTCGATGAACTTCTCGCGCCGGAACGAGACCGCGCCCGCCCCGCCGTCCCCGGCTTTGACGTAAACCTTTGCCTGATCGAGGAATTTCA
>JADYYB010000165.1 GCA_020853895.1 Bauldia sp.
GTCAAGAACGCGACCGCCGCGATCGCCGTCGGCTGGCAGCTCGGCATTCCCTTCGAGACGATCCGCAAGTCGATCGCCGGGTTCGCCGGCGTGAAGCGCCGCTTCACGCGGACCGGGAGCTGGAAGGGCGTGGAGATCTTCGACGACTACGGCCACCACCCGGTGGAGATCGCGGCCGTCCTGAAGGCCGCGCGGAACGCCACCACGAGCAAGGTCATCGCGGTGGTGCAGCCGCACCGCTACAGCCGCCTTCGCGACCTCTTCGACAGCTTCTGCAACTGCTTCAACGACGCCGACGTGGTGATCGTCGCCAATGTCTATCCGGCCGGCGAAGCGGAGATCCCGGGCTACTCGCGCGACACGCTGATCGACGGCCTCCGCACCCGCGGCCACCGCCATGTCGAGCCGCTCGAAAGCCCGTCCGAGCTGAAGAGCCGGATCGCCGAGCTGGCGCGGCCGGGCGACTTCGTCGTCTTCCTCGGCGCCGGCTCGATCACCAACTGGGCCTACGCGCTGCCGGGCGAGCTCGCCGGGATGGCGGCGTGAGGAGCGTGATGGAGGCGGGCAGCCACCTCCTCGACGAGCTCCGCCCGGTCCTCGGCGAGGTGCGCGGACGGCTCACGCCGAACGCGGACATGGCGCCGGTGACCTGGTTCCGGGTCGGCGGGCCGGCGGAGATCCTGTTCCAGCCGGCGGACGAGGACGACCTCGCGCTCTTCCTCTCCCGTCTCCCGTCGGAGATTCCCGTCACCGTCGTGGGCATCGGCTCCAACCTCCTCATCCGCGACGGCGGCATTCGCGGGGTCGTCATCCGGCTGAGCGCCAAGGGGTTCGGCCACGCGGTCCGCGAGCCGGGCGACCGGCTGCGGGTCGGCGCGTTCCTGCCGGATAAGCGGCTGGCCGCTTTCGCGCTGGAGGAGGGGCTCGACGGGTTCGCCTTCTATCACGGCATCCCGGGTGGGATCGGCGGGGCGCTCCGCATGAATGCGGGCGCCAACGGGCGCGAGACGGCGGAGCGGCTGGTGAGCGTCCGCGCGGTCGACCGCGAGGGTCGGGTGCACGTCCTCGGCAACGCCGAGATGGGGTTCGAGTATCGGCACACCAACGCCTCCGACGACCTCGTCTTCACCGAGGCAACCTTCCAGGGCACCCCGGCCGACCGCGCCGGCATCCAGGCGGCGATGGACGCGGTCCAGCACCACCGCGAGACGGTCCAGCCGTTGAAGGAGAAGACGGGCGGCTCGACCTTCAAGAACCCGCCCGGCACCAGCGCCTGGAAGCTGATCGACGCAGCCGGCTGCCGCGGCCTTCGCGTCGGTGGCGCGCAGGTCTCCGAGATGCACACCAACTTCCTCATCAACACCGACGAGGCTTCAGCCGCCGACATCGAGGAACTCGGCGAGACGGTCCGCGCGCGGGTCTATGAGACGAGCGGGGTGCGGCTGGAGTGGGAGATCAAGCGCCTGGGCGAGTTCCGCCCGGGGCGGGAGGTCCTTCCGTTCATGGGAAGGGCGTAGCTCCGACCTTAGGGCGGGCTCGGTACGGCCGACGGTTCCCACGATCGCGAGCGATGCGATCCACGCGGCATGAACCATCAGTGTCCGCAAGGTTTCGCGCTACTCTCTTAACGTTCAACTTTAAGGCCGTGCTGAGTCCTTCGCGCCACGGGGCGCGGAATCCCTGCAGTTTTTCGAGAATTAAACGCTTTGTTTACCAAAATGACCGGATTGTTGCCTGACGGCGCCTTGCGCCGGAATGCGGTCGTTCCGATCCAAAACCAAGAGCCAGCAAGGCTTTCGGGCAGGCAGACAATCCATCGGGCGCCACGGATCGCCGCTTTCCGGACGAGGCAATGGTTAATCGATTCGCGATCCGGACGGGTCGCACAGGCTGACGGGGAACGCGTCCTTGACGCTCAGGACTGCCGAGATCGAGACCGAAGGCGGATCGCCGGTCAGCGCGCTGATCGGCGCGAGCATGCCGTTCCTGCCGCGCGGGCTGCGCCGGCACGGCCGGGCGCTGATGCGCGCCGAATGGCGGCTGCCGCGCCGGTTCGGGCTGAAAGCCACGGCGGTCCTCTATCTCGCGACCATCCTCTATGGCGTGATCGCGGGCGGGCATGTGAACGGGGTGATCGCCGCCGGCACCAGTGCCGCCGGGCTTTCGATCGCCGAGGTGCGGATCACCGGCCAGTCGGAGACCTCCGAGCTCGACGTCCTGCAGAGCCTCGGCATCGGGGAGGGCGCCTCGCTCGCCACCTTCAGTGTCGCCGCGGCGCGGGCGCGCGTCGAGGCGCTGCCCTGGGTCGACACCGCCACCATCCGCAAGGTCTATCCGGGCGGGCTCGACATCGTCATCGCGGAACGGACGCCCTACGCGCTCTGGCAGCATAGCGGCATCACCTCGCTCATCGACAGCGAAGGCGCGGTGATCGTCGAGTCGGCCGGCGCGCGCTACGCCGGGCTGCCGCTCATCGTCGGCACGGACGCCAATGCCCGCGCGGTCGAGCTGGTCGGGCTGATGGGGCTCGAGCCGCAGCTCAAGGCGCGCATCCGCGCCGCCGTGCTGGTCGCCGGCCGGCGCTGGAACCTCATGTTCGACAACAGCGTGACGATCATGCTGCCCGAGACCGGCGCCGGCGCCGCACTGGCGCGGCTCGCCCGGCTCGACAATGACGGGCTGCTCCTCTCGCGCGACATCGCCCTCGTGGACCTTCGCATCGGCAACCAGGTGGTGGTGCGCCTGACCGACGAGGCGATCGTCAAGCTCGACGCCGCGCTCCGCGACCGCGCCCGGCTCGCCGCCCGCACCCCCGGGAGCAACGCATGAGCCGGCCGACCTCGATCAACGCCTCGCGTGGCCGCAAGCTCGCGCCGAAGCGGCCCTCGATCGTCTCGGTGCTCGACGTCGGGTCGAGCAAGGTGACCTGCATCATCGCGCGCCTCCGGCCGCGCAGTGCCGACAGCACGCTGCCCAACCGCAGCCACGCGGTCGAGGTGCTGGGCATCGGCTACCAGCGGGCGCGCGGCATCAAGGCCGGCGCGGTCGTCGATCTGGACGCGGCCGAGCAGACCATTCGCCTCGCGGTCGACGCCGCCGAGAAGATGGCGAAGGTCACCATCGAGTCGCTGATCGTCAACGTCTCCGCCGGGCGGCTGGCGAGCGAAAGCTATTCGGCCAGCATCGGGCTCAATGGCAAGGCGGTGGGCGAGGCGGAGATCGGCCGGGTGCTCGCGGTCGGCCGCGCGCACGCGCACGTGCCGGGGCGGACCCTCATCCATTCGCGGCCGACGGCCTATTCGCTCGACGGCAATCGCGGCATCGGCGACCCGCGCGGCATGGTCGGCACGCATCTCGGCGTGGACATGCACGTGGTCCGCGCCGACGAGGCGCCGCTCCGCAATCTCGAGCTCTGCATCAACCGGAGCCACCTCTCGATCGAGACGATGGTGGCGACGCCCTTCGCGAGCGCGCTCTCGGTCCTGGTCGACGACGAGTCCGAGCTGGGCGCGGTGGTGATCGATTTCGGCGCCGGCACGACGACGATGGCGGTGTTCGCCGACGGCGAGTTCGTCCACGCGGACGCCATCGCGATCGGCGGGCGCACCGTGACGACCGACCTCGCGCGCGGCCTCTCGGTCGCCATCGAGGACGCCGAGCGCATCAAGACGATGCATGGCAGCGCGGTCGGCGCGGTCTCCGACGAGCACGACCTCATCGACGTCTCGCTCGCCGGGGACGGCGAGCACGACGTGCCCGACCAGATCCCGCGCTCGACCATCACCCGGATCATCCGCGCGCGCGTCGAGGAGACGCTGGAGCTCCTACGCGACCGGCTCAACGCCTCGGGCTTCGCCTCGGTGGTCGGGCGCCGCATGGTGCTGACCGGCGGCGGCAGCCAGCTCACCGGCATGGCGGAAATCGCGCGGCGCATCCTTACCCGCAATGTCCGGCTCGGGCGCCCGCTGGGCGTGTCGGGCCTGCCCGACGCGGCCAAGGGGCCTGCTTTCGCGAGCGCGGTCGGCCTTCTCATCTATCCGCAAGTAGCCGAGTTCGAACAGCTGGCGCACGCTCCGGCCGCCCAGCTGCAAGCAACCGGCACGGGCTATTTCGCCCGTGTCGGACGATGGTTGAGACAGAGTTTCTGACGCCGAACGGCGACGGTGTCCGCGGCGGCGGCGCCCGATTTGAAATTTCGGCCGGAGACGCACGCGGCCAGGGGTCTAAGACGAGGGTGCCATGACGATCAATTTGCAGCTTCCAGACATCAAGGAACTCCGGCCGAGGATCACCGTGTTCGGGGTCGGCGGCGGCGGCGGGAACGCCGTCAACAACATGATCCGCTCGGGTCTGGCCGGCTGCGAGTTCGTGGTCGCCAACACCGACGCCCAGGCGCTGATGAGCTCCAAATGCGAGCGCATCGTGCAGCTCGGCGTGGCGGTGACCGAAGGGCTCGGGGCGGGCTCGCAGCCCGAGATCGGGCGCGCGGCCGCCGAGGAGGCGATCGACGAGCTCAACGACCACCTCTCCGGCTCGCACATGCTCTTCATCACCGCCGGCATGGGCGGCGGCACCGGCACCGGCGCCGCCCCGGTGATCGCGCGCATCGCCCGCGAGCAGGGCATCCTCACGGTGGGCGTGGTCACCAAGCCGTTCCACTTCGAAGGCCAGCGGCGGCTCCGCATCGCCGAGCAGGGCATCCGCGATCTCCAGGCCCATGTCGACACGCTGATCGTCATCCCCAACCAGAACCTCTTCCGCGTCGCCAACGAGAAGACGACCTTCGCCGACGCCTTCTCGATGGCCGACCAGGTGCTCTATTCGGGCGTGGCCTGCATCACCGACCTCATGGTCAAGGAAGGCCTCATCAATCTCGACTTCGCCGATGTGCGCGCGGTGATGCGCGAGATGGGCAAGGCGATGATGGGCACCGGCGAGGCCTCGGGCGAGCGCCGGGCGCAGCAGGCGGCGGAGGCGGCGATCGCCAACCCGCTCCTCGACGAGACCTCGATGAAAGGGGCGCGCGGCCTCCTCATCTCGATCACCGGCGGCAAGGACCTCACGCTCTTCGAGGTCGACGAGGCCGCCTCGCGCATCCGCGAGGAGATCGACGCCGACGCCAACATCATCCTTGGCGCCACCTTCGACGAGTCGATGGAGGGCGTGATCCGCGTGTCGGTGGTCGCGACCGGCATCGAGTCGGAGGCCCGCGAGGACGTGACCCCGGCCGAGCAGCGCATGGCCGAGCTCTCGCAGCGCCTCAAGACGGCGACCCAGCCGCAGGCGGGCCACGGCCGGGCCGGGGGGCAGCAGCAGCGTCCGGCCGCCGCCCATCCGCAGCGTCCAGTGACCACGCCGCAGCATCCCATCCATGTCGCGACAGGGCACGAGCACGACATCATCGGGCGCGACGGCCTTCCGCAGGCGCCGCATGTCTACGATCAGGGCGTGTCGATCGCCCCGATGCGCGGGGCCGGCGGGCAGCGTCCGCAGATCGAGCAGATCGAGCAGGCCATGGCGATGGAGAACGACCACGGCATGGGCTACGGCCACGCCGAGAACCCGCGCATTCCACGCGTCGAGGATTTCCCGCCGCAGGTGCAGCGCGAGATGCAGGTCCGCGCGGGCCAGGCCCCGGCGCACCACGAAGAGGACCGCGGGCCGCTCGGGCTCCTCAAGCGCCTTGCCCAGGTCGGGCTCGGCCGGCAGGAGAAGGCCGAAGCGCAGCCGCGCCAGCAGAAGGCGCCCCAGCGTGCGCCCGCGCCGGAACAGCGCCGACAGGCTCCGCCGCCGCTCCAGGCGGTGCCGGGTGGGCAGCCGCAGCCGGCCGCCTATGGTGCGGCGCCGGCGCTCCGTCCGGCGGCCTCCGCCTCCGAATACGCCCCGCAGCAATGGCAGCCGGCGGCCCGTCCGGCCCCGGCGGACGGCCTCTACCGGCCGCGGCAGGGCGATCTCGACCCGCACGGGCGGCCCATTCCGCCGGCCAAGAGCCTGGAGGATGGAGAGCTGGAAATCCCAGCATTCCTAAGGCGTCAGGCCAATTAGTGGACGCGGCGCTTTAAGAAATATCCGGAAACGGCGGCCAACCGGCCGCCGTTTTGTTTCGACGCCGGACATTCCGTGAACGAAAGCAAGGGGTTGGCTGTAACAGCGTGTCATCAAGCGTGATTTGGTGGGGGTTTGGGCCACGGCTATCGTTCGGATGAGCAAAGAGATTCGGCGCTGAAACACCTTCCGCGCCGGCCATCGTAGAGGCTGAACCCGCGCGTTGCTCAGGCGGGGATCGGGGGCAGGGTTGGGTATCAACGGCAGGCTCGGGGTCCTCCAGACCACTCTGCAGGGGCGCGTCAGCGTTTCCGGCATCGGCGTCCACAGCGGCGCGCCAGCCACCGTCACGATCGCCCCGGCCCCGGCCAATACCGGCATCCTCATCATTCGCAGCGAAGCGGGCGCCCGGCAGGGCATCGCCGCCGACTGGCGCTCGGTCCAGGCGACCGACCACTGCACGATGGTCGCCAGCGGCGGCAAGTCGGTCGCGACCATCGAGCATCTGATGGCGACGCTCCGCGCGCTCGAGATCGACAACGCGATCGTCGAGGTCGACGGGCCGGAGGTGCCGGTCATGGACGGCAGCGCCAGCGCCTTCGTGAAGGCGATCGACAAGGCCGGCATCACCAGCCAGCCGGCCGCGCGCCGGTTCGTGAAGGTGCTGAAGCCGGTGCGCGTCGAGCGCGGACATTCGCACGCCGAGCTCCTTCCCGCCGACACCGCGCGGATCGAGGTCGAGATCGACTTCGCGACCCCGGCGATCGGCTGCCAGACCTATCGCGGCGACGTCACGCCGGCCCGCTTCCGGCGCGAGCTCGCGCGGGCGCGTACTTTCGGCTTCATGGCCGACGTCGAGGGGCTTCGCGCCAAGGGCCTCGCGCTCGGCGCCAGCCTCGAGAACACCGTCGCCCTCGACGGCGACCGCGTCCTCAACGAAGACGGCCTCCGCTGGTCGGACGAGTTCGTGCGCCACAAGGCGCTCGACGCGGTCGGCGACCTCGCGCTCGCCGGCGCGCCGGTGCTCGGCTGCTACCGGTCCTATCGCGGCGGGCACGCGCTCAACGTGGCGATGCTGCAGGCGCTCTTCGCCGACCGCTCCGCTTACGCCGTGGTGGAGCCGCAGGTGCGGCACGAGGGCTCCTTCGCCGGCGCTCCGCTGAGCGCGGTGGCGATGGCCCCGGAAGTCTAGGCCAGGCTGTCGTCTGTTCTGCCTCCACGCCTCGCGGCGAAGGAGGTGTGATCTGTCGTAGACAGCACCGAAGGCTGGAGCGTCCGCGGGTGCCGCCGTGGTCCGCTCATGTTGCCCATGCTGGCTTTGTCATCTACGGTCATCGACGCGGTCGTTGCCCTCACGGTGCGCCATGCGTGTTTGAGACGGTGGTCCGACTTGAGCCTTACGCGTCGGCATCTGCTTACGATTGGGGTCGGAATGACGTTGCTTGGCGGTCGCGGGGCGACGGCCCAAGCGATCTGGCCACGTGTCGGAATGCTGCTTCCCTACTATGAGGGTGATGCCATCTTGGCGGACCGGATGGTGGCTCTCCAGGAGGGGCTGGGCGAAGCAGGATGGATCGAGGGCGAGAACCTTGAAATTGAGTGGCGCCTTGCCGGAAACGACACGAGCCTCGCGGCCCGCCTCGCCACCGAGTTGGATTCGCTAGACCTGGACGCGGCATTCTCGGCGTCGACGCCCGTGACTCGGGCGTTGATCCAGAATACTTCGGACATCCCGATCGTCTTTGCCGGCATCTCCGATCCCATCGGCGCGGGATTCGTGGAAAGTCTGCCGCGGCCGGGCGGTCGGGTCACCGGCTTCATGGCCTACGAGGCGAGTCTCGGGGGGAAATGGTTCCAGCTTCTCCTGATGATCGCGCCGCACGCGACCCGTGTCGGTGTCCTCTTCAATCCGTCCACGGTGGTCAATCCAGGAGCGTACTGGTTCCCCTCGATGGAGGCGGCAGCTGCCGCAAGGGGGGTCGAGATCGTGCTTCTGCAATATACGACCGAGGGTGAAATCCCCGCGCTGATACAAGATCTCTTAAGCGAACCCAATGTGGCGCTTCTGGTAGGACCGGACCTTTCCAATCAGACGTTCCGACGGACGATCATCGATCTCGTGAACGCCTCGACGCTGCCGACGCTCTATACGGAGGCCTTCTACGTCCGAGACGGTGGTCTGGTTTCCTATGGCGCCAGCTTTCTCGACATGTGGAGAAGAGCGGCGGTCTATCTGGGCTTGATTCTCGACGGCGCCCGGCCCGCGGAGCTTCCGGTTCAGCCGCCCTCGAAGTTCGATTTTGCGATCAACCTCGGCACGGCGCGGAAGCAGGGCCTCGATCTGCCGGTGGAATTCACCCTTCTCGCGGATCTTGTCGTGGAGTAGGCCGGCGCCGCGGCGCCGGCCCGGGGGTCTAGAGACCCCATCTCGTCATGATCTCGCGGAGTGTGCCGTCTGCCCAGAGCTTGGCGAGCGAGGCATTGACCGCCGCGAGAAGCGCCGGATCGCCCTTTCGCACCATGAAATTATACGGGATGCGAATGTTGGGCTCCATCGTCTCGACGACCCTAAGCCCGGGATAGCCCTGTGCGAGGAGGTATTTGAGGCTGGGCTCGAGAGAAATGAACGCTCTGATCTCACCCCGCATCAGCGCTTCGAGTCCCGCCTGGTTGGTGTCGAAGGGCCTGAGGTCGCTGAAGATTCCCCTTTGGACTGCAGCGGTCTGGAAGATCGTCGCGACCGGCACGCCCACCGGGAGGTTCTTGATGTCGTCCCAGTTGCGATAGGCCGTCGCGTCCGAAGCGGCGACCGCAAGACCGTCACTAGCCTCGAAGAAGGGCGGCGTAAACGTCGCCTGGGCCGCCCGCTCCTCGGTGTAGCTGAAGACGCTGCAGAGGATGTCGCCGTCGCCCGCCGCGATGGTCGGGAAGAACTCGGGAAGCGCCATTGCAGTATAGTTCATGGTCCAGCCGTTGTCCTCGGCGATGGCGTTGCAGAGTTCAACCACCATGCCGGTTTGTGTACCCTCGGGCGTCCGGTAGCTCCACGGCGCGTTGGTCAGGCCCGCGACCGCGTGAATGGTTCTCGGCTGGGCGAAGGTCGGTTCGGCCATGAACAGCGCGGCGACAGCAGCCGCGGCGATCAATCTCCAGCTTTTCATGATTTCCCCACATGTTGGAGCCGCGCGCGAGGCGCCTTGGCTCAATGCCGGCACATGCCGGTGGCAATTTCCTACGGGACGGTCGGCTGGCCGAACTGTGACGGCCGTCACACAATGTTCGCCGACCGGACGCCACAAAAAAGTGCCATTGCCTCCCCACCGCTTTCTGGCCTTGCGGACGAATCTCAGGTTAGTAGGCGGCACTTGTTCGAGCCAGGAGAGGGGCGGGGCCAACCCGTCATTCAACGATGAGCGGTTTGGCGTTACGGCGTAGCCTCGAAGCTTGCGGGATCCTCGCCCGCGCGGTAGCGGCATCGGCGCTTCTCGTGCTGGCGGCCTGCAACAGCTCGGGGAGCGGGGACTCGCCCGAGATCACCACCGACGCGGTCGAGCCGGAGCGGCCGGCGGGCGAGCTCTACAATCAGGGCCTCGCCTTCATGCAGGAGGGCAATCTCCGCCGCGCCATCCAGAGCTTCGAGGAGGTCGACCGGCAGCATCCTTATTCCGAGTGGGCGCAGAGGGCCCACGTGATGATGATGTTCGCCCATTTCCGCGACCAGGATTACGAGCAGACGATCCAGACCGCGCGCCGCTATCTCGCGCTCTATCCGAGCAGCGAGGACGCGGCCTACGCGCAGTACCTGATCGGCGAATCCTATTTCCGGCAGATCCCGGACATCACCCGCGACCAGGAGACCTCGATCCGCGCCATCCAGGCGATGCAGGAGATCGTCAACAACTATCCGGACTCGGAATACGCCGCCGACGCGCAGAACAAGATCAACGCCGCCAGGGACCAGCTGGCCGGGCGCGAGATGCAGGTCGGCCGCTATTACCAGGAGCGGCGCGAATACATCGCCGCGGTCAACCGCTTCCGCGTGGTGGTCACCGACTACCAGACCACGCGCCACGTCGAGGAGGCGCTTCTCCGCCTGACCGAGACCTACCTTGCGCTCGGCCTCGCCTCCGAGGCGCAGACCGCGGGCGCGGTGCTGGGCCACAACTTCCCCAACAGCGAGTGGTACGTGGACGCCCTTGCGCTCCTGCAGGGCGGCGGCCTCCAGCCGGCCGAGGATCGGGGTTCGTGGATCTCGCGGCTGTTCCGGGGCGGCAGCAACGCCTAACGGAGGACCGGGCGGGAGATGCTGGCTGCCCTCTCGATCCGCGACATCGTCCTCATCGAGAGGCTCGACCTCGAGTTCGGCGCCGGGCTGACCGTGCTGACCGGGGAGACCGGCGCCGGCAAGTCGATCCTCCTCGACGCGCTCTCGCTCGCGCTCGGCGCGCGCGGCGACGCCGCGCTGGTGCGCCAGGGCGCCGAGCAGGGGCAGGTCACCGCGGTCTTCGACGTTCCGCTCGATCATCCGGCGGCCGGGCTGCTCGCCGAGAACGGCATTCTCTTCGAGGGCCAGATCATCCTTCGCCGCGTGCAGGGCGCGGACGGGCGGAGCCGCGCCTTCGCCAACGATCAGCCGGTGGGCGTGCAGCTCCTCCGGCAGCTCGCGGCCGGCCTCGTCGAGATCCACGGCCAGCACGACGACCGCGCGCTGGTCGAGGCGGACGCCCATCGCAGCCTCCTCGACGCCCATGGCGGTCTCGGCCCGGCGGCCGGCAAGGTCGGCGCGGCATGGCGCGAGTGGCGGCAGGCGGCCGGGCTCGCGGAGATGGCCGAGCGGAGGCTGTCGGCGGTGCGCGCCGAGGCGGATTATCTCCGCGCGGTCTCCGACGAGCTCGCCGATCTCGCCCCGCAGCCGGGCGAGGAGGAGAGCCTCGCCGAGCGGCGGCGGGTGATGATGCAGGCGGAGAAGATCGCCGGGGACATCGCCGAGGCGCTCGAGACGGTGGCGGGTGGGGCGTCGGCGATGCCGACACTGTCGAGCCTTCTCCGGCGGCTCGAGCGGAAACGCGGATCGGTGGCGGGGCCGCTCGACCCGGCGATCGAGGCTCTTGCGCGGGCGGTCAACGGGCTTGCGGAGACGGCGGCGGCCCTCGAGGTCGCGGCGCACGATGCGGCGTATGACCCGCAGGAGCTGGAGCGGATCGAGGAGCGGCTCTTCGCGGTCCGGGCCGCGAGCCGCAAGCACAACGTGCCGGTCGACGCGCTGCCGGCGCTGGCCGAGCGGATGCGCGCGGATCTCGCCGCGCTCGACGCCGGCGAGGGGCAGCTCCGCGAGCTGCAGGCGGGTGTGGCGAAAGCCAAAGCGGCGTACGAGGCGGCGGCGGAGAAGCTCAGCCAGGGTCGGAAGCGGGCGGCCAAGGCGCTCGCCGGCGGCGTCAACGCCGAGCTGCCCGCGCTGAAGCTGGAGCGGGCGCAGTTCTTCGTCGAGGTCGAGGAGGACGCGCCGGGCGAGACGGGCGTTGATCGCGTCGGCTTCGTGGTGCGCACCAACCCCGGCTCGCGGGCCGGACCGCTGATGAAGGTCGCCTCCGGCGGCGAGCTGGCCCGTTTCCTCCTCGCCCTCAAGGTGTGCCTCGCCGAGAAGGCGTCCGCGCCGACCCTCATCTTCGACGAGATCGACACCGCCGTTGGCGGCACGGTCTCCGACGCGATCGGCCAGCGCCTCGCGCGGCTCGCGGCGAAGCTGCAGGTGCTGGCGGTGACCCACGCCCCGCAGGTCGCCGCGCGCGCCGGCCAGCATTACCTCATCGCCAAGGAGCCGCGCGGCCGGGACCGTGTCGCCACCGACGTGACCCGCCTCGACGCGGCGCGGCGGCGCGAGGAGATCGCGCGGATGCTGGCCGGCAGCACGGTCACCGACGAGGCGCGAGCGGCCGCCGACCGGCTGATCGTCGGGGCGGCCTAAGGGCCGGTTTCCCCTTCCTTTTTCCGCGCTTCGCCGTCATCCTCCCGGCCCGATCAGGAGCGAACGGATCACGCATGGCGGCGAAGAAATCCGAAGCGAAGGGACTTGAGGGCAAGGCGGTCGAGGAGCTCGACGAGGCCGAGGCGGCGAGCGAGCTCGAACGCCTGGCGGCGGAGATCGCCGAGCA
>JADYYB010000166.1 GCA_020853895.1 Bauldia sp.
CGACGACGGTGACGCCGGCCTCGGCGGCCAGCTCCTTGAGGCGGGCGACGAGCGAGACCGAGTTCACCTCGCCCGGATTGTAGAGGACGCCGATCGTGTCGGCGTCGGGCACGATCTCCTTGATGAGAGCGAGGTGATCGGCCATCGGCGACATGTCGGAGAGGCCGGTGACGTTGCCGCCCGGCGCCTCGAGATCGGCGACGAGCTGGGCGGCCAGCGGATCGGTCACCGCGGTGAAGACGATCGGGATGTCGGTCGTGGCGGCGACCACGGCCTGGGCCGAGGGCGTCGAGATCGGCACGATCACGCTCGCCCCGTCGCCCACGAACTGCCGGGCGATCTGGGCGGCGGTGGCGGGGTTACCCTGCGCCGACTGGTAGACGAAGTTGATCTGCTGCGGGCCGAAGCCGGCCGCCGCGAGCCCGTCGCGCACCCCGTCGCGCGCGGCGTCCAGCGCCGGATGCTCGACGATCGCGGTCACCGCGACGGTCACGGTCTGCGCCATGGCCGGCGTGGTCAGAAGCGGGATCGCCAAGGCGGCCGAGGCCGCGGCGAAGAGAAGTCTGTTCATGGTGTCCTGTCCTCCGGAGATGCGCCAAAATACGGGCTTCGTGCGGGTAGAGCACGAGTTTTCCGGATTTGAGTCAACGCCGGGCGGACTTGCCGGCCGGCTGCAGCGCCACCCGACCTCCACCGGAGATTGCACCGGGCGCCGAGCGCGTCGGCGGCTGCTAGTCGTCCCGCGGCGCCCCGCGCCTTTGCTTGATCGCCGAACGGCGCTTCTTGCTCTCGAGCCGCTCGCGCCTCGAGGCGAGCGTGGGCCGCGTCGCACGGCGCGGCTTGGGCACTTCCGTCGCCTGGCGGATCAGCGCCTTGAGCCGCTCGACGGCGTCGGACCGGTTGCGCTCCTGGGTCCGGAACCGCTCCGCGGTAATGACGATCACCCCCTCATTGGTGAGCCGGCTGCCCGCCAGCCGCATCAGGCGCTGCCGGACGTCTTCGGGCAGCGAGGGCGAGTTCCGGGCGTCGAAGCGGATCTGCACCGCGCTCGACACCTTGTTGACGTTCTGCCCGCCCGGCCCCGAGGCGCGCACGAACCGCTCCTCGATCTCCCGCTCGTCGATCGAGATCAGCGAAGTGATTGGGATGAGGGGCATTTCGGGAAACCGTCGGCGTCAGGCTGCGATATATCTGAAGATATATCTTGAAACGGGTCTTGCCAGATATATCTTACGATACATCGGAATATCGAGGAGTACCCTGAATATGCATTCCCATCGTCGTGGTAACCGTCCGTTCGAAGAGGACATCGAGCACTTCGTCCGCCGCACCGTCGGCCGGCGCCTCCGGGCCGGCATGGCCGGCGCGTTCGCTTTCGCCGGCGACGGCCCTGGCGGCGGCCAGACCTTCCGCGCCCGCCGCATGCTCGGCGACGGCGACCTCCGCCTCATCGCCCTCTCCCTCATCGCCGAGTCGCCGCGTCATGGCTACGACATCATCAAGGCGCTCGAGGAGAAGAGCCGCGGCGCCTATAGCCCGAGCCCGGGCGTCGTCTATCCGACCCTGACCTTCCTCGAGGAGGCCGGCTATGTCACCAGCGCCGCCGAGGGCAGCAAGCGGGTCTATACCATCACCGACTCCGGCCGCGCCTACCTCGCCGAGAACGAGGCGCAGGTCGCCGCCGTGCTCGCCGAGATCGAGCGCTTCGGCCGCCGCATGGAAGGCGCCCGCGCCTGGTTCGAGTTCGGGGAGCATGGCGAGCCCGCCGACCCTGAGGAGTACCGCGAGCGGCCCGGCCGCCCCGATCTCCGCGGCGCCTTCAAGGAGCTGCGCGCCGCCCGCCGCGATCTGAAGATCGCCCTTGGCGCGCTCATCGAGGCCGGCCCGGAGGCCCTCTCCCGCGGCGTGGAGATTCTCCGCAAGGCGGCCGAGGACGTGCGCCACGCCGCCGAGTCCCTCAAGGACACCAAGTAGCCGCACGGAAGCGCCCGCGCCTCAGCAGGTCACCACGATCCGTGCCGGGTGGCCTGCGGCCGCATCTCGCGCCGCGGGCTGGCCCGGAAGGCCGAGCTGGCGCAGGAGGTTCGCCGCCTGCGCGTCGAGCGCGCCCTTCTCGCGCCGCGCGATCGTGCAGCCCTCGGGCAGATTGACCGCGCGCGGCTCGAAATCGGGCGCGAAGTCGATCGCGTAGTAATACTGGATGTCGAAGACGTCGACGCCCGCCTCGCCGCCGATCTCGAATGGCGCGGCAACCGGCAGCGCGAGGTCGAGCCGGAACCGGTCCTCGACGAAACTCACCTCGAACCGGCTCGCCGGCCCCGGCTCGACCGCCTCCCCGTCCGACGTGATGCGGGTGAAATAGTCGAAATAGGGGATCCACCCCATGTTGTTGGCGATCGCCCGGCCGGCTTCCTCGTCGCTGAGGACCCCGTTCCGGTCGAGGTCGTTCAGCACCGCCATGTCGGTGTTGAGATTGGCGTCGAAGAGCCAGTGCTCCCGCACCTCGGCCAGCCGGCCCGCATCGTCGAAGACGACCTCGACGCTCACCTCCACCCAGACATGCGGGTGGGCGGCGGCACGCGGCACGGCGATCGCGGCGGCCGTCAGCAGCGCGGCGACAACGACCCTTCCCCGACCACCCATCCACGATCCTCCGTCGGCACCCGGCGAGAAGCCCGCGCGGCTGTCCCCGCGCGGGCCTCCCTTCGCGATCGGACCTCAGTCCACCCAGATGGCGGCGGTCGGGTCGAAGGTGATCGGGCGGAGATAATCGCCCGGATCGGACATGAACCAGACCTCCGGCCGGATATCCTCGGCGATGGTCTGGATCTGCTCCATGAACTGCTGGCGATGGGTCCAGCCGCAGGGGTCGTGATGGACCGGGATGAAGAGCTTCGGCCGGATGATCTCGAGCTGCTCGTTCACCGCGCTCCGCCCGGCGACCACGATCGAGGCGAGCCGGACATCGGTCTGCGGCAGGGCGCGCAGCGCCTCGGGCACGCCGGTGCCTTCGATCGGACCGGCCGTGTCCTGCCAGATCAGCGCGAACTCGCCGATGCGGAACTGCCACATCGCGGTGATCGCGCCCGAGTTCGGCGCGGACCAGGTCTCGTCCTCATTGGGGTCCTGCGGGTAATCGGCGAAGGGCTGGCAGGCGCCGTTCGGGTTGCCGATGAGCCACGGGAAGGGCTGGTTGGTCTCGCTCACCGTCGAGGTGTTGGAGTGCGGCTGCTTGACCGCGGTGATCTCGACGCCGGGGATGAGATCGTTGAGCGGCAGCGTCGTGCCGAGCGCGGCCTCCGCCTCGAACACCGAGACGCACTCGTAGTCGGCGCCCGGGATCTTCTCGGCGAGGTCGGTGCAATGCTCCGCCGCGCCGAGCACGGTGATGCCCGGATTGGCGAGGACGACGAACGGCGTGTCGCCGGCATGGTCGCCGTGGCCGTGCCCGAAGAAGATCAACTCCGGTCGGAGCGCGGCTAGTTCATCGCGCGTCGAGCCGACATAGCTCTGGTTCGGCCAGAGCGCGTTCTCCATCCAGCCGCGCGCGATCCACGCGTTGAGAAGCACCACGTGCCCGTTGAACGAGGCGGCGAAATTGCTCACGCCCATCCATGAGAGGATGACGCGGTCATCGCGCACCGCGCCGGTCGCCGGATCGACGTTGTCGATACCGAAATAGTGCTGCCGGGCGGCAATGGTCTCGGCACTGAGGTCCTGCGCGCCGGCCGAGCCGGCCCCTCCCGCGAAGACCAAGGCAGCGGCAGCCAGAATCAGGGCCCGTTTCCGGGTTCGAAAATCATTCATGTCGCTATTCCCTCCCTACAGGCGGTTCTTGAGACTGACCGCCGCGATTTTTGGTTATATTTCCTGACCAGAGCGCGTCAACCGAGCGTTGCCCTGGTCTGCGGACGCGTGGGCGGGTCTTGCGTTCCGGGCGGAGACGGGGTGAACCTGCCCGGGCAGGCAACGGTGGGTGCGATTCCCCATGAAGCTGTCGCCATGGGGCAAGGGCGGCCCCTTCGCCCGCACCCGCGTCAACGGCAAAGCGGCCCTTCGCATGCGCTCCCGCGCGTGGCGGCGCTTCACCAGGCGGCCGGTGGCCGCCGGCACGATCGTTTCCTTCACCGCCATCCCGCCGCGCATGCGGTCGGTCCATCTGGTCGTCGACAGCCTGCTCCTGCAGACCGTCCTCCCCGAGCGGATCGTGCTCTACCTGTCGGAAGCCGATTTCCCCGACCGCTCGGTGCTGCGAAAACTCGAGGCCCGGGTCGGCGAGATCTTCTCGATCCGCTGGCTCGCCACCAATCTCGGCTCGTACCGGAAGCTCGTCCACGCCCTGACCGACTTCCCCGGCAAGACGATCATCACCGTCGACGACGACAAGATCTACGCCGCCCGCGCGATCGAGAGCCTCGTCGCCACCGCGAGCCGCTATCCCCGCCACGTCGTCTTCCGCCAGGGCTTCAGCGTGCTGCCGCGTGACCCAGGGACCAGCCGTCGCCAGTCCATCGACGCGGGGCCGAGCTTCTGGCATTTCCCGGTCGGGGTCGGCGGGGTCCTCTATCCACCCGGCTCGCTCGCCTCGGACGTCACCGACAGCGAGCTCTTCCTGAGGCTCGCTCCCTTCGCCGACGATCTCTGGTTCAAGGCGATGACGCTGCTGACGCGCACGCCGGCGGTAAAGGCCGATCCCGCCGGCGGCCACGATCACTCGCTGTGGTTCCGCTGGAGCGAGAGCCTCAGCTACCACAACAGCACCCTGCGGAAGAACGCCATCCAGGAGAAGGCGCTCTTCGACCATTATGGGATCGTGCCGGGCGTCTTCCCGGGCCACCCGCGCCCCGCAGCGCCCGAGCCAGCGCAGGTACCCGGCGGTGACTAGGGCGACCGCCCGAGCTCGCTAGAGGCCGCGACCGTCCCTGCGCTGAGTGGGTGGTCCGGAACCGGTTGAGCCGAATCGCCGGCTAGGGACTCGCCTCCGCCGGGCCGGGACCGGACGTGAGGCCCGAGCCGATGCTGAAGACCCCCAGCACCAGCAGGCCGAGCATCAGCACGACCGCGAAATCGTCGAACCTCATCAGGAGGCTGCCGGGCGGGCTCCGGCGCAGGACCCAGAACATCCCGGCGCCGAGAACGATCGCGAGTATTCCTCCGAGGATTGCAAACATCCCTGCCCTCCTTTGCGATCCTTTGAGGTTGAACCGCCCCTCGCGGCCTAAGTCAACCGCTGATCGACCGTGAGCGAGGGTCCGCCGCCGCGCCGTCCGGAAACTGAATTATTCCGTCGATTCCGCGGCCCCTTCCTTTCGAACCGCCTCATTCAGGCTTAAGCTGAGGCTGTAGGCCTATGGGTTCCGGAAGGGGGAGACCATGTCCGTCCAGGGTCGCATCACAGCCATCGCATTGCTTTCCAGCGGGCTCGCGCTCAGCGGCTGCATGGGCATGAACCAGATGTTCATGACCGACGAGCAGGAGGCGCAGTATTGCTCCGCCTATCGCCAGCAGCTGGCCATGGTCCAGACCGCGCAGCAGCGCGCCCAGGTCATCTCGGCGATGAACCAGATGAACTGCCCGAACACGCCCGCACAGTAGGCTGAGCCTCGCCGCCTTCGTCTCGGCGAACGCCGAGCGACGAGGTCGGATCATCACGGGAGCCCTCCTCGCAGCGGCCCTGGCGACGCCCCACCGGACGCGGCGCAGAGCCGTTGTCCGGGCCTCGCCCTCATCGGGGGCCGAGCACCAGCCTCCCGGTCGCGGCCTGCGCGAGACCCGAGGGCTTTGCGTTGGATCAAATCTTGACCGCCGCCTTCATGATCTCTTTGCGCGGTCGGTCACTGACTCTGCGATTGCCGGATCGGCCGGCGGCGTTTTTCGAGTGAGACGAATCGGCGATACTCGCTCCGGCTGACTGGATGGCCCAATCTCACGTGGGAGAGGCGTGAGGGCGGGCGGAACCGACGGAGCCTGATCTCGGGGAGGACCACGGCGTGCGGGATTCTCAGCGCGACGACACCGACAGCCAGCACGAACGCGAGCGCCTCGAGGCGGCGCTGAAGGTCGCCCCGCGCGGCGCCTTCGCCCTCGCCGGCACGACCGTTCTGCTCCTCATCCTGATCTGGTTCCTGTTCTACTTCTTCGTCTTCATCCCGCGCGGAGTGGTCGGATGACGCAAGCTCATTCGGACGGCCGCGACGCCCTTCGCGCCGAGCTCCGCTGGGCGGCCATCGTCGGCGCCGCCGTCGCCCTCATCGTCGTCGCCGTGGTCTTCGCGGGCGTTGTCCTCGGCATCAATCCGCCGAGCAATATCGAGCACATCGATCCCAAGACGCTGCATCTCTCGGCCGAGTTCACCGAGAGCAATCTCGGCACGCGCGTCGACGCGAACGGCCAGGTCACGGTGCGCGTGGTGACGACCCAGTTCTCCTTCATCCCGAGCTGCATGGTCGTCCCCGCCGGTCAGCCGGTGACCCTTCGCTTCGCCAGCCCCGACGTCATCCACGGGATCCTCGTGACCGGCACCAACGTCAACACCATGGTCGTGCCCGGCTATGTCGCGCAGGTCCACACCGAGTTCACCGAGACCGGCGACCTCCTGATGCCATGCCAGGAATATTGCGGCATCGGCCACAGCCAGATGATCGCCACCGTGCGGGTCGTGCCGGCCGCCGATTTCATCCCCGACGCGCAAGGGAAGGTGTCCTGTGAGCCGCTCCGTTAAGGGACTGACCCTCGCCCATTTCTGGGTCGGCTTCGCCGCCTTCGTGGTCGCCGCCATCCTCGGCGCCTGGCAGATGTGGGCGCGGAGCCCCCTGCCCGCGCCCGCCTACTCGCCCGACCTCTACTACCTCTCGGTCACCGCCCATGGCGTGTCGATGGCCTATGTGCTGCCGACCTTCTTCATCATGGGCTTCGGCTATTTCGTCGCCGAGACGGCGCTGAAGCGGCCGCTGCCCGGGGCTCCCTGGGCGTGGGGCGCCTTTTATGTCGGCATCCTGGGCGTCGCCCTCGCCGCGGGCTCGGTGCTGCTCGGCCAGGCTTCGGTCCTCTACACCTTCTACCCGCCGCTGATCGGCACCGTGTTCTTCTATGTCGGCCTCGTGCTGGTGGTCGCCGCCTCGTGGGTGTGGTGCGTGCTGATGATCCTGGCGATGGCCGGATGGAAGCGCGAGAACCCCGGCAAGAACGTGCCGCTGGCGATGTTCGCGACCGTCGCCAACGCGGTGATGTGGCTGTGGACCACGGTCGGCGTCGCCGCCGAGCTGGTCTTCCAGGTCATCCCCGCCGCGCTCGGCTGGACCGAGACAATCGACGTCGGCCTCTCCCGGACGCTCTTCTCCTGGACCCTCCACGCCATCGTCTATTTCTGGCTCATCCCGGCCTATATCGCCTTCTACACGATGGCGCCGGAGGCCGCCGGCGGCCGGCTCTACAGCGACACGATGGGCCGCCTCACCTTCGTGCTCTTCCTCCTCTACAGCCTGCCCGTCGGGCTCCACCATCTCTTCATGGATCCGGAGCACGCCACCGGGTTCAAGTTCCTGCAGATGTTCCTGACCGCGCTCGTGGTCATCCCGACCCTCCTCACGGTCTTCACCATCACCGCCTCGATGGAGGTCGCCGGACGGATGCGCGGCGGCAAGGGCCTCCTCGGCTGGATCCGCGCCCTCCCCTGGGACCGCCCGATGGTGCTCGCCACCGGGCTCGCCTTCCTCATGCTCTTCTTCGGCGGCGGCGGCGGGCTCATCAACATGAGCTACGGGATGAACGCGATGATCCACAACACCTCGTGGGTGACCGCGCATTTCCATCTCATCTTCGGCGGCACTGTGGTGATCATGTATTTCGCCATCGCCTACTACATCTGGCCGACGCTGACCGGCCGCGACTTCGCCTCGCGGCGGGCGCTGACCACCCAGCTCTGGCTGTGGTTCGTCGGCATGATGGTGATGACGCTGCCCTGGCACTATCTCGGCCTCCTGGGCCAGTGGCGCCGCGTGGCGGAGTTCGACTACTCGAACCCGATCATCGCCGCCTGGGGGCCGTGGGTGATCGTCTCCTTCGTCGGCGGGGCGATCCTCCTCGTCAGCGCCGTGCTCTTCATCGTCAACCTGTCTTCGCCCTACCGCCAGGGCGCGACCAAGGCGCCGGACGCCGTCGCCTATGCCCGCCCGGCTCATCCGGCCCCCTACATCCGCGCGCTGAACGGCTTCGGCATGTGGAACGTCGTGGTCCTCGTGCTGATGGTCGCCGCCTACGGCTTCCCCATCGCGCAGTTCTTCATCTTCGACGCGCCCGAAGCGATCGTTCACCGCGTCAACGGAGGAGGCTGAACGATGACGAGTCTCGACCACGGCCAGCCGCCCTCGCCCCGCTCGGAGCCGTCCTGGAAGGGATCGGTGGCGCTCATCCTCGCCGCCGTCCTCGTCATCGGCGGACTGCTCGGCTTCGTCGTCATCCCGATCGCCCAGGGCAACGCCATCGGCCTCAGCGCCTTCACCGCGATCTGCCGCGCCCTCGGCATCCTGCCCGGAACGCCCGCGGCGCCCCAGCCGGTCTCCGAGGCGACCGCCCAGCCGGTCTCCACCGTCTCGTGGACGCCGGACATACTCCGCGCGCTGAGCGGGGGCGACCGCGAGGCCGGAGCCACCGCCGCCGCCTCCTGCTCCGCCTGCCACGGCGAGGCGGGCGTCTCGGCGATCCCCGCCTTCCCGAGCCTCGCCGGCCAGTCCGCGCTCGCCATCTACAAGCAGCTCCACGACTTCCGGAGCGGCAGCCGCGCCAACGCCATGATGGGACCGATGGCCGAGGGCCTCGACGACCAGACCATCGTCGACCTCTCGGTCTATTACGCCTCCCTCACCAAGGGCACGCTCGACCCCAACCGCGTCGTCGCCGCCGACCCGGTGATCGCCGACCTCGTGCTGCGCGGCGATCCCGCCCGCTCCATCCCGGCCTGCGTCTCCTGCCACGGCTTCGGCGCCGGCGGCCCGGTCGAGACCCCGAC
>JADYYB010000167.1 GCA_020853895.1 Bauldia sp.
GCTCGAGGCCGGCTCCGGCCGGACCGGGATGCCGGTGACGGTGACCTGCGCGTCGGTCGGGCGGTTGCCTGTGTTGACGACCGTGACCGGGAGCGAGGCGAGGCGGAGGGCGTCGAAGCGCTGGAAGACGTTGCCGGTGAGCGGCGTGCCGTCGACCGTGACGGTACCGTCGGCCGAGCCGCGGGCGAGCGAGGCGGCCGCCAGCAGCGTCCAGACGTCCTCCTGGGTCGAGGTCCAGCGGCGCGCGTCGCGGAGCTCCGAGACCTGCACGGTGAGGTCGGCGAGGTCGACGCCGGGGGCCTCGAACTCGGCGGCCAGGGCGAGGACCGCGGCGGTGTCGCGAAGGACCGTGCCGTAGTCGCGGCGCCAGTCGGTGCCGTCGCGGGCGCCGTCGAGATCGCTCAGCGCCGCCCGGAAGGCGGTGCCGGCGCGCGGGCGGTCGCCGTAGAGGGCGAGCGCGGCGCCCAGCTGCGCCTTGGCGAGCGGGGTCGCGAAGTCGTCGAGCTTGGCCTCGAGGTAGTAGCGGAGGTCGCCGATGGCGGCTCTTCCGTCGCGGGCGAGGACGTAGAGGGCGTAGGCGATGCCCTGCCCGCCGTTGCTGAAGTCCGTGGCGTAGGCGACCTGGTTGGAGAGATTGTCGAGCGCCATGGTCATGGCGAGCTCGGGGATCTCGTAGCCCTCGGACTCGGCGCGCACCAGGAACTCGGTGACGTAGGCGTCGAGCCAGAGGTCGCCGCTCGAGTACGGACCCCAGAGGCCAAAGCTGCCCGAGGAATCCTGGTTGGCGAGGATGCGGCGGATGGCGTTCCGGATGCGCTCGGCGAGCGCCTCGTCGGTGCCGAGGCCGATCGCCTCCGCAACCTCGTTGAGGTAGAGGAGCGGGAGGGCGCGGCTCGTCAGCTGCTCGACGCAGCCATAGGGATAGCGGTCGAGCTTTACGAGGAGGTTGGGGACGTCGAGCCGGCCGAGGCCGCCGAGCGCGAGGGTCGCCTCGCCGGTGCCGGGCAGGAAGTCGGCGAGACGGTCCATGCCGATCGAGAGCGACCCGTCGGGGGCGAGCGCGACGAGCTCGCTGCGGTATGTCGGCTGGCCGGCGGGGCGGACGCCGAGGAGGATGTCCTTGGTGTAGGCCTCCCCGTCCGGGGTCGTGAGCGTGACGCGGATCGGGAAGTCGCCGATGCTGGTGCCGGCGATGGGGAGGTCGAGGCTGGTACGGGCAGCCTCGGCCAGGGTCACGGTCTGCTCGGCGCCGTTGGCGAGCAGGATGCCCGAGCCGACATCGATGCCGACGCTGTAGTCACCGGCGACGCCGGCGACGTTGTTGATCTCCACGAGAAGACGCGAGCGGTCGCCGACATGGAGGAAGCGCGGCACGCTGGCGGTGACTACCACCGGATCGCGGACGATGACGTCCTTGACCGCGTGGCCGACGCCCTCGGCCGACCAGGCCTGAACCATCACCCGCGCCGTGCCGTTGAAGTCGGGCATGTCGAAGGTGGCCGTCGCGGTGCCGTCGGGGCCGACGCGGACGATGCCGGAGTGGAAGGCGACCAGCACCGAGGTCGGCGGCGGCGAGCCGAGGCGCGCCCCTCCCCCGTCGCCGCCGGAGCGGACGACGCCCGGGATGCCCTGCATGCGGTCGATCAGCTGGCCGTAGAGGTCTCTTATCTCCATGCCGAGCCGGCGCTGGGCGAAATAGTATTCGTCGGGCGCGGGCGGCTGGTAGTTGGTGAGGTTGAGGATGCCGAGATCGACCGCGGCGACGGTGACATAGGCCTCCTCGCCGGGCGCGAGATTGGCGATGGAGACCGGGATCTCCATCGGGCCGCGCGGGCGGATCTCGTCTTCGACGCCGAGCGTGACGTCGAGGACGCGATCGCCCGGATCGACGGTCGCCCAGGCGAGGCCCAGTGCACGCGCCGGCATCCGCTCCTCCTCGACGTTCATCGGGCGGTAGAGGGCGGCGGTGACGTAGGCGCCGGGGCCCCATGCCTCGGTGACGGCGAGGTCGATCGACGTGCCTTCGGCCGGGACTTCGACGGCCTTCATGTCGATGAGGCGGTCGTCGATGACCATGACCAATGCCGTGCCCGCGAAACGCGGCTCGAGGCGAAGCTGGGCGGTGTCGCCGATCTGGTAGGCGGGCTTGTCGAGCGCGACCGAGAGCGTGTCGGGCGTGTCGGAGCCGGCCTCGGCGACGTACCAGCCGGCGTAGAAGTCATAGCTGGACGAGGTGGCGTCCGCGCCGCCCGACTCGACCTCGAGGAGGTAGTTGCCCCAGTCGACCGGGCCGGAGACCACGGCCGGCGCGCCGGCGGCGATGTCGACCGTGCCGTCGGCGATGCGCCTAGTAGTGGTGATCGGCTCCCACTGCCAGAAGCCGTTGGCGCGGTACCATTGGTAGTTCGTCTCGACGCGCGAGAGCGTCCAGTTGACCCCGTCGAGCGCGATGCGTTCGCCGTCCGGGCCGATGGCGATGAGGTCGAAGGCGGCATCGCCACCCTCGGGCGCGCCATAGTCGCCGAATTGCGGGCGGATGCCGATGCGGTTGCCGTTCGCGAGCAGCGGACGGCTGAGGCGGCGCTCGACGAAGCGGCCGGTGGTGTCGACGAGCCGGACGATCGCCTCGGCGCTGAGGAGGCGGGTCGTCGGCTGGGTCTCGGGGATGTAGAGGTCGATGAGCGCCTCGCCGTTCTCGTCGGTCTGTGCGATCACGCCGAGCGACTCGCGGTAGGTCTCGATCGGATCGTCCTCGCGGCCGAAGGTGAAGCCGGGATAGGCCGGCGAGCGGCTGGTCGGACGAAGGACGATGTCGCCCTCGATCATCAGGTCGGGCGCGGTGGCGCCGTAGAGGTAGCGGGCGCTGACCGCGAGCTGCGGCGGCGGGTCGATGGTGAAGGGCTCGTCGGGCGCGGTGACCTCGAAGGCGAGCCGCTCGGGCTCGAAATCCTCGACCAGCACCGACGCGGTGGCGAGCGCGCGGCCGCGCGGATCGGCATAGACGCTGACCGTCCACGAGCCGCGCATGGCGTCGTCGATGAACTGGTAGGCGAAGAAATAGCCGCCGAGACCGCCGTCATCGATGACGGAACGGCTCTGCTCGTGCCCGTCGGGACGCTCGACCACGAAGGTGAGCGGCACGCCGGCGACCGCGTTGGCCCGCTGGTCTCGGAGGAGCGCGGTGATGAAGGCGGTCTCGCCCGGGCGGTAGACCCCGCGCTCGGCGGTCATGAAGACGTCGAGCGGGCCGGGCGCGGGACGGCCGTCGACGCCGCGGTCGGTGAGGTCGAAGGGCGTCCGGCGGACGTCGAGGAAGGCGTAGTCGCCGCCCTCGGTCTCGACGGTGACGAGCTGCGGGGCGCGGCCGCCGGTGCCGCGGGCGAGGCCGGGCGCGAAGACGGCGTGGCCGTCGGCATCGGTCACCGCCTCGCCGAGGATCTCGTTGTTGACGGCGACGAGGCGGACATTGGCGCCGGCCACCGGCTCGGCGGTGGCGAGCGAGCGGACGAGGGCGTGGACGCCGTCGGTGCCGGTGAGCGTGGTCACGCCGAGATCGGAGACCACGAACCACTGGGTGGAGATCGGGTCCCAGTAGTCGGACTGGTCGCTCTTGACCTTGGCGGTGATGACATAGACGCCGGGCTCGATCTCGGGCAGCACCTCGGAGACAGGGATCGAGGTCACCACCGTCGCGTTCAGCGAGGGCTCGATGTCGACCTCGCCGGTCCAGATCTCCTCGCCCTGCGTGTTGGCGAGTTCCTCGGCCTGGTAGCCGTCGAGCTGCTGCATGAAGATGCCGTCGCGGACGGCCGCGGCGATGGAGCGGTCGCCGATGCGGTAGATGATCGCCTCGGCGGTTTCGGTGTTGATCGAGCTGAGCGGGATGGCGGCACCCGGGCCGCCGGGCAGGACGTAGGCGTTGCCCGCGAAGCCGACCCAGGGCGAGCGGTCGCGGACATAGACGTCGAGCTCGGCGGTGCGCTGCAGCTGCTCCCCGTCGACCGAGGGCAGGCCCGAGCGGACGCGGATATGGTAGCGGTTGCCGTGCTGAACGCCGGTCAGGCAGATCTGCCGGTCCTCGGGCTCGATGGCGACCTGCGGGGAATTGTCGACGGTGACGAAGTCGCTGAGCGCCGAGTTGCCGACCGGGAGGGGGTCGGAGAAGACGATGCAGATGCGCGGGGACGCGCTGTCGGCGTCGACCTCGTTGGAGACGATGCGGAAGCCGTGCTCGGCGATCACGCGGTCGAGCCGCTGCTGGAGGTCGGAATTGTCGATGAGGGCGATCGAGGCGCGGTAGGCGGCGATGGTCGGCCGCCAGGCCTCGCGGAGCTCGAGCGCCATGCCGATGGCAGCCAGCGCGACGGCGCGCTCGGCCCGCGTCTCGGAGCGGAGATAGGCGTTGATCGAGGCGCCGGTCGCGCGCCACAGGAGATCGTAGCGGTTGGCGTTGGGGCTGACCGCGAACGCGCGGGCGGCCTCGGCGAAATTCAGCCAGAGGGCGGGGTCTTCGCTGGCCAGCGCCAAGGCCTGGCCGAAGGCGACGAGGGCGCTGTTGAAATTGTCGCCGCGCAAGGCGCGCTCGCCGTCGTCGACGAGCCCGCCATAGGTCGCCTCGGCCGGCGGGGCGTAGGCGCGCGGCAGATCGTTGATGAGCCGGTCGGCCTCGTACTTGTAGTCGGCCGGGACGAAGTCGAGCTCGGCGGCGCGGTCGTTCTCGATGTCGGCGGGCAGTGCGGCCGTCACGACGCGGCCGGAGGTGGCGCGCGTGAAATCGACCGGGCGCCCGAAGTCGGTCTTCAGGAAGCACCAGCGGGCCTGCTCGTTATAGGTGAAGGCGCGGCAGGTGCGGTCGTCGAGGCAGGCGGCCTCGCAGGCGCGCAGCTCGATGTTCTGGATGGTGGAGTAGTCGTGGCCCGGAAGGTCGGTGCCGGGCATCAGGACGATACGCGGATCGGCCGCCTGCGCAGCCGAAAAACCAAGGAAAAGCAGTACGGCGATGAAGGCCTTAGAGGCCAGTGCCATCCCCCGCATCGTACACCCCCGCATAACCCGGAACGATCTCCGTGGCCCTTTCTCTCGCAGTCTAGGGCGGCCCCTTTAGGGCGTAAAGCTGACCGGCCCATGACGCGGCGCGGGCGTGAGCGTGGCGGTGAGAGAGTGTGTCGTTCGCGCACTCAGCCCGCGAAGGCCTCCCGGCCATGCTCAGAGTCCTCGAACGAGAGGTAGCGCAGGCACGTCACCAAGGCCGTTACGGCGCCGCCACCAGGGAGCCATTGGACCTCGTTGCCCGTCTGGATGCTCCCTAGCGGTGGGTATCCAGCGTCTTCCCCCGAGGCTCCGTCTTGAGCGCCACCAGTCCGAGCGAGCCGAGAAGAAGAAGCAAAGCGAAGCCGAGGAGGACCACCCCGCCGGGCTCGGCGGCGGTCGCAACACGTTCCGGATCGCGCAGGAAGCCGAGGTACATCATGCCTCCCCACCCGACCGTACCTGCCGCGGCGGCGGCGAACGAATAGCTGGGCTGGCGCGTCACGAGGTGCGCGACGGCGGCGATGATGAGCGCCGGTATAGCCATCACGATTGCTATCGCGAGAACCGAGTCGAGAACGGGGTCTTCCGCGCCCCAAATGGGAGCGACGGCAGCGAAAATACTCGCAAGGCTCGCCGTAAGCAGAAGCGTGCCTACGAGGACAACGGGCCAATCACCTTTGCGCCGTGGATCTCCTAGCTCGGCTCGCCGGCGCAGATAACCCAGCGTCATTGAGCAAGCCACCGCTGCGACCGTAACAAGGATGACTAAGAGGCCTAGTGCGCGGCGATCCCACGGGGATACGTCGAACACGCTCCAGACGCTCAGATCGATGACCGCCGCGTACCCAATCGAACCGACGAATGCGCCAAGCTCCGAGACGCCGCCCGCGGCGGCGACGGACGCTCGAGGATCCGGTTCATTCCCTCTGAGGACTCCAGCGATCTTTCGAGCGGCGTGCTCGACGGCGTAGGACCTCAACCAAAGCCCGAGCCCCATCGTTGCGGCGAGCCCACCGAGGTTGAGAATCCCCATGACTTGGGCCGCGACGACAATCGCAAAATAGCCCAATCCATCACGCCACATCCGCCGATAGAGGAGCCAGGGCACCGGGAAGAGAACCAGCGCCCATGAGAAACTCACGACCCGCCGCGTCTTCGCCAGCATCTTGTCGAGGACCGGAGAGAACAGCGGCCAGTCCTGGCCGAAATAGATCTCGAACCAGCGGCGGTCGACGGTCTCGTAGGGCGCGGGGCCGCGCCGGCCGATCGGCATTGACGAGCTCCCAAGGGGTTACGCCGGGAATCTCTAGCCGCCGAACGTCAGCAAACCGGAAAGACGATCGGTGAAAGACGGGGGTTCGTGAAGCGCGCGCTACTGTCACAATGACTCATCTCTAGGCTGTGCGGCGCTTTCCGAGTCATGTCTGCCTATGCCGTGGGCAGAAATGGTTGACTGGTTACTACGCCGCGCCGAGTTGCCTATTGCTTGGGCAGAGCTTCCCCGACGAAGCGGACTTTCCGGCGGAATCGCGGCGGCCGGCGCTGGCACGGCCTTTGCGCCTTCTCCCGCAGGCGTCCTCCCGATGACGTCCGATCCAACAGGGGAAGCGTATGTTCTCAATTCACAGGAAGCTGCTCGGCCTGACCGCCGCCGGCGCCATGATGGCGGCCGGGCTCGGCACGGCCGAAGCGCAGGAAACGATCAAGGTCGGTATCCTCCACTCGCTGTCGGGCACGATGGCGATCTCCGAGACCACCCTCAAAGACGTGATGCTGATGCTCATCGAGGAGCAGAACGCCCGCGGCGGCCTCCTCGGCCGCCAGCTCGAGGCGGTGGTCGTCGACCCGGCGTCCGACTGGCCCCTCTTCGCCGAGAAGGCGCGCGAGCTGATCTCCGTCGCCGGCGTCGACGTCGTCTTCGGCTGCTGGACCTCGGTCAGCCGCAAGTCCGTGCTGCCGGTCTTCGAGGAGCTGAACTCGATCCTCTTCTATCCGGTGCAGTACGAGGGCGAGGAGAGCCAGCGCAACGTCTTCTATACCGGCGCCGCGCCGAACCAGCAGGCGATCCCGGCCGTCGACTATCTGATGGCCGAAGGCATCGAGCGCTGGGTGCTCGCCGGCACCGACTACGTCTATCCGCGCACCACCAACAAGATCCTCGAGGCCTATCTCCTCGACCACGGCGTGGCGCCGGAAGACATCATGATCAACTACACGCCCTTCGGTCACTCCGACTGGCAGACGATCGTCTCCGAGATCGTGGCCTTCGGCTCGACGGGCAAGCCGACCGCCGTGGTCTCGACCATCAATGGCGACGCCAACGTGCCGTTCTACAAGGAGCTCGCCAACGCGGGCGTGGACGCCGCCGACATCCCGGTCATCGCCTTCTCGGTCGGCGAGGAGGAGCTCGCGGGTCTCGACACCGCCCCGCTGGTCGGTCACCTCGCCGCCTGGAACTATTTCCAGTCGGTCGACACGCCGGAGAACGAGGCCTTCATCGAGACCTGGCACGAGTTCATCGGCAACGCCGAGCGGGTGACCAACGACCCGATGGAAGCCCACTATATCGGCTTCAACATGTGGGTTCAGGCGGTCGAGAAGGCCGGCACCACCGATCCGGACGCGGTGATCGACGCGCTCGTCGGCGTATCGGTGCCGAACCTCACCGGCGGCTACTCCACGATGATGCCGAACCACCACATCACCAAGCCCGTCCTCATCGGCGAGATCCAGGACGACGGCCAGTTCGAGGTGGTGTGGGAGACCCCCGGCCTCGTGGTCGGCGACGAATGGTCCGACTTTCTTCCCGAGTCGGCTCCGCTGATCGCCGATTGGCGCCCCCCGATGCTGTGCGGCAACTTCAACACCGTCACCGGCACGTGCGGCGGGGCGAGCACGCCGTAAGCCCGATCGCTCAATGAGAGGCGGCGGTCTTCGCCGCCTCTTTTCGTCTCCGGGGGCCAGTTTCTTCTGATGCGATTTGTTCTGTCGGCGTTCGTCGCCTTGCTCGTCTCGGCCCTCACCGGCATCGCGCCGGCGGCGGCCCAGACCGACCTCCGCGCTCTCATCAACGCCCTCGGCGCGGGCGGCTTTCCCGAGATCGAGGCAGGGCTCCGCGCCATCACCCAGGCGGGCGACTCGGCCGCCGTGCCGGCCGTCACCGCGCTGGGCGAGGGCGACCTCTATGTCCGCACCAGCGACAGCCAGGTGGTGATCGCGATCGAGCGCGCGCGCGGGCAGTTCGCCCTCACCGACGCGGTGACCGGCGAATCCCTCGGCGAGGCCGCGGAAGCGGAGATCGAGCGCATCCGCCTCAACAACCGGGTGCGGCGCGCCATCCGCGACACGCTCGGCGCGCTCACGCTGATGAGCGACAATCCCGCCACCCGCCTCGCGGCCGCCCAGGCGGTGCTGCGCACCGGCGATTCCGAGCAGATACCGCTCCTCGACACGGCCATCGCCCAGGAGACCGACGCCCGGGTCCTCGCCGTCATGAACGCGGCGCGGGCGGTCGCGATCGTCCGCTCCGACCGGCCGGACGAGGAGAAGATCGAGGCGATCAACCTCATCGCCGAGCGCGGCGGGCGGGACGCGGTCTCGATCCTCGGGCCGATCGCCAACATCGAAGGCCCGGTGGGGGACGCGGCGAGCGCCGCCCTCGCCGGCATCGAGAACACGCAGCGGCTCTGGGCGGCCGGGCAGAACGTCTGGTACGGGCTCTCGCTCGGCTCGGTGCTGCTCCTCGCCGCGATCGGCCTTGCCATCACCTTCGGGGTGATGGGCGTCATCAACATGGCGCATGGCGAGATGGTGATGATCGGCGCCTACACGACCTTCGTCGTGCAGGAGATCATCCGCACCCAGGCGCCGTGGCTGTTCGACTGGTCGCTCGCCATCGCCATTCCGCTGGCCTTCCTGGTCGCGGGCACGATCGGCGTCGCCATCGAGCGCGGCATCATCCGCTTCCTCTACGGGCGGCCGCTCGAGACGCTGCTGGCCACCTGGGGCCTCTCGCTGATCCTGCAGCAGGCGGTGCGCACCTATTTCGGGCCGACCAACAAGCAGGTCGGCAACCCCTCGTGGATGTCCGGCTCCTTCGAGCTCGGCGGCCTCACCATCGCCTATGGAAGGATGTGGATCATCGTCTTCGCGCTCGCGGTCTTCGCCGGGCTCATGATCCTGATGCGGGCGACCTCGTTCGGCCTTCGCATGCGGGCGGTGACGCAGAACCGCAAGATGGCGAGCGCCATGGGTATCCGCACGCCGTGGATCGACGCCATGACCTTCGGCCTCGGCTCGGGCATCGCCGGCATGGCGGGGGTCGCGCTGTCGCAGATCGACAATGTGAGCCCGAATCTGGGCCAGAGCTACATCATCGACTCCTTCATGGTCGTGGTGTTCGGCGGCGTGGGTAACCTCTGGGGCACGCTGGTCGGCGCCTTCACGCTCGGCATCGCCAACAAATTCCTCGAGCCCTATGCCGGCGCGGTACTCGGCAAGATCCTGGTGCTGGTGCTGATCATCCTCTTCATCCAGCGCCGGCCGCGCGGCCTCTTCGCGCTCAAGGGACGGGCGGTGGAGGCATGAGCGGCACCATCGTCGGACGGGTGCTCGGGCTCTGCATCCTCGTCCTCATCCTGATCGGCGCAGCGGCCCTCGTCCTCTACGGCACGCTGCCGGACGCCTCGGGCGTGGTGATCGACGCGGCCGACATGCAGATGATCGGCGTGTGGGCCGTGGTCCTCGTCGTCGCGCTCGCCGTGCAGAGCAGCGCCAAGACTCTGGCCGGCCAGATCGTCGCCGGCCTCTTCATCGCGCTGGTCGTGTTCGCCGGCGCGATGATCCTCGCCGGACGGGTGATCCCGCCCGGGCAGCCGTTCCATCTCGATTTCGAGCGGATCGAGGCCGCGGTGTTCTGGGTGAGCGCCGCGGTGCTGGCGCTCGCCGCGATCGCCGGCCTCGCCGCGCTCGGCGGGCTCTTGTGGGGCGCGCGGATCGGCTGGACCGGATATCTGGTCGTGGCGATCCTCCTCCTCGTCGCGGTCGCGGTCCCGGTCCTCAATCTCTGGACCGCGCCAACCCATCCGCTGCACGTTCCCAATTACGCCGTCAGCCTTTTCGGCAAGTACCTGACCTACGCGCTGCTGGCGCTCTCGGTCGGCCTCATCTGGGGCTATTGCGGCATCCTCTCGCTCGGCCACGGCGCGTTCTTCGCGCTCGGCGGCTACGCGATCGGCATGTACCTGATGCGCCAGATCGGGGCGCGCGGGGTCTACGCCAACCCCGACCTCCCCGACTTCATGGTGTTCCTCAACTGGCGGGAGCTGCCGTTCTTCTGGCACTTCTTCGACGGCTTCCCCTACGCCACGCTGATGGTGATGGCGGTGCCCGGGGTGCTCGCCTTCGTGTTCGGCTGGTTCGCCTTCCGGAGCCGGGTGACGGGCGTCTATCTCTCGATCATCACCCAGGCGCTGACCTACGCCCTGCTCCTCGCCTTCTTCCGCAACGATTTCGGGTTCGGCGGCAATAACGGCCTCACCGACTTCAAGGACATACTCGGCTTCAACATCCAGGCGCCGACCACGCGCGCGACCCTCTTCGCGGCCTCCGCGATCGCGCTCGCCATCGGCTACCTGATGTGCCGGGCGATGGTCTCCTCCAAGTTCGGCAAGGTGCTGGTCGCGCTCCGCGACGCGGAGAGCCGGACGCGCTTCCTCGGCTACCGCGTCGAGCGCTACAAGCTCGCCGTGTTCGTGATCTCGGCGGCGATGGCCGGGGTCGCTGGCGCGCTCTACGTGCCGCAGGTCGGGATCATCAACCCCGGCGAGTTCGCGCCGGAGAACTCGATCGAGGCGGTGATCTGGGTGGCGGTCGGCGGGCGCGGCACGCTGGTCGGGCCGATCATCGGGGCGACGATCGTCAACTACGCCAAGACGGTGTTCACCACCGGCGCGCTGGCCCCCTACTGGCCGTTCGTGCTGGGGGGGCTCTTCGTGGTGGTCACCCTCTTCCTGCCCAAGGGCATCGTCGGCACGGTGCAGATGATCTGGAACCGGATGCGCGAGCGCCGCGCCGCCGCCCCGCCGCGCGAGGAGCGGAACGCCGACGGTCACGGCACGGCGGTCCCGCCGCAGGCCAACCCGCAGCTGGCGGAGTAGAGAGATGGACGACAAGCTCAGCCAGACCGTCCTCTATCTCGACGGGGTCAACGTCTCCTTCGACGGGTTCCGCGCGCTCAACAATCTCAGCCTCGTCATCGAGCCGGGCGAGATGCGCGCGATCATCGGCCCGAACGGGGCCGGCAAGACCACGATGATGGACGTGGTCACCGGCAAGACCAAGCCGGACAGCGGGGCGGTGTTCTTCGACGGAACCGTCGATCTCACCAAGATGGACGAGGCCTCGATCGCCTCGCTCGGCATCGGCCGGAAGTTCCAGAAGCCGACCGTGTTCGAGAGCCACTCGGTGCGCGACAATATCGTGCTCGCGCTCGAGGGGAGCCGCGAGCCGGGGGCGACGCTCTTCGGGCGCGAGGGGGCGGCACAAACGACACGGATCGACGAGCTCCTCCGCATCATCCGGCTCGACGGGAAGGCGAGCTGGCCGGCCTCCAAGCTCAGCCACGGGCAGAAGCAGTGGCTGGAGATCGGCATGCTCCTGGCGCAGGAGCCGAAGCTCCTCCTGGTCGACGAGCCGGCCGCCGGCATGACCGACGCGGAGACCGCCGAGACCGCCGTGCTCCTGAAAGAGATCGCCAGGACCAAGACGGTGATCGTGGTCGAGCACGACATGGCTTTCGTGCGCGACCTCGGGGTCAAGGTCACCGTGCTCCATGAGGGTTCGGTGCTGTCGGAGGGGTCTCTCGACCACGTCTCGGCCGACCCCAAGGTGATCGAGGTCTATCTCGGACGATGAGCGTCTCGGCCGCCAGTACAATCGGTCACGGACTTCCCCTAAACTCCGGCCTTACGGCGGAGGCTGGAAGAATACCGGCCACGCCTCGGGGCAACAGGTGGGGGAGCACGATGCCGATTCTGGTCTTGCTGGCCGGCGCCATCGTCGGCGCGGTGGTCTGGTATTTCAGGATGCGCGGCCCGGCCGCGGTGGGCGACGTGATCGACGTCGCCGGCAGCGCCAAGGGCGCCTACAACCGGCGGAAATTCCGCAAGAAGGTCGAGGCCTCGACGCTGGCCTCGATCGACGATCCCGCGCTCGCGGCGGCCGTCTATCTCGTCAGCCTCGCCGAAACCGGACCCGGCCTCGGGCCGCGGGAGGAAGAGGCGATCGGCACCTGGCTCCGCGAGGTCGCGCAATATCGCGACCCGGCCGAGGCGCTGATCTTCGCCAAATGGGCCTCGCGCGAGGTGGTCGACGTCAACGAGGTGATCCGGCGGCTGACCCCGCTATGGCGCGAGCGGCTGACGCCGGCGCAGACGCAGGACCTCATCGCCGGCGCGACCGCCCTCGCCGCCATCCGCGGCCCCGACCTCGCGCAGACCGACGCGCTCCGCCGGCTCAGGGAGCGGCTCACCAATTGAGGCCCGGATACAGGCATGCTTGAAGCAAGGAACGTCGACCTCCATTACGGTGCCGCGCAGGCCCTCTGGAAGGTGTCGCTGACCGCGCAGCCGGGCAGGATCACCTGCGTCCTCGGCCGGAACGGGGTCGGCAAGACGAGCTTCCTCCGCGCGATCATGGGGCTGCAGCCGATCTCGGGCGGGGAGATCGTCTGGGAAGGCAAGACGCTGGGGCGGATGTCGCCCCACGACCGGGCGGCGCGCGGCATCGCCTACGTGCCGCAGGGACGCGAGATCTTCCCCCTCCTCTCGGTGCGCGAGAACCTCGAGACCGGCTACGCGCCGGTGCCGCGCAAGGAGCGCTCGATCCCAAGCTACATCTTCGACCTCTTCCCGGTGCTCGCCGACATGATGCGGCGGCGCGGCGGGGACCTCTCGGGCGGCCAGCAGCAGCAGCTCTCGATCGCCCGGGCGCTGGTGACGCGGCCGCGGCTCATCATCCTCGACGAGCCAACCGAGGGCATCCAGCCCTCGATCATCAAGGACATCGGCCGGGCGCTTGCCTGGCTCCGCCAGCAGGGCGACATCGCGCTGGTCCTGGTCGAGCAGTATTTCGACTTCGCCCACGAGCTCGCCGACACGATCGCGGTGATGGACCGCGGGGAGATCGTGATGTCGGGGACGCGGGACGAGCTCGACCCCGCGCAGGTGCGGCGGCACCTGACGGTGTAGCGGCGCCTCCCCCCAATCCGCTTCCCCGGCGAAGGCCGGGGCCCATCCGAACCATTCGTTCTACTGCCGTGCGAGAGTGACTGGCAGCCGGCCGGTATCCCGAGGCTACCGTTGCATGGTTGCCGGCCTTCGCCGGGGAAGCGCGTGGGGGTTGGTCACCCAACCGTGCCCAGTACTCCCATCGCACCGAGAAATATTTGGTCGCGGTGTCGAAATCCCGGTCGGCTCCGCGACATTGTCGTGCCGGAGCGTTTTCCGGTGGCTGTCACCGGGCGTGACGAACGGAGGACGAGATGAAGATCAAGCTGACCACGGTCTATGTCGACGACCAGGAGAAGGCGCTCCGCTTCTATACGGACGTGCTGGGCTTCACCAAGAAGGCCGATTTCACCAACGGGCCGTTCCGCTGGCTGACGGTCGCCTCGCCCGAGGAGCCGGACGGGACCGAGCTGCAGCTGGCGCTCAACGACAACCCGGCGGCCAAGGCCTTCCAGAAGGCGATGTTCGAGCAGAGCCAGCCAGCGGTGATGTTCATGAGCGAGGACGTCCAGGGCGACTACGAGCGCATCAAGGCGCGCGGCGGAGCGTTCGCGATGGAGCCGACCGACGTCACCGCCTCGACCATCGCGCAGGTCAAGGACGGCTGCGGCAACCTCATCCAGATCACCCAGCTGAAGTGGTAGCTTCGCGGCGTCGCAGGAGAATCTCCCGATGAAAGACACGACCAAGACCGCCAAGCGCGCGAGCCCGGCCAGGAAGAAGGCGGGCGGCTTCTCCGATTTCGAGAAGGCCGCCATGAAGGAGCGCGCCGAGGAGCTGAAGGCGGAGTCGCGGCGCGGCTCGAAGGCCGACAAGGACGCCGCCGGCGAGCGCGACGTGCTCGCGGCGCTCGCGGCGATGCCGAAGGCCGACCGCGTCATCGGCGAGCGGCTCCACGCACTCGTCAAGGCGACCGCCCCGGATCTCTCCCCGAAGACCTGGTACGGCATGCCGGCCTATGCGCGGGGGGAGAAGGTCGTGTGCTTCTTCCAGGCCGCGGGGAAGTTCAAGGTGCGGTACTCCACGCTCGGCTTCAGCGACCAGGCGAAGCTCGACGAGGGGGATCTTTGGCCGACCTCGTTCGCGGTCAAGGCGTTGACGCCCGCCACCGAAGCCAGGATCGCGGCGCTGGTGAAGAAGGCGGTGGGCTGAGGCCATGCGCTACATGATGCTCATCCACCACGACGAGGCGGCGCTGGCCGCCGCTCCGTGGCAGCTTCTCGCCGCCGACTATGCCGCCTTCAACCAGGCGCTCGCCAAGGCCGGCGCGGGCTTCAGCGTGGGGGAGCGGCTGCAGGGGAGTGCCGCGGCCGTCACCGTCCGCGCCGGCGAGGGACGGTCGGACGTCCTCGACGGGCCCTATGCCGACACCAAGGAGCAGTTCGCCGGGTATTTCATGATCGACGTGCCCGACATCGAGCAGGCGGTCGCCTGGGCGCAGCGCTGCCCGAGCGCGCGCTACGGGTCGATCGAGATCCGGCCGCTCCAGGACGCGAAGGGCGACCGGTGAGGCCACGAAAAAGGGCAGCCGCCTTAGGTGCTTAGGCCCCTTCGCCGGGAATGTTTTTCTCGCCACGGCGGGGAGATTGGAACCGGCGTCGTCGTCTCTTTACCTTTGAATCCCTAAATTCCGGAGCGATCGGTGCCGGGCAGAACATGCCTTCGGCGCCTTCTCCTATGGAATTGTCCGGAATGTCCGAGACCCCGCGCAAGCTCGCCGTCTTCCCCGCCTTCCACAAGGTCGACGGCGCGCGCGTGGTGATCGCCGGCGACGGCGAGGCGGCCGGCGCGAAGGTGCGGCTCCTCGCCGAGACCTCCGCGTCGATCCAGGTCTTCGGCCCGACCCTCGACAAGGAGACCGGCGCGGACCTCGTCGCCGCGAACGGGGCCTGGGTGCCGCGGCTTCCCGAGGCGGGCGATTTCGACGGGGCGGCGCTCGCCTTCATCGCCACCGGTGACGAGGCGACCGACTGGGCGCTTACGGCGCTCGCGCGCGAGGCTGGCGTGCCGGTCAACGTCGTCGACCGTCCCGAGCTCTGCGATTTCTTCACCGGCGCGCTGGTCAACCGCGCCCCGCTCGCCGTCGCGGTCTCCACCGCGGGCGCGGCGCCGGTGCTGGCGCGGCACGTGCGGGCGCGCATCGAGGCGCTGCTCGCGCCCGCCTTCGGCGACCTCGCCGGGCTCGCCGACAGACTGCGCGGCGCGGTCGGCGGCGCGATCGGATCGGGCGAGGGGCGGCGGCGCTTCTGGGCGCGGTTCTTCACCGGGACGGTGGCCGAGAAGGTGTTCGCCGGCAAGGTCGAGGAGGCCGAGGCCGAGGCGCGCGCCGCGCTTGCCGCTCCCGCCAAGGCGGCGGGCCACGTCTCGCTGGTCGGCGCGGGCCCCGGCGCGGAGGATCTCCTCACGCTCCGCGCGCAGCGGCTCCTGCAGGAGGCCGACGTCATCGTCTATGACGCGCTGGTGCCGGAGAAGGTGGTGGCGATGGGGCGGCGCGACGCGCGGCGCATCCATGTCGGCAAGACCAGGGGCTCGCATCGCGCCACGCAGGAGGAGATCAACGCCCTTCTCGTGAGCGAGGCCGAGGCCGGCAACCGGGTGGTGCGGCTCAAGTCGGGCGACCCGCTGATCTTCGGCCGGGCCGGCGAGGAGATCGCGGCGCTCCGCGCGGCCGGCGTCTCGTTCGACCTCGTGCCGGGCATCACCGCCGCCTTCGCCGCGGCCGCCACGACCGAGATTCCGCTGACGCTGCGCGGCGTCGCCTCGGCGCTGGTCTTCGCGACCGGGCACGACGAGCACCTGGAAACACTGCCGGGTTGGGCCGGGATCGCGCTCTCGGGCGCGACGGTCGCGGTCTATATGGGCCACTCGGTGGCCGGCAAGGTCGCCACGCAGCTGATCGCGGCGGGGCTCAACGCCTCCACGCCGGTGGCGCTCATCGAGAACGCCTCGCGCGCCGACCAGCGCGCCTTTGTCGGCCGGCTCGACGAGCTGCCCAAGCTTGCGGCGCGGCCCGAGATCGAAGGGCCGGTGCTCATCGTCATCGGCGAGGTCGTGGCGCATGGCGCGCTCGGCTTCGAGCCGGCGGCGCTCTCGACCCTCGTGGCGGCTTGAGGCGGCGATGGCGGCAGCGGCAACCCCCAAGATGATCACCGCCAACGAGCTCCGCGACGGCTATGTCGTGTTTCTCGGGCCGAACGGCAGCTGGGTGCGCAGCGTCGAGGCCGGCCAACTCCTCGCCGAGGGGCCGGAGCTCGATCAGGCCAAGGCCTACGCGCAGGCGCAGCACGACGCGCGTGTCGTGGTGGAGCCCTATGTCATCGACATCGTGGTGAAGGACGGCGTGCCGGTGCCGGAGCGGCTCAAGGAGCGCATCCGCGCCAAGGGGCCGACAGTCGACTACGGCAAGGACGAGGTGGCGCGGCTCGGCCGCGCATCGTGAGGACCTGACAGATGTACCGGTATGACGAGTTCGACCAGGAGTTCATCGGCCACCGCGTCGCGCAGTTCCGCGACCAGGTGGCGCGACGGCTGTCGGGCGAGATCACCGAGGACCAGTTCAAGCCGCTGCGGCTGCAGAACGGGGTCTATCTGCAGCTCCACGCCTACATGCTCCGGATCGCCGTCCCCTACGGGACGCTGAGCCCGAGACAGCTCCGCATGCTCGCCCACATCGCGCGGAAGTACGACAAGGGCTACGGGCACTTCACCACGCGCCAGAACCTCCAGTTCCACTGGCCGGCGCTGAAGGACATCCCGGACATCCTCGCCGACCTCGCCTCGGTCGAGATGCACGGCATCCAGACCTCGGGCAATTGCATCCGCAACGTGACGGCCGACCATTTCGCGGGCGCCGCCGCGGACGAGATCATCGACCCGCGGCCTTACGCCGAGATCCTCCGGCAGTGGTCCTCGCTCCACCCCGAGTTCCTGTTCCTGCCGCGGAAGTTCAAGATCGCGGTGACCGGCGCGGAGCGCGACCGCGCGGCGGTGCAGGTCCACGACATCGGGCTCCACGCCAAGCGGAACGAGAAGGGCGAGATCGGGTTCGCAGTGTTCGTGGGCGGCGGGCTCGGCCGGACGCCGATGATCGCGCACAAGATCCGCGACTTCCTGCCGGAGGAGGACCTCCTCTCCTACATGGAGTCGATCCTGCGGGTCTATAACCTCTACGGACGGCGGGACAACAAGTACAAGGCGCGCATCAAGATCCTCGTCCACGAGGCGGGCGCGGAGGCGATCACCCGCCAGGTCGAGGAGGATTTCGCGCGGATCAAGGACTCGGCGCTGAAGCTGCCCGAGGAGGAGATCCACCGCATCCGGGCCTATTTCGCCCTCCCCGACCTGCCGGCCCGCGAGGCCGAGAGCCGGAAGCTGTCGGCGGCGCGCGTCACCGACAGCGCGCTCGATGCCTGGGTCAGGCAGAACAGCGTCGAGCACAAGGTGCCGGGCCATGTCGCGGTCACCGTCTCGCTGAAGCCGATCGGCGGCACGCCGGGCGACGCTACGCACGAGCAGATGGACCTCCTCGCCGACCTCGCCGAGCGCTACAGCGCGTCCGAGGCGCGGGTCAGCCACGAGCAGAACATCGTCTTCCCGCATGTCGCCAAGGACGACCTGCCCGAGCTCTTCGCGGAGCTGCAGCGGAGCGGGCTCGCGACCGCCAATGCCGGGCTCATCACCGACATCATCTCCTGCCCCGGGCTCGACTATTGCTCGCTCGCCAATGCGCGCTCGATCCCGGTCGCGCAGCGCATCTCCGAGCGCTTCGGCGCGCCCGAGCGGCAGCGGCTGATCGGCGACCTCAAGATCAAGATCTCGGGCTGCATCAACGCCTGCGGCCACCACCATGTCGGCCATATCGGCATTCTCGGGGTCGAGAAGAAGGGCGAGGAGTTCTACCAGATCACGCTCGGCGGCTCGGGCGACGAGCACACCTCGATCGGCGAGATCATCGGGCGCGGCTTCTCGAGCGAAGAGGTGGTCGACGCGATCGAGACCATCGTCGACAAATATCTCGAGGTGCGCGAGCGACCGGAGGAGACCTTCCTCGCCACCTACCGACGGCTCGGCCAGGAGCCGTTCAAGGAGGCGCTCTATGGCGACGCTTGACGTCATCGCGCCGGCCCTCGACGCCGACACGGTCGCGGTCGCGCCGGAATCCCCTGCCCGCGCCGAGGCGGCTGTCCTCAACGCGCGTTATCGCGGCCGAAAGGCGACCGAGATCATCGACGCGGCCGTCAACGAGCTTTTCCCGGGGCGCGTCGCCATGGTGTCGAGCTTCGGGGCGGAATCGGCGGTGCTCCTCCACCTCCTCGCCGCGGTCGATCCGGGCGTGCCGGTGATCTTCATCAACACCGGGCGGCTCTTCCCGGAGACGCTCGACTATCGCGAGAAGCTGGCCGAAAAGCTCGGGCTGACCGATATCCGCAATGTCGGGCCGGAGCCCTCGCGGGTCGCCGAGCTCGATCCGCTGAAGGCGCTGTGGATGACCGATCCGGACCTCTGCTGCCATATGCGCAAGACCGAGCCGCTGGCGCGCGGGCTCGCCGGCTTCGACGCCTGGTTCACCGGACGGAAGCGCTTCCAGAGCGCCAAGCGCGCGCGGCTCGATTTCTTCGAGCCCGACGGGCCGCGCCTCAAGGTCAATCCGCTCGCCGAATGGAGCCCAGCCGACCTCCTCGAATACGCCTCGATCCACGACCTGCCGCCGCATCCGCTGACCGCCAAGGGCTATCCCTCGATCGGCTGCGTGCCCTGCACCACCAAGGTGCTGCCGGGCGAGGACCAGCGCGCCGGACGATGGCGTGGGCTCAGCAAGACCGAGTGTGGTATCCACGCCGATCTCGAGAGCAACGGCAGCGGCATCTGATGGCACTTTGGAAGGATGGGGGTTTCGTCGACGACCGGTTCACGACGGTCGCGGACGACGCGGAACTCGACCCGGGCGCGCCGGTGATCGTCTCGATCGCGCGCTGGCGGGCGCAGCGCGACGTCCTTTTCCAGCGGCCGGGACCGCTCGGCCTCCTCATGGATCTGGGCAAGCCGTTCGACGACATCGGCGCCGACATCGGCCGGTTCGAGGTGATCGCGGTCCCGTTCTCGAAATTCTCCGACGGGCGGGCGTTCTCGATCGGGCGCCTCCTCCGCGACCAGCACGGCTTCAAGGGCGAGCTGCGCGCGGTCGGTCCCTACACGATCGACCAGGCGCCGCTGATCCGCCGCGTCGGCTTCGACGCCCTCGAGCCGACCGAGCCGCTGACCATCGACGCGCTCAAGAAGGGCTACTGGCCGGAAGTGCCGGAATACTATCAGCCGGTGCGGGCCGACCTCGAGGTGCCGGCGGGCACGCGCCCCTGGGCCCGGAAGCGCGCGCCGGGCCACGAGGGGCCGTAGACCCCACCTCCCTCGATTTCTCCCCGTCGTAGACCTGCTCAGCACGCCGACGCGCAGGCCCAAGCGGCAAGCTTGGAGTGATTGGCGCGTCCCCTCTCCCCGGAGGGGAGAGGGTTAGGGTGAGGGGGTACCGGTCCATCCGGTAAGGGCGCTGGGTGGGAGCCCCTCCGGAGAGGTGGAGCCCCCTCACCCCCGCCCTCTCCCCGCCGGGGAGAGGGGGCACGTCGGCGCGAGCAGCAATGGCTTTGTCCCCGGTCGAGGGGTTCGACTAGCATGGAGCGAGTTCAGCTCGCTCGAAAAGGCCGCCACCGTGGTCACGATTACAGACGCCTTCATGCAGGAGATGCTTCAGAAGACGAAGCCGTACACGGTGATGATTCTGAAGAATGGTCCTCGGTCTAGCGACCCGGGCTCACTTGCCATCGTATGGGAGCACGGCCGGCGCAATTTCGAAATGCGTGCTGCGGGGAAGCTCCTCATCGTCTGCCCCGTGATGGATGAGAGCGACGTCTGCGGCATCGGCATCTTCGACGCCACGGTCGAGGAGACCAAGGCGCTGATGGACGACGACCCGGGCGTCAAGGCCGGCGTGTTCGTCTACGACCTTCACGCCTCGCGCAGTTTTCCGGGCGACGCCCTCCGATAGGCTTGCCGCGACCGGCGCTTGGGCCTCTCCACCCTGCCCTCGAGGGGGAGGGTGGAACAGCTAGCGGACGTAGCGTTCCTTCAGCAGCTGATACAGCGAGCGGATGGTTTGCGCTTCGCCGCCCTCCGGGGAGCCGGGGCGGGAGCTGGGGTTCCAGGCGAAGAGGTCGACGTGGAGCCACCGCAAGCCGTCGCCGACGAATTTCTCCAGGAACAGGGCCGCGGTGATCGAGCCGGCGAAGCTGCCGGTGCCGGCGTTGTTGATGTTGGCGACCTTGCTATCCATCATCGAGAGATAGGGCGACCAGAGCGGCAGGCGCCATGAGGGGTCGGCGGTCGCGAGGCCGGCGCGGGCGAGGTCGGCGGCAAGCGCGTCGTCTCTCGTGAAGACCGCCGGCAGCTCGGGGCCGAGGGCGACGCGGGCGGCGCCGGTCAGGGTCGCGAAATCGATCAGGAGATCGGGCGACTCCTCGGAGGCGAGCGCCAGCGCATCGGCGAGCACGAGGCGCCCTTCGGCGTCGGTGTTGCCGATCTCGACCGTGAGGCCCTTCCGGCTCTTGAACACGTCGCCGGGGCGGAAGGCGGGGCCGGCGATGGCGTTCTCGGCAGCGGCGACGAGCACGCGGAGGCGCACAGGCAGCGCGGCGCCGATGATCATGGCGGCGAGGCCGAGGGCGTTGGCGGCGCCGCCCATGTCCTTCTTCATCAGGAGCATGCCGGCGGACGGCTTGATGTCGAGGCCGCCGGTGTCGAAGCAGATGCCCTTCCCGACCAGCGTCACCTTGGGGTGGTCGGGGTTGCCCCAGGCGATGTCGATGAGGCAGGGCTCGCGGCCGGGCGCGGCCGCCGCGCCTACGGTGGCGATGAGCGGGAACTCGGCGGCGAGGTGGTCGGCGGTGATCTCGGTGAAGGTGGCGCCGATCTCCTCGGCGAGTTCGCGCGCGGCGGCCGAGAGCTCGGCCGGGCCGAGATCGTTGGCGGGGATGTTGATGAGGTCGCGCGTCCAGGTCACCGCCTCGCGCTGGAGGCGAAGCTCGGCCCCGTCGACGCCGTCGGGGACGACCAGCTTCACGTCCTTCTGGTCGGCGGATTTGTAGCGGTCGAAGCGATAGGCGCCGAGGGCGAAGAAGAGCGCCGCCAGGTCCGGCCGGTCGACCTCGCCGGCGAGCTTGTAGGCGCCGGGCGGGAGGGCGTCGAAGAGCCGGCCGGCGTGGCGCGCGGCGGCCGCCCCGGTGTCGGTGCCGATGCCGAGGAGAACCCGGGCCAGCTTGCCGTCGGCGGAAGGCAGGAGAGCCAGCGAGCCGGAGCGGGCCTGGAAGGCGCTGGCGCGGGCGAAGGCGCCCTCGCCCTTGGGCAGGGCGTCGAGCGCGGCGGCGAGACGGTCGGTGCCGACGAGCACGACTTCGGTGGCCGAGGCGGACGCATCGGCGTTCAGGAAGCAGTCTTTCAAGGCAGGTCTCCGGAGTGTGGCTTCCCGATCATGACGGGCAGGAAGCGGCACGGCAATCGGCCGTTTTAACGCTCCGTTAGGGTTAACGACCTATTGCTCGAAAGATCGGCGGACCCGCTTCGTCCGCGCATTTTCGGAGCGTTTCATGCTCGCCTTGCGCCGGCCCTTCCCTGCCCTCTCGCTGAGCTCGGCGCTGGTGCCGCTGGTGATGAGCCTCGCGCTCGCCGGCTGCTCCGGCCTCAGCCAGGCGGTGGGCACGCATGGCGGCCAGGCGGCGGTGCCGATGACGCAGCGCGATTTCGAGCGCGCGGCGACCGAGTGGGGCCAGCGCTACCAGCGCAACCCGCAAGACAAGAGCAACGCGCTCAACTACGCCGCCGCGCTGCGCCGCGTTGGGCAGATGGAGCAGGCGGTGGCCGTGCTGCAGCGGGCCGCGATCAATTTCCCGGAAGACCACGACGTGATGTCGGCCTACGGCAAGGCGCTCGCCTCGGCCGGCCAGCTCGAGCAGGCGCTCCGCATCATCCAGCGGGCACAGACGCCCGACCAGCCGGACTGGCGGCTCCTCTCGGCCGAGGCGGTGATCCTCGACCAGCTGGGGCGGCCGGAGGAAGCGCGGCGGCTCTACGAGCGGGCGCTGCAATTCGCGCCGAACGAGCCGACGGTGATGTCCAATCTCGGCATGTCCTACGTGCTGAGCGGGGACCTCGCGCAGGCCGAGGCGGTGCTCCGCCAGGCGATCGAGGTGCCCGGCGCCGACAGCCGCGTCCGTCAGAACCTCGCGCTGGTGGTCGGGCTCCAGGGGCGCTTCGACGAGGCCGAGGCGATCGCCCGGCGTGAGCTCTCGGCCGACCAGGCGGCCGCCAATATCCAGTATCTCCGGCAGATGCTCAGCCAGCAGAACAACTGGGAGAGCCTCCGCACCACCACGCCGGGGTGAACAAGACTTCGAGGTCAGGACTGAAGGGGCGCCTCCGGGCGCCCTTTTTGTTTTGTGCTTCATGGGCGGAGAGCGGCGAAAGAGGCGACATCGCCCTTCCGCTCCCCTCTTGTGGCGGGGGCTATCGCATATGACCAAAGGGGCGGACGGACCCTGCTCCCTTTCCCCCTCCCCCTTGTGGGGAGGGGTCGGGGGTGGGGGCCGAGCGGCAAGCGAGGCTTGCTCAAGAATCCCACGCTGACGCTTGTGTTACCGTGGGATTTTGGTGCCTCGCTTGCCGCGAGGCCCCCTCCCGGCCTCCCCCACAAGGGGGGAGGGGGAAATGCTCTCCCGCCACACGCGACAGCCCCGCTCTTTGCAGCGAGAGGCGAGAGGGAGGTCCTCCCCTACTGGCTCATCAGCTGGATGGCGGCGGGGCCGAGAATGACGGCGAAGAGCACCGGCAGGAAGAAGACGATCATCGGCACGGTCAGCTTCGGCGGCAGGGCCGCGGCCTTCTTCTCGGCCTCGGTCATGCGGATGTCGCGGTTCTCCTGGGCCATCACGCGGAGCGTGGTCGCGATCGGCGTGCCGTAGCGCTCGGCCTGGATGAGCGAGGTCATGACCGTCTTGATGCCGTCGAGGCCAGTGCGCGAGCCGAGATTCTCATAAGCCTGGCGGCGCTCGGAGAGGTAGGAGAGCTCGGCGGTGGTGAGCGTGAGCTCCTCGGCCAGATACTCCGAGCGGCTGCCGATCTCCTCGGAGACCTTGCGGAAGGCGGCCTCGATCGAGATGCCCGACTCCACGCAGATCAGCATGAGATCGAGGGCGTCCGGCCAGGCGCGCTTGATCGAGGTCTGGCGCTTCTGCACCCGGTTCTTGACCAGGATAGTCGGCATGTAGAAGCCGAGATAGGCGGCGCCCAGCACGATCGCCCATTTGATCATCGGCGGCTGCGTGCTGAGGATGCCGAGGCCGAAGATGTAGAACGCGGCCACCGCGAAGAAGGCGATCGGCAGGGTCACGCGCGCGAACAGGAACACGACCAGCGGGGCCTGGCCGCGATAGCCGGCCATGCGCAGCGCGGCGACGGTGTTCTCGTCGGCCAGCGCGTTGCGGAGGTTGAAGCGGTCGACGATCGACTGCATGAACGGCTTGGCCTGCTGGCGGATCGTCGGCCGCGCCACTTCCGCCGCCATGCGGGCGCGCTCGCGCTGGCGGATCTTCTCGCGCTCCAGCGCCACCGAGCGCATGCGCAGGGCGAGCTTGTCGCGCTGCAGGAGCGGCATGGTCAGGGTGACGATCGCCGCGATCGTGGCGACGCCGGCGAGGAGCGCGACCAGGAACTGCGGGTTGCCGACGGTCTCGTAGATGGTGTCGATCATCGCCGCCCCGCCGTCAGTAGTCGAAGTTGATCATCTTGCGCATCACGAAGATGCCGCAGGACATCCAGAAGCCGGCCGCCACGAGGATGAGGTGGCCCATGCGGTCGGTGAAGAGCAGCTTGATGTAGTCGGGGCTGGTGATGAAGACGAGGAACATGACGATGAACGGCAGCGCGCCGATGATCGCGGCGGAGGCCTTGGCCTCCATGCTCATGGCGCCGATCTTGCCCTTCATCTTCTTGCGCTCGCGCAGCACGCGCGAAAGGTTGCCGAGGGCCTCGGAGAGGTTGCCGCCGGACTTCTGCTGTATGGCGATGGCGATGGCGAAGAAATTGGTCTCCGGGATCGGCACGCGCTCCGGCATCCTCGCCACCGCGTCGGCGAGGGTGACGCCCATCGCCTGGGCCTCGCTGACGGTGCGGAACTCGCTGCGCACCGGCTCGGCCGCTTCCTGGGCGATGACGCGGATGCAGTCATGCAGCGGCAGGCCGGCCTTGACGCCGCGGACGATGACGTCGACCGCGTTCGGGAACTCGTAGGTGAACTTCTTGAAGCGGCGCTTGCGCGCGAAATTGACGAACCAGCGCGGCAGCACGATCGCGGCGGCGAGCGGCAGGACGGCGGTCGCGTAGATCGGCATGTTGAGGAAGAAGCAGATGGCGAGGACGAGGAGGCCGACCAAAACGGAGATGATGTAGAACATCTGCGTGGTCAGTTTCAGGCCGGCCTGCTGGAGGCGGAGATGCATCGGCGGCGCGGAGCTGCGCTTGGCCTGCGCCTTCTGCCGGATCTCCATCTCCTTCAGCGTGTCCTGGACGGACTTGCGGCGCTTGTTGGCGTCGGTCTGGCGGACCGCGGCGACGATCGCGTTGTTGTTCGAGGGGCGGGTGGCGATCGCCTCGCGGCGCTTGTCGACCTTGGCCTGCTCGCTCATGCGGCCATACATGACCGCCCAGGCGATGCCGCCCACGCTGAGCATGGCGAGCGCGCCGAAGGCGAGCGCGAGGATGGTCGGGTTCTGGAGGAGCTCGGCCATCTATGCCACCGGGGACATGGCGTCGGCAGCGTTGGCCGCGTCGAGGGCGGCGGCGAGACGCTGGTCCTGGCCGAAATAGCGGGCGCGCTCCCAGAAGGCCGGGCGGCCGATGCCGGTCGAGCGGTGGCGGCCGATGAGCTTGCCGTGCTGGTCCTCGCCCAGGATCTCGTAGGTGAAGATGTCCTGGGTGGTGATGACGTCCCCTTCCATGCCGATCACCTCGGTGATCGAGGTGATCTTGCGCGAGCCGTCTCTCAGGCGCTCGGCCTGGACGATGACGTCGACGGAGGTGGCGATCATGTCCTTGATGGTGCGCGAGGGCAGCGTGAAGCCGCCCATGGTGATCATCGATTCCAGACGGGTGAGCGCCTCGCGCGGGCTGTTGGCGTGGAGCGTGCCCATCGAGCCGTCGTGGCCGGTGTTCATGGCCTGGAGGAGATCGAAGCTCTCCGGGCCGCGCACCTCGCCGACGATGATCCGCTCGGGACGCATACGGAGGCAGTTCCTGACCAGATCGCGCATGGTCACCGCGCCCTCGCCCTCGAGGTTGGGCGGGCGGGTCTCGAGGCGGACGACGTGCGGCTGCTGCAGCTGGAGCTCGGCGGCGTCCTCGCAGGTGATGATGCGCTCGTCGTCCTCGATGTAGCGGGTGAGGCAGTTGAGGAGCGTGGTCTTGCCCGAGCCGGTGCCGCCGGAGACGATGATGTTGCAGCGCGAGTTGGCGATGACCTCGAGGATGGTCGCGCCCTCGCGGGTGATGGTGCCGAACTTGACCAGCTGATCGAGGGTCAGCTTGTCCTTCTTGAACTTGCGGATGGTGAGGGTGGGGCCGTCGATGGCGAGCGGCGGGGCGATGACGTTGACGCGGGAGCCGTCGGGGAGACGGGCGTCGCAGATCGGGCTCGCCTCGTCGACCCGGCGGCCGACCTGGCTGACGATGCGCTGGCAGATATTCATCAGCTGCGCGTTGTCTCTGAAGCGGATCGAGGTCGCCTGGACCTTGCCGGCGACTTCGATGTAGGTCCGCGTGGCGCCGTTGACCATGATGTCGGAGATGTCGTCGCGGGCGAGCAGCGGCTCGAGGGGCCCCAGTCCGAGAACGTCGTTGCAGATGTCCTCGAGCAGGTCCTCCTGCTCGGAGATCGACATCACGATGTTCTTCAGCGAGATGATGTCGCTGACGATGTCCCGGATCTCGTCGCGCGCCGATTCGATGTCGAGCTTGGCGAGCTGCGAGAGGTCGATGGTGTCGATGAGCGCGGCGAAGACCGTCGACTTGGTCTGGTAGAAGCCCTCCGAGCGCGGGCGCGCAAGGTCGATCGATTTCGGCTCCGGCGCGGCGGGCGCCGGCTTGGCCGGCCGGGCAACCGGCACCGGCTCCGGGGCGGCGGCCTCGGCCTTGGGTTGCGCTGCTACGGCGGGGGCGGGCGCTTGCCGCGCCACCCCCGCCTCCGAACCTCCACGCTTTCCGAACATTGGACTTGGCTACTCGCTCTTCTTGCTGCGCAGGCGTGACAGGAGGCCGGACCGGCGGGGGCGCTTGGCCTCCATGCGGCCGGTGACGATCTGCGCCACCTTCTGGAAGGAATCGGCGGCCGCGCTCTTGGCGTCGGTCTCGGCGATCATCTGGCCGTTATTGGCGGCGGTGCCGAAGAGCTGGGCGTCGAAGGCGATGACCGCGATGGGGTCGATCTCGAGCGCCTTGGCGAACTCCTCGGGCTTGATCTCGGGACGCTTGGGCATGCCGACCTTGTTGAGGATGAGGCGCGGCATGGAGTCGTTCTTGCGCGACTGCTTGAGGATGTCGATCAGGTTCTTGGCGTTGCGCAGATTGGCGAGATCGGGCTCGCAGGTGATGACGATCTCGTCGGCGCTGAGGAGGGTCTTCTTCACCCACCCCGTCCAGATATGCGGCAGGTCGATGACGAGGGCCGGCACGCCGGCCTGGGCGACGTCGATCACCGCCTGGAAGGTCGCCTCGTCGAAATCGCAGGTGCGGTCGAGCGTGGCCGGCGCCGCGAGGAGGCTCAGATGATCGGACGCCCGCGCCAGCAGGCGGTCGAGGAAGGTGTCGTCGAGACGCTCGGGCGAGTAGATCGCCTCGGCGATGCCCTGCGAGGGATCCTGGTTGAAGTCGAGGCCGGCGGTACCGAAAGCGAGGTCGAGGTCGGCGACCACGACGTCGGAGTCGAAGCTCTTGGCGATCGCCCAGGCGACGTTGTGGGCGACCATCGAGGCGCCGACGCCGCCCTTGCCGCCGACGAAGGCGATGGAGCGGCCGAGCGGCTCGGCGGAGGGGTCGACATAGAGATCGGCGACGCAGCGGATGATCTGCATCACGCCGACCGGCATGACGAGGTACTCGCTCACGCCGCGGCGCGAGAGCTCGCGGTAGAGGTCCACGTCGTTGACATGGCCGATGACGACCACCTTGGACCCGGCGTCGACGACCTCGGAGAGGCGATCGAGATCGGCCAGCAGCTTCTCGCCCGAGAGCTGGCTCTCGACGACGATGAGGTTGGGCGTGGGCGCCGCCGCGTAGAACTCGGCGGCGGCGGCGATGCCGCCCATATGCACCTTGACGTGGGCGCGCTCCATGCGGCGGTCGCCGGCGGCCGCCTCGAAGGCGGTCGCCAGCTCGGAGGACTCGCAGAAGGCCTGCACCGAGATGCGCGGGACCGGGCGGATGTCGAGCGGGTCAGTGACCGCCGGGCGGGACGGCTGAGCGCCGCTGGCCGCCTTCGGCGTCGGGCTGAGATTGTCGAATGCAAGATTGCTCATGGGACATCCGAGATTGGGATTGCGTCGGCATCGGTGGCGCGGGCGCGGCCGTAGTCGCTCTGATAGGCCTCGCCGTCGCGATAGCCCTGCAGGACGGCGACGCGCCGCTCGGGCGAGACCGGCGTCATGCCGCGCGGGTAGAGAAGATCGAGCGGGTTATCGAGGACAGCGGCGAAATTGGTCTGCGTCGAGCAGCCGAAATTCGCCATGTTGCGGTTCTCGCTGGTGTCGGTCGCCTGGTCGCTCCACAGGCCGCAGGGCCCGACATTGGCGTTGATCCGCGCGAAGGCGAGGCGCACCGGGGCGCCGGTCTCGGCGGGGCTCGCCTGATAGACGCGGTGGTCGATCATGCTCGGCGGGATGCCGGAATTGATGAGCGCGTACTCAACCTCGCCGGCGATGCGGGCGGCCTGGATGTCGTTGGCGGCGCCGTTCGGCGCGACGATCGCCACCATGGTGCTGCCGCTGCGCATGAAGTCGCCGGCGAAGCCGTTGATGTTGGCGAGCGCCGCGGGCGTGAGATGGGCCGAGTTCTGGCCGACCGGAACATCGAAGGTGGAGAGCTGCTCGCCGATGGTGATCGGATGAACGTCGCGATAGCTCTGCGGGATCGAGCCGACGATCACGTTCCTGTCGACGTCGGTGAAGCAGCCGGCCACGCTGACGAGCGCGAGGAAGGCGGCGGAGTGGGCGAGATGGCGCGCTAGCGATCCGGCCCGGAACTTGTTGGTCATGTCCATGTGCTCCCAGGGCATCGCTATTCGATGATGAAGCCGGGCTGGCCGTGATACGAGCCTTGCGGCAGCGGCTGGTTGGTGACCCCGTACATCCGGTTGAGGCGGCCGAGGAAGATGGTGGCCGCATCGCTGGGCGGGGCGAAGCCGGCGTCGGGCTGGGCGAGCGCGCTGCGCGGCACCGGCCGAACCAGGTAAGGCGTGACGATGATGACGAGCTCGGTCTCCTCGCGCTGGAAATCGCGGCTGCGGAAGAGCGTGCCGAGAATCGGCAGATCCATGAGGCCGGGGAAGCCGGACACCGCCTGGCGGACATTGTCCTGAAGGAGGCCGCCGAGGATCATCGACCCGCCCGAGGGCAGCTCGAGGGTGGTCTCGGCCCGGCGCACGCGGAGCGAGGGCACGGAGAGGGTCTGGCTCGAGTCGCCGCCGCCGCCGGCGAAGATGGCGCCGTTGGAGGACATCTCCGAGACCTCGGTCTTGATGCGCATCGAGATGCGGCCATCGGAGAGCACGACCGGCGTGAAGGCGAGGCCCACGCCGTAGGGCTTGAACTCGATGCGGATGCCGTCCTCGTCGCGGCCGGTGGGGATCGGAAACTCACCGCCGACGAGGAAGCTCGCGGCTTCACCGGAGATGGCGGTAAGAGTCGGCTCGGCGAGGGTGCGGATCACCCCTTCGACCTCGAGGGCGCGGAGCGTGGATGAGATCGAGCTGACGCCGTCGTTGAAGCCGATGCCCATCGCGCTCCCGGTGCCCATCTTGGTGTTCACCGGGAAGACGTTGTCGGGGATCATGCCGGCGAGGAAGTTGCCGCCGCCGATGCTGCTCTCGATGTCGATGCCGAGCTGCTTGACGATGTTGCGGTTGATCTCCGCCACAGTCACCCGCAGCTGGACCTGATCCTGGCCCTCGATGACCAGGAGGTTGACGACCCGGCTTTGCGGCTGGTCCTCCTCGTCCTCGATGACGAAGGTGATGCCGTTGCCCGAGGCGGATTGCGAATTGTCGCGGTTGGGCTGGGTGTTCGAGTTGGCGCCGCCATTGGCGAAGATGTCGGCGAGGTCGCTGGCGCGGCTGGCGTCGGCGGCGTTGCGGACGGTGCCGGAGAGGACGATGTTGTCGTTGATCAGCTCGACATCGATCCGGGCGCCGGGGATGAGCCGGTTCAGCGTTCCCTCGAGCTGCGAGAAGTCGCGCTCGACCTTGAGGGCGAGGTTGACCATGATCTCGTTGTCGCGGCCGAAGATGAAGATGTTGGTCTGGCCGATGGCCGCGCCGGTGATGTAGATGCGCTGCGAGGTGCGCATCACCGCCGAAGCGATGCCGGGATTGGAGACCAGCACGTCGCGGGCCGGCTCGGGCAGGTCGATGATCTTCGACATGTCGAGCCCGAGGCTGCAGGTCGCGGTAGTCTGGTTAGCTTCGACCCGTAGCGTGTCCGGACAGTCCAACTGCGCCTGTGCGGGCGCGTTTCCCAGCCAGAACAGGGCCGCCCACGCAACGCCGAGAACGGCGAGCTTCCGGGACAGAGCTCTGAACATCTTTAGTCCCCCTTTGTATTCCACGAACGCTATTGCGCGGCGACGACTTCGGTCGCCACGCCGTTACGGATGATGGTGATGGCGTTGCGATTGCTGGTGCTGCTCGGGCCGCCGATCAGATAGAGGGCGTCCCGCTCGGAATCGCTCGCCCCACGCTTGGCGTCGGCGAGGCTGCGGAGAGCGAGCGTGAGACGGTCGCCCATCTGCTGCGCGACGGTGATGATCTCGGCCTGCTGCGGCGTGAGCTCCAGAGTGGCGGTGTCGCCGAGCCGGGTCTCCCCCGCGGCGCCTTCGGCCGGGGCGACGTCGGACAGGGTCTGGTCGATAGCGAGGACGCGAACGTCGTGGAGGATGGTCTCGGTGATGAAGCGCTCGGTGCCGGCGCCGTCGTCGGTGCGGCGGGTCATGATCACGTCGACGCGGTCGTTGGGCAGGATGAAGCCTCCCGCGCTGGTGTCGGCCGCGATCTCGATGGCGAGGGCGCGCTTGCCCTCCGGCAGGATGGCGGAGAGGAAGCCGCTATTGGTGCTGACCAGCTTGGCGAGCGTGATCGGCTCGCCGACATAGAAGGCGTCGCGGGCGATCGAATTGGTGACCTGGCCGATCAGCTCCTCGCTGTCGGTGCGCTCGATATAGGGCGCGACGAGGCCGGCGCGCGGCCACTCCATCCAGCGCACGTCGCCGGAGGTGACGGGGGTGCCGATCGGAATGTCGGCGCGCGCCACCATGATCTCGACGGTGTCGATGGGCGGGGCCACGGCGGCGATCGGCTGCTGGGGCGCGGTCTCGCGCGGGGTCGACATGTTGAGGGCGAGGAAGGCGGCGCCGACGCCGGCCCCCAAAGCCACAAGCAGAATGAGAATGCGTTGGATGCTCATAGCCCGAATCCCCGGATCGAGACGCAACTGTGGTCTGTCAGGATTCTCACGCTGAATTCGTGTACTTATGGTTAACCAGCGATGAGAAATATTAATTAACGGTTTCTAACCGCCCGTCGTTGCTTGGCATTTGCTTGATCCCCGAGGGATCAGCTGACCAGCCCAAGCCAGACAGAGTGCGGATAGGCGGCAAGCGCGGCGACAGCCAGAGCTATGCCGTACGGGATGCCGGTCTCCGGGTGATGGAGACGGGCCACCCATTCCTGGCGGACGACCGCCACGGGCAGGACGACCTTCCTGAAATTGAGAAGGACGATCGCCAGGACGGCGCCGAAGATGGAGGATAGCACCAGGAATTCGCCGAGACCGCCCCAGCCGAGCCAGAGCGCCGCGGCGGACGCCACCTTGGCGTCGCCGCCGCCGATCCAGCCGGCGGCGAAGAGACCGAAGCCAGCAAGGAGCACGACCGCGCCCGCCAGGACATGGAACCCGATCGTGGAAAGATCCATTCCGACGAGGAAGGCGGCGGCGACGAAAGCCGCAGCCAGGAAAAGCGAGATGCGATTGGCGATGGTCATCGTCAAAAGATCGGAGAGAGCCGCGTAGAGCATCGCCAACGGAAAGGCGAGGAAGGCGGCATAGCCGATCAGATTTGCCAGCACCATCTCAGTCCCGATAGTCGAAAGACGGTAAGTTGTGCGGTAACAGGCAAAGCCACCCCGCCGAAGCGGGGTGGCCTTATTTCACGAGGCCATGAAGACCTCAGCCTACGCCACTACGGGGCGACGAGCTCTTCCGAGACGGCGTTGAAGGTCGCGTCCAGCGACTGGCCGAGCAGGGTGGCACCGGCGATGATCGCGACGCCGACGAGGGCGGCGATCAGGCCGTACTCGATGGCGGTGGCGCCAGACTCATTCTTCACAAAGCGAGCGAGAAGCTTCTTCATAATGGGACTCCCATTTCCACGGTTGTTGAAACAGCTTGGTTCCGATTCAGTCCGCTAGTTGTTTTGATGCGGTCCGTAACCGTGGTGGAAGCTACCAGCCAATTGCTGCGGGTTGGTTAAGCTGTATGACAATGAATTGGCAGTCTAGATACGATCAGTTAACTATAAGTCTTCAGCCAAATCACGCCGCCGCGACGAGCAGCCATGGGATTCCGCCACTCCTAGTCGGCCGATCTTTGGTCCCGTTACTATCGATTAACTATGAGCCTAGACGCTTCGTTCACGATAGACGCAGCTCGGCGGCCCCGCGATCGGGCCGCGAGGGTCTCCGGAGCGCCGGACGGGGCAGGCGAAACAGGCGGTCTGGAAGATCTCCGGCGCCTCCGCTCACGCTTAAATCTTCCTTCACCATCTTTGGCCAGGATCATCTGCAGTGTAGATCACGGGGGTAGTAGTAGGCGCCATGAACAAACAGGTTCTCTTTCTCGCCGTCGGCCTCACCGTCGCGGCCGGCGCCACAGTCACCTCCGCGCAGGAGCCGCTCTTCGTGACCGTCGACCAGGCGCGGGTGATGCAGATCTCCCGCCCGGCCGAGACGGTGATCATCGGCAACCCCTCGATCGCCGACGCGGTGATCCGCGACAGCCAGACCCTGGTGATCACCGGGCGGAGCTACGGCACCACCAATCTCATCGTGCTCGATTCCGACGGCCAGCCGATCGCCGACGAGCTCCTCACCGTGCAGGCCGCGGAGGATTTCCTGGTGACGATGTATGTTGGCAACCGGCGCGCCACCTATAGCTGCACGCCGGCCTGCCAGCCGACGATCACGATGGGCGACGACCTCGAAGTGTTCGATGCCCGCGTCGGCCAGGTCCAGGGCGCCGGGTCGCTCTCGCGCTAGGCTGCCCTCCCCCGCCGCCGGGAATAGCTAATGAGACGGTAAGAATTCCCGTCTCATTTCCTTCGATTGCCGCAAGAATTTCGCAACAGGCGTCTGTTAATCACGAGACAACCGGATGGAACTCTCCATCCCAAAGGTCTCGTCGCGATGCGGGCTTTCTTCAAGCGAAATCATCACACCGAGACGCCCGACGGGCCGCTGCTGTCCCGCTTCCGGCGCTCGGAGGACGGCGCGACGATCGTCGAATTCGGCTTCGTCGCCCTCCCCTTCTTCGCGCTGCTGATGGCGATCATCGAGACCGGCCTCATGTTCTTCGCCGGCCAGACGCTGGAGACGGCGGTCGGCAACGCCGCGCGCATGATCCGCACCGGCCAGGCCCAGGCGCAGGGGTTCGACGAGGACCGCTTCCGCGAGCAGGTCTGCACGATCGCCGGCCTGATCCTAGACTGCGAGGGCAAGCTCAAGCTCGACGTCAAGGTCTTCCCCGACTTCGAGTCGATCGATCTCACGCCGGGGATCGGCGAGGACGGCGAGGTGGACGACGCGGGCTTCGGCTTCCAGCCCGGCCACGGCAGCGACATCGTGGTGGTGCGCGCCTTCTACAACTGGCCGATCTTCACCAACTTCATGGCCTCGCTCGACAGCGGCGGCGGGTCGCATCTCCTCACGGCCACCGTGGCCTTCCGCAACGAGCCTTTCCCGTGGTGATGAAGATGTCTCCGTGGACCCGGCTCAAGCTTCGCGCGCTCGTCCTCGCCGACCGCATCGGCACGTTCCGGCGCGACGTCCGGGCGCTCGCCGCCACCGAGTTCGCGCTCATCCTGCCGGCGATGATCATGCTCTATATCGGCGGGGTCGAGGTGACGCGGGCGATGACCGCCAACCGCAAGGTGGCGCATCTGACCAGCACGCTGGGCGACCTCGCCACGCAGACGCGCGAGATCAGCAACACCGAGATGGCCAACATCTTCGAGGCCGCGCAGGCGATCATGGTGCCCTACCCGACCGGCGAGGAGCTCACGCTCCTGCTGACCTTCCTGCGGCTCGACAGCAACTCGGTCGCCCGCGTGGTGTGGAGCGACGCGGTCAACCGCCAGCCGCTGCCGGTGAACTCGATCGTGTCGGTGCCGACCGCGGTCCAGCAGCCCAACACCTTCCTGGTGCTGAGCGAGGTGACCTACGAATACAAGCCGATCCTGACCTATTTCTTCACCGGCCCGTTCCAGCTCGAGGACGACCGGTATCTGCGGCCCCGTCTCAGCGAGACGATCGGCCGCCACTAGGCCCTCACGGCGCGGCGGGCAGACCGTCCGCCGCGACTAGCCGGCGGAGCGGTCCGTAGATCGACGGGTCGGGGGCGATGAAGCCGCTTGCCCCGCTCCGGTCGATGGCATCGACCGCCGCCGGATCGTCGGCCGAGGCGGCGGCGAGCGCGGCGACAAGGGCCGATTTCAGCTCGGGATCGATGTCGCTGCGGACGACGTGCGGGCCGTAGGGGATGAGTTCGCTCCGCCAGACGATGCGCAGCTGATCCATCGCCAGCGCCCCCTCCCCCACCATCTGCGTCAGCACGCCGCGGCTGAAGCCGCTCGCCGGGTCGCCGGTGAGGCTCGACCAGGCGACCGCGACATCGACCTCGCCTGCGAGGAGCGCGGTCACCGCGGCCTCGGGACTGGCGACCGCGACCGTTGCGGCGAAATGGGTGGCGGGATCCACGCCCGCGTCGGCGAGGGCGTCGAGCGGGATCATCCGGCCGGCGATCGAGTCGCCGGCGACGAGGGCGAGGCGCGCGCCGCGAGCCTCCTCGAGGGTCGAAATCGGACCGTCGGCGCGCGAGAGAAGGACCGAGTAGAAGCCGATCGAGCCGTCGGGATCGGCGGGGACGGCGATCGCCTCGACACAGCCGCACAGCGCCTCGGCGGTGACGTAGGCGGAGGCGCTGTAGACCGCGTACTGCACCAGCGAGGAGATCTGCGCGTCGATGAGGGCGACGTAGTCGCGCATGGCGATCATCTCGACGCGGGCGCCGGTCCGCGTCTCGAGATAGCGGCGGAAAGGCTCGGCCTGGAGGAGCCGGTAGGGGCCATTGTCGCCGGCCAGGATGCCGATGCGGAGGACCGTGCCATCGGCGGCGGCCGCGGGCGTCTCGGGCGCCGCCGCGGCCGGCGGGATGAGCGGGGGGGCCGGCGGGGCGGGGGTGAGCGGCTCGAGCGGCGGCACGGGCGTCAGCGCCGGAGCCGCGGGGGTGATCTGGGCGACAGCGCCGGGCGCCGCCGTGAAGGCGGCGGCCAGGCAGGCTGCCAGCGCGATGCCCCGCGCGCGTCGACTAATCTCGGCCAAGCCCCTTTCCTCCCGCCCCGTTCTTGATCAATGTCGCCGGCGAATCCGAACCCGGCCGGACTCCGGCCGGCACCGCACCCTTAGCCCGACGAGTGCAGAATTTCCATGGCGGCCCACGCGCCGAGCGAGGAGAAGACGAGCGGGCGGCGCGGCGCCGGCCCGGCGCTCCATTTTCCGCTGATGCTGGAAACGGCCGGCTGGAGCGACTATGCGCTCGTCGACTCCGGCCGCGGGCGGAAGCTCGAGCGCTACGGGCGCTACCGGATCATCCGGCCCGAGCCGCAGGCGCTGTGGACGCCGAGACTCTCCGAGGCCGAGTGGGCGCGCGCGGACGCCGAATTCACCGGCGAGGACGACGAATCGGACGGGCGCTGGCGCTACCCGAAGAAGCTGCCCGAGGACTGGCCGATGGCCTACGGGTCGATCCGCTTCACCGGCCGGTTCACCTCCTTCCGGCATGTCGGCGTCTTCCCCGAGCAGGAGGCGCATTGGCGCTGGATCGCGGAGACGCTCAGGCGCGCGAAGCGGCAAACGAGGGTGCTCAACCTCTTCGGCTATACCGGCCTCGCCTCGTTCGTCGCCGCGGCCGAAGGCGCTAGCGTCACCCATGTCGACGCGTCGAAGAAGGCGATCGCCTGGGCGCGCGAGAACCAGGCGCTCTCGGGGATGAGCGAGAAGCCGATCCGCTGGATCATGGACGACGCGATGAAGTTCATCCGCCGCGAGCAGCGGCGCGGCAACCGCTATGACGGGATCATCCTCGACCCGCCGAAATTCGGGCGCGGGCCGAACGGGGAGGTCTTCGACCTCTTCGTCGACCTCCCGGAGCTGATGCGGATCTGCCGCGAGCTCCTCGCCGAGGATGCGCTCTTCCTGGTGCTCACCGCCTACTCGATCCGCGCCTCGTTCATGGCCATCCACGAACTCTCCGCCGAGGCGCTCGCCGGGCTCGGCGGCCGGCTCGAATCGGGCGAGCTGCTGCTGCGCGAGGAGAGCGGCGGGCGGCTCCTCTCGACCTCGCTGTTCAGCCGCTGGTCGCACGCATGATGATGCGTTTCCCGGGGGCGGTTCTGGTGTCGGCCCTTCCCCCTTGTGGGGAGGGATGGGGTGGGGGCCGAGCGCTAGCGAGGCTTCCGAAGGAAAAGACCCGCCGCAACGCGAGCGGAAGGGTGGGACTCTCAAAGCTCGCTTGCCGCGAGGCCCCCTCCCGGCCTCCCCCACAAGGGGGGAAGGGGAAGTGGCAATGAGCGAGCAGGACTTCCGGCCGCGGGCGCCCAAGGCGATCACCAGCCTCGCCAACCCGCTGGTCAAGGAAGTGCGCGGGCTGACGCTCGCCAAGAACCGGAAGGCGAGCGGGCTCTTCATCGCCGAGGGGCTGAAGCTCGTCACCGACGGGCTGGAGAAGGGCTGGACGCTGCGCATGCTCATCTACGCCGCGCAGGCCGAGAACCAGCCGGGCGTGGCGCGGGTCGCCAAGGCGGCGGGCGCGCGGGGGGCGGACGTCCTCTCGGTCAGCGAGGCGGTGCTCGAGAAGATCGCGCGGCGCGACAACCCGCAGACGGTGATCGGCGTCTTCCGGCAGCAGACGATGCCGGCCGCGGCGGTGAAGCCCGGCGAGCGCGCGCTGTGGGTCGGGCTCGAGAATATCCGCGACCCGGGCAATCTCGGCACGATCCTTCGCACCATCGACGGGATCGGCGCGGACGGGGCGATCCTCATCGGGGAGACGGTCGACCCGTTCTCGATCGAGGCGGTGCGGGCGACGATGGGGTCGATCTTCCACGTACCGATCGTGCGGCTCTCGGCAGGCGCGTTCCCCGGCTGGCGGCGGAGCTGGCCGGGCGTGGTCGTGGGCGCGCATCTTCAGGGCAGCGTCGACTATCGCCGCGCCGACTATCGGCGGCCGCTCCTTCTCCTCATGGGCAACGAGCAGGCGGGGCTGACCGAGGCGAGCGCTTCGCTCTGCGACAGCCTGGTGCGCATCCCGATGGCGGGCGGGGCGGACTCGCTCAACCTCGCGGTGGCGACGGCGGTGATGCTCTTCGAGATCAAGCGCGACGAGCTCGGGACGGAGGGGCGCGGATGAGCATGGACTTCGCCGACGCGGCGCGGACGCGCCGGCCACCCGGGCCGCTCAGCGCGCTCGGCTTCGGGCTGATCGCGCTGGTGGTGGTCGCCGACCAGGGGTCGAAGCTCATCGCCGAGCGGACGCTGCCGTTCGGTGAGACGATCGACCTCCTGCCGGTCCTCTCGCTCTACCGGACCCACAATACCGGCGTCGCTTTCAGCATGTTCGCCGGGGCGGGGCCGTGGGTGCTGATCGCCGCCATGCTCGCGATCACGGCGGCGGTGCTCTACCTCTGGGCGCGCGCCGAGGAGGGAGGGCGGTTCGCGGCGGCCGGGTACGCGCTGATCGTGGGCGGCGCGCTCGGCAACCTCATCGACCGGATCGCGCACGGCTACGTCATCGACTTCCTGCTCCTCCATGTCGGGGAGAAGACGCTCTTCGTCTTCAACCTCGCCGACGCCGCGCTGACGCTGGGGCCGATCCTCGTGCTGGCGGTGTTCGTGTTCGGACGGCGGTAGCGGTCCCGATCCCACATCCGCTCATCCCCGCGAAGGCGGGGACCCAGCGAGGGGTTCCAACAGGCACCCGCTGTAGTCAACGGGCACCGTCCGTGGGTCCCCGCCTTCGCGGGGATGAGCGGATTTTGGGGCGCCGCCTGCGAACGCTACGGCGTGGGGGCCGGGGCCTCTCCGCCCGCGACGTCGGCGGGCTCTTCCTCGGCGGGGGCGCCGGTGGCCCAGGTGACGAGCTCGTGGGCGATCACGCTGGGCGGAGGGACGGAGGCGGCGAGGCCGCTGCCTCTTATGCCGATCTCGCCGATGAGGAGAATGAGGACCGCGATGCTGAGCGGCACGGCGACGGCGCGCGCGGCGCGCAGCCAGCGGCTCGGCGAGCGGATTGTGAGGAGGCGGAGCGCCAGCTGCAGCGTGACGAGGATCGCGGAGGCGGCGAGCGCCCAATAGCCCGGGCCGGCGTGCCCTTCGGCCTCGGTGAGGAGGGCGACGAGATAAACGCCTGCCGCGATGGCGGCGAAGGCGAGCCACAGCTCGGCCGGGCCGGCGTCGTCCTTGATGAGGGTGGCGACGGCGGCGATGAGGATTACGCCCGCCACGAACCAGCCGCCGAAATGGCCCGCCGTGAGGAAATCGGCCGTCTCGCCGACGGTCAGCGGGTAGTAGAAGGCGAGGCCGAGAGCGACCAGCGCGCCCAGAACCGGCAGCGAACGGATCAGTCGGGACATGAGGCCTTGGCTAGCTGAGGGCGCTGAGGACGGTCCGGAGGTGGTCTCTGATCTCGCCGATCTGGTTCTTCTCGACGATGAGCGGCGGCGACAAAGCAATGATCTCGCCGGTGACGCGGATCAAGAGGCCGCGCTCGTAAGCCGCAAGGAAGGCTTCGAAGGCGCGCTTGCCCGGCTCGCCCGCGCGGGGCGCCAGCTCGATGGCGCCGACGAGGCCGAAATTCCGGATGTCGACGATGTTGGGGAGGCCCTTGAGGCTATGGAGGGCGTCGGCCCAGTCGTTCTCGAGCTCCTTCGCCCGGGTGAGGAGGCCCTCGTCGTCGTAGATGTCGAGCGTGGCGAGCGCGGCCGCGACCGCCACCGGGTGGCCCGAATAGGTGTAGCCGTGCGCGAACTCGGGCACGTGCTCGGGGCCGGTCATGAAGGCGTCGTGGATCTCCTTCCGCACGAACACCGCGCCCATCGGCACGGTGCCGTTGGTGATGCCCTTGGCGGCGGTGATCATGTCGGGCGTGACGCCGAAGCGCTCGGCGGCGAAGGGCGCGCCGAGACGGCCGAAGCCGGTGATGACCTCGTCGAAGATCAAGAGGATGCCGTGCCTGTCGCAGATCGCGCGGAGGCGCTCCAGATACCCTTTTGGCGGCACCAGCACGCCGGTCGAGCCGGCCATCGGCTCGACGATGACGGCGGCAATGGTCGAGGCATCGTGAAGGGCGACGAGGCGCTCGAGGTCGTCGGCGAGCTCGGCGCCGTGCTCGGGCTGGAAGCGGGCGAAGGCGTTCTTCGCGAGGTCGTGGGTGTGCCGGATATGGTCGACGCCGGGCAGGAGGGGCGTGTACTGCTTGCGGCTCGCGGCGATGCCGCTCACCGAGAGGCCGCCGAAATTGACGCCGTGATAGGCCCGCTCGCGGCCGATGAGCCGCGTGCGCGCGGCGTCGCCCCGGGCACGGTGATAGGCGAGCGCGATCTTCAGCGCCGTGTCCACCGACTCCGAGCCCGAGTTGGTGAAGAAGACGTGGTCGAGGCCCGCCGGAACGTAGTTCACGAGGCGGTTGGCCAGCTCGAAGACCTTCGGGTGGCCCATCTGGAAGGCGGGCGCATAGTCAAGCTCGCGCGCCTGGGCGGCGATCGCCTCGGCGATCTGCGGCCGCGAATGGCCCGCGTTGACGCACCAGAGGCCGGCCGTGCCATCGAGGATGCGGCGGCCGTCGTGGCTGGTGTAGTGCACGCCGTCGGCGGAGACGAGGAGGCGCGGATCGGCCTTGAACTGCCGGTTGGCCGTGAACGGCATCCAATAGGCTTCGAGGCTATTGGACGGCGGATTGCGTCTGGCCATGCGAGAACTCCGAGGGCAGCCGGGCTCACGCATAAGAGCGGCGGAGCCTCCCGGCAAGGGCTTGCCGGGAATGAAGCCAACGTGTCGCTTGAGCGGCGGCGGCTACGGCTCTGTTGTGGATCGTCGCCCTCGCGGGATGTCGAGATCAATCCCCTCCCCCCTTGTGGAGACCTTTGCGTAACGCGGTTTGAGGAGGAGGAGGGTTTGGCTGAGCGGGTATTTTTGCTGAGCGGGTGAGGTTGAGAATGTGGAAAGAGGTCGTGCGGGGGCGCGGTCAGGCAGC
>JADYYB010000168.1 GCA_020853895.1 Bauldia sp.
AGCGTGCTGCCGTGACAGACCTCGCAATGCTCGGCGTAGGCGTCCTCGCCGCGGTCGGCCTGCGCCTCGGTGTAGCTGATCGTGGCGCCCTGCGCCCATGCCATCGCCGGCATCAGCGTGGCGGCCGCGAGACCGAGGACGAGGCTGCGGAACTTCGGAGTGGAACGGATCACAAGACTCTTCCATTTTTTCGTGGGTGACAGGTCGGACGGGACCATAGGGAATCACAATGCTCCAGGCAACGCCCGGCACGCCGCGAGCGCTTTAATATTGCTCACATTTCCGGGTGTTTCCGACCGTAGGCGGAGCCGTGTGAACGGCGCCTGAACAGCTTGGGCGTCAGCGGAGGATGCTGGCCACCGACCCACGGTAGAGAAGAGCCGCCGGCAGGGTTGCGAGGATGATCCCGGCGAGCGCCCCGACGGCGGCGAGGATCACCTCCTGCCGGCCGATCGTGGCCGAAAGGCTCATCCCGCTCGCCTCGGAGATGATCGAGGAGCCGATCTGCGCCGCCCCGAAGCCGAGGCCCAACCCGATCAGGGCGCCCACCGCCACGATCGAGCTCGCGAAGAGCCACACCGCGACGAAGATATAGAGCCGCGAAGCGCCGAGCGCGCGGAGGACGGCGAACTGCCGTTCGAAGAGCTTCATCAGCGCAACGACGCCGGCGAAGATGGCGAGGAAGACGAGGATCTCGCTCACCACCGCCATCACCGACATCACCGAGCGGATGTCGCCGAGATAGGAATAGAGCTGGAGCAGCACCTCGGCCGGAAAGAAGGCCATCGAGCGGTCGGTCGAGTATTCGCTGCGGAGGCTGTAGAGCGCGCCGATCTGGTTGCTCCGCACCACCACCGCCGGGAGGCCCGGCACGAGCTCGGCCTCGAAGGGCGGCCCGATCTGCTCGCTCCCTTCCGGGTGACCGGTCGGGAGGTCGTGCACCTCCCAGATCGTCTCCACCGGCACCACCACCGCGCGGTCCCACGGATTGCCCATCCGCTTCATCCGCCCGACCACCTGCACCTGGTACTCGTGGTGCCCGCCCTCGACGAAGCCCTGGCCGTGCGCGGGGATCAGCGTGGCGCCCATCGGGAAGGGCACGTCCGCGCCGATCACCGTCTCGCTGTGGGTGGCGAACATCCGCCCGTCGGCGAGGCCGTCGCTGAGCCGCTCGACGAAGGCCGGGATCGTGCCGATCACCGAATAGCCCTGGATCGAGTCGCCGAAGGCGACCGGCGCGGCGTACTCGACCCGCGGGTTCTCCATCAGCGAGGCGACGATATCCCCGTCGAGGAGCTCGACCGTGCTCGGCTGCAGGAAGATCGTGTTGAGCACGATGTTGATCGGGCTGCCCGGCGCGGCGACGAGGAGGTCGAAGCGGTCGGCGGCGGCGGTGCTGGCGTTGCGGATCGCCCGCTCCTGCGCCGAGATGCCGACGCCGAGGGCGATCGCCACCGCGATGACGACGATGAAGAGGATGGTGGTCGCCGGATAGCGGCGGATCGTGGCGAAGGCGATCGGCGCGGGGTTCATACCGCCATCTCCGCTGCCGCCGCAGCGATCCCGACCGGCGGCCCGTCGCTGACGATCCTGCCGCGCTCGAGCCGCACCACGCGCTGCGCCCGCTCGACCAGGAGCTTGTCGTGGCTGACCACGATCGTCGTCCGGCCGGCGGCGGCCGCCTTGGCGAGCTCGGCGGCGACCTGCTCGCCGGCCGCCGCGTCGAGGCTCGCGGTCGGCTCGTCGGCGAGGAGGATCGGCGGGTCGAAGAGGAGCGCCCGGGCGATGGCCACGCGCTGCCGCTCACCGCGCGAGAGCTCGGTCACCGCCCGACGCTCGAGCGGCACGCCGAGTTCCTCGAGGAGGAGCTTGCCGCGCGCCCGCACCGACGGGGCGATCACGAAGCCGGAGAAGGTCGCCGGCAGGAGCACGTTGGCGAGCGGGGTCAGCTGCTCGATGAGGTGGAATTCCTGGAAGATCAGCCCGACCTCGCGGCGCCGCCAGCGGTCGCGCCGGCCTTCGCTGAGCTTCGTGATCTCGGTGTCCCCCCAGCGCACCGTGCCGGTGGTCGGGGCGAGCACGCCGGCCACGACATGGAGGAGCGTGGTCTTGCCCGAGCCCGACGGCCCGCTGAAGGCGACGAACGAGCCGGGCGCGATCGAGAGATCGGTGGCTGCGACCGCGGGCGCGGCGTCCTTCCCGTTGCCGAAGACAACGGAAACCCCCTCGGCCTTGAGCGCCGCCCCTCGCATCGCGTGACCCTGGCTCCCCGAACGGGCCGGACCGGCCCTTCTCCCCTTGCCGTTACAATATACGGTCCGCTCGCGCAAAAGGAACCCGCGAGGGAAGCCATAGCGTCGATATTTGCCGGATCGATGACGGGAAAGTCTCTTTCCTTCCCCCTGAAGGGCAGGGCTATCGCCTATGGCCAAAGGGACGGGCACGCTGCCCCCTTTTCCCCCTCCCCCTTGTGGGGAGGGGTCAGGGGTGGGGGCCGAGCGGCAAGCGAGGCCTTTTCAAGAATCCCACGCTAATGCTTGTGGTGACCGTGGGATTTCAGTGCCTCGCTTGCCGCGAGGCCCCCTCCCGGCCTCCCCCACAAGGGGGGAGGGGGAAAGGCGTTCGCCCCCATATGCGATAGCCCCTGCCCTGAAAGCGGGAGGTGGCGCGAAGCGCCGGTGGGGGTCAGTGAAAGAGTCGACGGCGCCGGTGACGTGGGGAGGTTCACTTACCCCCACCCCGACGGCTGCGCCGTCGGACCTCCCCCTCGCAAGGGGGAGGAAAGCGCAGCTAGTTCCCGATGATCATGTCGCCGAAGCCGAGCTGGTGGCTGCGCACCATCGGCCGCCGGCGATAGGTCGAATCGAGGAGGCGCACCTTGCTCACGAAGCCGGTCTCGGGGTCGGTCCACGCGCCGAGGTCGAGCCGGCCGGTCACGTCGATCGGATTGTCGAACGCCACCACCTGGAGCTCGCGCTGGGTGTAGACGACCACGATGTCCTCCGGCCACTCCGAGACCTCGGCGCAGAACGGGCACACCGCCATCGGCAGGGTGGTGAGGACGAAGAACTTGG
>JADYYB010000169.1 GCA_020853895.1 Bauldia sp.
CGGACTCGGTCGCGATCAGCCCCGACGGCGCGTTCATCGCCGTCGTCATCGAGAACGAGCGCGACGAGGAGGTGAACGACGGCGCCATCCCGCAGCTGCCCTCCGGCAGCCTCGCGATCCTGCCGCTGGCCGCCGGCGCACCCGATTGCGCCGCCCTCGAATTCGCCGACCTCACCGGCATCGCGGAGATCGCTCCCACCGACGCCGAGCCCGAATTCGTCTCGATCAATGCCGACAACGTCGCGGTGGTGACCCTCCAGGAGAACAACCACATCGCGCTGGTCGACCTCGCCACCGCAGCGGTCGTCGGCCATTTCTCCGCCGGCAGCGTGGACCTCGCCGGCATCGACACCGAGGAGAACGGCATCATCGACCTCACCGGCTCGGCCGACGGCCGTCTCCGCGAGCCCGATGGCGTGAAGTGGCTCGACACCGGCCGCTTCGTCACCGCCAACGAGGGCGACCTCGACGGCGGCAGCCGCGGCTTCACCATCTTCAACGCCGACGGCTCGGTCGCCTACGAGGCCGGCGCCTCGGTCGACCAGCTCGCCGTCCGCCTCGGCCACTATCCCGAGCACCGCGACTCCAAGGGCGTCGAGCCCGAGGGCATCGAGATCGGCGCCTTCGGCGGGGACAGCCTCATTTTCGTCGGCACCGAGCGCGCCTCGCTCGTCGCCATCTACAAGGACACCGGCAGCGAGCCGGAGTATTTGCAGTCGCTCACCGGCGGCATCGGTCCCGAGGGCCTCCTCGCCATCCCCGAGCGCGGCCTCTTCGTCACCGCGAGCGAGACCGACCTCAGAGGCGACGGCCTCGTCGGCTCGGTGGTCACGCTCTACCAGTGGCAGGATGCCCCGGCCGCCTACCCGACCATCGTCTCGGCCGACGGCGCCGACGGCCTGCCGATCGCCTGGTCCGCCCTTTCCGCCGCGGCCGCCGATCCGGAAGAGGCCGGCAAGCTCCACGTCGTGGTCGACAGCGCCTGGGCCGAGGGACGCATCCTCACCCTCGACGCCACGCAGACCCCGGCCGTGATCACCGCCTCGCTCACCGTCACCAAGGACGGCGCGCCGGCCGGGGCCCTCGACCTCGAAGGCATCGCGGTCGCAAGCGACGGCGGCTTCTGGCTCGCCTCGGAAGGCGACCCGACGCTCGACCAGCCGACCTTCAGCACGCTCATCAAGGTGTCGGCGGCCGGCGTGATCGAGCAGGAGATCCCCCTCCCCGAATCCGTCGCCGCCATCTCCACCCGCTCGGGCTACGAGGGCGTCGCGGTCACCGGCGAGGGCGCGAACGAGACCATCTGGCTCGCCGTCCAGCGCGAATGGGGCGACGACCCGAAGGGCCTCGTGAAGCTCCTCGCCTACAAGCCAGCCGACGGCTCCTGGGGCGTGGTGCACTACCCGCTCGAGGCCCCGACCACCGGCTGGGTCGGCCTCTCCGAGGTCAGCGCCTATAACGGCGGCCTCCTCTTCATCGAGCGCGACAACCTCTCGGCCCGCGACGCGGCGCTGAAGGCGATCACCTATGTCTCGCTCGAGGGCGTGACCCCGGCCCCGATCGGCTCGGCCGAGATCCCGGTGGTCCAGAAGACCATCGTCCACGACCTCATCGCCGAGCTCTCGGCGACCGGCGGCTACGTCCTCGAGAAGGTCGAGAGCCTGACCGTCGACGCCGCCGGCAATGCCTTCGTCATCACCGACAATGACGGCGTGGACGACCACTCCGGCGAGACCCAGCTCCTCCGCCTCGGCACCCTCAACCTGCCGATGTAGGTGCGGGTCCTCATCCGCAAACACGAAGGGCGCGGTCACCCGCGCCCTTTTTGTTTCTCTCTACCCCGCTTCCCCGGCGAAAGCCGGGGCCTATGCACCCGATCCGCTGGACCACGTTCGGTTGGACCCTGCCTCCGCAGGTGAAGCGGAGGGTATCGATGTGATTCTCCCTGCGAACCTTCACCTCTCCCCGGCGGGGAGAGGTCGGCATCCCGGCTCGCCGAAGGCGAGGCGGGATCCGGGTGAGGGGGCTCCACCCATCCGCATGGGACACCACGAGGAGTCCCATCCGGATAGACCTGTACCCCCTCACCCCAACCCTCTCCCCTCCGGGGAGAGGGGGAGTACGGCGAGGAGGTGACCCCCTACCCGGCCTCGGCCACGGCGGCGGGGGCGGTCTTCGCCCGGCGGGTCATCAGCTTGTTGACCGCCGAGACGTAGGCCTTGGCGGCCGAGACGAGCGTGTCCGGATCGGCCGCCCGCGCGGTCACCGACTTCCCGTCCTCCTCGAGCCGCACCGAGACCTCGGCCTGGGCGTCGGTCCCTTCGGTCACCGCGTGAACCTGGAAGAGGGAGAGCTTGGCCTTGTTCGGGATGATCGACTTGATCGCGTTGAAGGTCGCGTCGACCGGGCCGTTGCCGGTCGCCTCGCGCGTCTCGTGGCGGCCGTCGACGTCGAGGGTGATGATCGCCTTCTGCGGCCCGCCGGTGCCGGCGATGACCGTCAGCGCGATCACCTTGATCAGTTCGCTGCGCGTCGCGACCTCGTCCTCGACCAGCGCCTCGATGTCCTCGTCGAAGACGTGCTTCTTGCGGTCGGCGAGGTCCTTGAAGCGGCGGAAGGCATCCTCGAAGGCGTTGTCGCCGAGCTGGAAGCCGAGCTCGCCCAGCTTCTCGCGGAAGGCGTGCCGCCCCGAGTGCTTGCCCATCACCAGCGAGCTCTCCTTCAGCCCGACCGATTCCGGCGTCATGATCTCGTAGGTCTGCGCGTTCTTCAGCACCCCGTCCTGGTGGATGCCGGATTCGTGCGCGAACGCGTTCTTGCCGACGATCGCCTTGTTGTACTGGACCGGGAAGGCCGAGACCGACGACACCAGCTTGGACGCCCGCACCAGCATCGAGGCGTCGACGTTCGTGTAGAACGGCAGCACGTCGCCGCGCGTCCTGATCGCCATCACCACCTCTTCGAGCGCCGCGTTCCCGGCGCGCTCGCCGAGCCCGTTGATCGTGCACTCGATCTGCCGCGCCCCGCCCAGCAGTCCGCCCAGCGAGTTGGCGACCGCCATGCCGAGGTCGTCGTGGCAATGGGTCGAGAACACCGCCTTGTCGGCGTTCGGCACGCGGGCGATCAGCATCGCGATGAGGCTGCGGAATTCTTCCGGCGTGGCGTAGCCGACCGTGTCCGGAATGTTGATCGTGGTCGCGCCGGCCTTGATCGCCGCCTCGACCACGCGACAGAGGAAATCGTGCTCGGTGCGCGTGGCGTCCATCGGCGACCACTCGACATCGTCGGTGTGGCTGCGCGCGCGGGTGACCGAGGCGATCACCTTCTCGTAGACCTGCTCGGTGCTGAGCTGCAGCTGGTACTGCCGGTGCAGCGGCGAGGTGCCGATGAAGGTGTGGATGCGCCGCCGCTCGGCGTGACGGAGAGCCTCGGCGGCCCGGTCGATGTCGTTCTGCGAGGCGCGGGCGAGGCCGCAGACGACGGCGCGCTTCACGCGCTTGGCGATCTCGCTGACCGCCTCGAAGTCGCCGTTGGAGGCGATCGGGAAGCCGGCCTCGATCACGTCCACGCCCATCTCGTCGAGGAGGTCGGCGACCTGGATCTTCTCCTCGAGGGTCATCGAGGCGCCGGGCGACTGCTCGCCGTCGCGGAGCGTGGTGTCGAAGATGATGACGCGGTCTTTGCCGGTCGTGTCTATCGTCTTGGTCATGGTCTCGGATCCTGTGCTGCCCGGCATCGGCCGGCTATCTCGGGAGCGTCCTCGTCCCCTGAGTGCCCGCCCGCCGAATGCAGACAGGGACGCTCAGGGGCGTCTAAGGAGGAGGGTCCGTCCCAGCAGCGCACCGCCCCGCGCCTTCGGCGCGGCGGACGACAAAACGTCGATCCTTGCGGTGCTGGTCATGGTCTGGCTCATCGTCTCGCGAAGCATAGCGGGCGCTGGTTAAGCCCCGGTAAGCCGAACGTTCTTACGCGGAAGCGCCTCTTTCTTGCAAGGCCGGTATTGTCCCTAGTGGAACGCCAGCACCGCGAAGATGACGGCGATCAGCGCGAAAATGCCCGCGAGCGGCCCTATCTTGCCGATCTGCTCGCCGGCCGAGGCGTCCCCCGCCCGCGCCTTGGCGGCCAGCATGTTCACGTAGCCGACGATGCCGGAGAGGACGATCACGGCGAGCATCTTCACCCAGAACTGCCATGGCGCCTGGAAACTGTATTTGAGCCAGAGGAGCAGGAGCCCGGTGATCCAAAGCCCGGCGACGCCGTAGCTGCCGACCCGGAGGAACCCGGAACGGACGCCGCGGAGCGCGCCGACGGCGTTCGGATTGCTGTTCATCGGGGCGATGGCGATGTTGCCGAACATCGAGACGAAACCGGCAGCGAGGCTGAGGAAATGCAGGATCAAAAGGATATCGGTCACAATCAGCATGGCGAGCTCCAAATCAGGGCCTGGAGCGAATCTAACCCGCTCCGCGAGTCGGGCCAATCGGCCGACTTTCCTCCCCCTGAAAGGGGGAGGTAGCGCGGAGCGCCGGTGGGGGTACGTGCCCCAAGAACGCGCGCGTAGGAATGACTTACCCCCACCCCGGCGGCTTCGCCGCCGACCCTCCCCCTTCCAGGGGGAGGATGGGCGCCTAGACGTCGATCTCCCCGCGGGCGACGACCACCGCCTCGCCGGCCACGCGCACCGCCTCGAGCCCTCCCCCGCCGCCAACGTCGAGCTCGACCTCGATGATGCTCGGCCGCCCCATCTCGAAGCCCTGCTCGATGATCAAGCGGTGCGTGCCCGAGGGGTGCGCGTCGAAGCGCTGCACGACGCCCGCGAGCGCTACCGCCGCCGACCCGGTCGCCGGGTCCTCGCCGCCGGCGTGCTCGACGAACATCCGGGCATGGAACTGCCGCGCCACGACCTCGGTCTCGCGCGTGTAGAGATAGGCTGCGCGGTCGCCGAACGCACGGCCCCACGCCGCCGGCTGCGGCGCCGCCTTGGCGATGGCCGCGAGATTGCGGACCGGCACGAACACGAACGGCACCCCGGCATTGAACGCGCTCGGCAAATGGTTCTCGAACCCGATCTCCTGGGTGGTGAGGCTGAGCGCGGCGGCGATCGTGTCGGCCGCAC
>JADYYB010000170.1 GCA_020853895.1 Bauldia sp.
AAGTCGATGACCAAGGCGTGGAGCCCCGATAGTTGGCGCGGCCTCCCGGTGGAGCAGGCTCCGGTTTACCCGGATCAGGCTGCGCTGGGCGCTGTCGAAGCCCGCATCAAGAGCTATCCGCCGCTGGTTTTTGCAGGCGAGGCGCGGAAGCTCAAGCGTTCGCTTGCCGAGATCGCCGCTGGCGATGGCTTCCTCCTCCAGGGCGGAGACTGTGCCGAAAGCTTCGCCGAGCACCACCCCGACAATATCCGCGACCTCTTCCGTCTGTTCCTGCAGATGGCGGTGGTCCTGACTTTCGCCGCCTCCTCGCCGGTCGTGAAGGTCGGCCGCATCGCCGGCCAGTTCGCCAAGCCGCGTTCCGAGCCGACCGAGACCAAGAACGGGGTGACGCTGCCCGCCTATCGCGGCGACATCGTCAACGGCATCGAGTTCACGGAAGAGGCGCGCACGCCCGACCCGCAGCGCATCGAGGACGCCTACCGCCAGTCGGCGGCGACGCTGAACCTCCTCCGGGCCTTCGCGCAGGGCGGCTACGCCAATCTCGACCACGCCTCGCAGTGGATGCTGGGCTTCGTCAAGGACAGCCCGCAGGGCCATCATTACAAGGAGATCGCCGACCGCATCAGCGAGGCGCTCGCCTTCATGCGCGCCTGCGGCATCGACCCCGAGCGCGCCCCCGAGCTCCGCTCGACCGATTTCTTCACCAGCCACGAGGCCCTTCTGCTCGGCTTCGAGCAGGCGATGACGCGCGTCGACTCCACCACCGGCGACTGGTACGCGACCTCCGGCCACATGCTGTGGATCGGCGACCGCACCCGGCAGCTGGGCAACGCCCATGTCGAGTTCGCGCGCGGCATCAGGAACCCGATCGGCCTCAAATGCGGCCCCTCGCTCTCGCCCGACGAGCTGATCAAGCTCCTCGACATCCTCGACCCGGACAACGAGCCGGGCCGGATGACGCTCATCACCCGCTTCGGCTACGACAAGGTCGAGGCCAAGCTGCCGGCGCTCGTGCGGCGGATCCAGCGCGAGGGCCGCACGGTCGTCTGGTGCTGCGACCCGATGCACGGCAATACGATCAAGGCGGCGAGCGGCTACAAGACCCGCCCCTTCGAGCGCATCCTGGCCGAGGCCAAGGGCTTCTTCGACGTGCACCGCGCCGAGGGCACGCACGCCGGCGGCATCCATATCGAGATGACAGGCCGCAACGTCACCGAGTGCACCGGCGGCGCCCGCGCCATCACCGAGGCCGACCTGTCGGACCGCTACCACACGCACTGCGATCCGCGGCTCAACGCCGACCAGGCCCTCGAGATGGCCTTCCTCGTCGCCGACCTCCTCAAGGCCGACCGCGCCGGCGCGCCGCACCGCGCGGTCGCCGCGGCGGCAGGGTAGGAGAGCTCACACGATGACGACCAAACGGGAAGCTCTCATCGAGCGGGTGCAGGCTCTTCCTGAAGAGCTACTGGAGGAGATGATGAGCGTCCTGGACGCCATCCTTTCCCTCCACGGCCACGGATATTTCGCCACGCCGTCCGAGCTGGCTGAGATCGACCGTGGCCTAGCCGAAGCGGATAGGGGGGAGTTCGTGGACCCGCTCCTCGTCGAGGAGGAGCTCGCCAAATTCCGGCGCTGAGCGTCCACCTCACGCCATCTGCCTTTCGGGACCTCGTAGCTATTCGGCAGTTTCTCGATGCCCACTATCCCGAGCTGAAGAGCGATGTGAACGCGCGGCTCGAGGAAGTGCTGAGGCGCATCGTTGCGTTCCCGAAGAGCGCGCCTGTGATGGGTCAGCGGCGCAATCTCCGCGTGGCTCTTCTCTCGCCGTATCCCTACCGGTTGCTCTATCGTCTCCGCAGGGACTCGATCGAGGTCGTGCGCATTCTTCACACGGCCCGGCAACTGAAGGCTCCGGGGTTCGAAGTGTGACTGCTGGTTGATCCATGGCCCGCCCCCCCGAATCCCTCCGCGTCGCCGTCGCCCAGCTCAATCCGGTGGTGGGCGACATCGCCGGCAACCTCGCGCTGGCGCGCGAGGCGCTGGCCGAGGCGACGGCGGCCGGCGCCAATCTCCTCGTCTTCTCCGAGCTCTTCATCTCCGGCTATCCGCCCGAGGACCTCATCCTCCGGCGGAGCTTCCTCAACGCCTGCCGCGTCGCCGTCGAGGATCTCGCGGACGACACCAGGGAGGGCGGGCCGGCCATCGTCGTCGGCGCGCCCTGGCCCGACGGCAGCAAGGTCTTCAACGCCGCGATCCTCCTCTGCGACGGCGCCGTCGCGGGCCTCCGTGCCAAGGTCAAGCTGCCCAATTACGGCGTCTTCGACGAGCCGCGCGTCTTCACGCCCGGCCCGCTGCCGATCCCCTTCCTCTTCCGCGGCGTCAGGATCGGCGTGCCTGTCTGCGAGGATATGTGGGACCCCGCCATCCCCACGGCGCTGACCGACGCCGGTGCCGACATCCTCCTCGTCCCCAACGCCTCGCCCTATTGGCGAGGCAAGCCCGAGGAGCGCCACGAGATCGCCCGCGAGCGCGTGCGCGAGACAGGCCTGCCCCTCCTCTACGTCAACCAGGTCGGCGGCCAGGACGAGCTCGTCTTCGACGGCGGCTCCTTCGGCATCGACGGCGACGGCGGCCTCGCGCTGCAGATGCCCTTCTTCGAAAGCTCGCTCACCATCGCCGATTTCTCGCGAGTCCGCCGCGGCTGGCAGCTCGAGGGGAGCGCGGAGCGCGAGCTGCCGGGCGCCAACGAGACCGACTGGCGGGCCTGCGCCCTCGGCCTTCGCGACTATGTCGAGAAGAACCGCTTCCCCGGCGTGCTGCTCGGTCTTTCCGGCGGCGCCGACTCCGCGCTCTGCGCCGCGCTCGCCG
>JADYYB010000171.1 GCA_020853895.1 Bauldia sp.
CATCAGCGTGGGATTCTTCGCCAAGCCTCGCTTGCCGCTCGGCCCCCACCCCTGAACCCCTCCCCACAAGGGGGAGGGGAAAAAGGGCAACGCGCCTGTCCCTTCGGCCATATGCGATAGCCCTGCCTCGCGGGGGAGGTTAGGCGCGCGCAGCGCGACGGGGTGGGGTGGGGCCGCGAGTCCGGACCTTACGGCACCTGCGGAAGCGGTGTCGTCCGTTCCACCGTGAACCGCACCGAGCCGAGCGGCGCCCGGCCCTCGTCCGACCAGTAGCGGAGCACGTAGGTGCCGGGCAGCGCCGGCGCGCGGAGGATCGCCGCCTCGCCGACCGGCGGGATGACGGTCGAGAACACCGGCGCCCCGCCGCCGTCGGCGAGCACCACCTGCAGCTCGTCGAAGCGGCCGGCCGGCCCTTCCCAGGCGACGCGGAACGGCTCGCCCTGGCGCACCGCGCCCTCGACCCGAAGCTCGACCTCCGCCGGTCCGACCCGCAGCCCGGTGCTGCCCAGCACGCTCCGCGAGCGGGTCGACCAGTAGCGGAGCTCGTAGTCGCCCGCCATGATCGGCGCCGCCATCGTGACGCTGTTGCCGATATTGGTCACCGACGCCGCGGTCACCGACTGCCCCGGCGGCATGCCGCGCGTCACGAGCTGGATCTCGTCGAAGCGCGCGCCCGGCCCGTTCCACGTCACCGCGAATTCCGACCCGCCCATCACCTCGCGCGGCGCTTCGAGCGTGGCGCTCGCCGCCGTGATGGTGACCGGCGTCCGCGCCAGGATCGTGTTGGAATAGGCCGACCAGTAGCGGAGCTCGAAACTGCCGCCCTCGACCGGCGCGTCGAGCCTGACCGGACGGCCCGGCAGGCCGACGCGCGCGCCCTCGAAGCGCTCGCCGGGCGGGGCGTCGGCCGCCGCCAGCTGCACCTCGTCGAAGCTCGCGCCCGGCCCGTCCCAGCTCACCTCGAACTCCGCCCCGCCGATGATCTCCGCCGGCGGCGTCAGCGAGGCCGCGATCCGCGTCACCTCGACCGGGCGCGTGGCGAGCACGCTGCCATCGACCCCCGCGACGTAGCGGAGCTCGTAGCGGCCCGGATCGATCGGCGCGTCGAGTCGCGCCTCCCCGACATGCGGCTTCACGTCGACAATGGCGAGCGCGGTCCCCATCGGATCGCGCGGCCGCGCCAGCTCGATGCGGTCCCCGCTCTGGTCCGGCCCCTGCCAGTCGATGGCGAAGAGCGTGCCCTGGCCGACCGACTCCGGCGCGTTCAGCACCGCCACGACCGGCACGACCTCGAACATCTGCTCGGCGATCACCGCCCCGCGCGAGGGTAGCCAGTAGCGGATAGCGTAGACGCCGCGCTCGCTCGGCGCCATCAGGTGCCGCGGCTCCCCGTCGCTGCCGACATAGACGCTGCGGATCGCCGCGCCCGGCGCCGAGCCCGGCCAGGCGATCTGGATCTGGTCGCCCTCGGCCCGCGGCCCGTCATAGGCGACCTCGAACTCGAGCCCCTGGCCGATCTCCTCGGGCACGTCGAGCGTCGCCACCGGCAGCGGCGGCGGCGGCGGCTTCGGCGTCACGGCGAGATTGAGCGCGGCGGCCAGCGCCGCTCCCTCGTTGGCCGCAAAATACCGCCCGCCGGTTCCCTCGCTGACGCAGGCGAAGCGGGCGCGCGCCTCCTGCGAGAGGCCGAGGCCGAGGACATGGATGGTGAGATCGGCGCCGGCGCGCTCGAGCGCCTCCACGGTCGAGCAGAACTCGACGGTGCAGGCATCGCCCACCGCGTCGGTCACCAGCACCAGCGTTGCCTTGTTCTCCGTGTAGTCGACCGCCTCGGCGGCGGCCTCGAGCGCCGCCCCGATCGGCGTCTCCCCGCGCGGCCGCGCCGAGCGCACCGTCTGCGCGATCGCCCGCCCCGCGCCGGCGCGCGGCTCGGCCAGCACCTCGATGTCGGTGCAGCTTCCCGCCTGGCGGTGGCCGAAGGCGGTGAGGCCGATCTCTAGGTCGGCGGGGAGGTTCGCCAGCGCCTCGTCGAGGGCGGTCCGCGCCATGCTGATGCGCGCTTCCCCGGTCGAGCTCGCCCGGCTCATCGAGCCCGAAAGGTCGAGGACGACCATCGCCTGGTCGGCGGCCATCGCCGGCAGCGCCGTCAGTATCGCCGCCGACGCCAATGCCGCCTTCAGTACCGATCTTCGCATGAGCCCCTCACAACGCCGCAGCGATTCTTCACCGCCGGCGCGCCGAAATAAAGGCGTCCGAGACGCCAACTTTTCCTTAACCACGTTCTCTAACCCGGCGTTCACGCTGTTTGGCAACCATGGCGCCGCCGCGGGAGTCGCGGTGCGTCTGGCGTTGGGTTGTCTCATGGGTTTGGCGAAGCGCAAGGAAGAAGCGGTCCTCCCGCTCGATCAAATCCTGGTGGGCGACTGCATCGCCGAGATCGAGAAGCTCCCGCCGGGGTCGGTCGACCTCGTTTTCGCCGACCCGCCCTACAATCTCCAGCTCGAGAATCAGCTGACCCGGCCCGACCAGTCGGTGGTCGACGCGGTCGACGACGACTGGGACAAGTTCGCCGACTTCGCGACCTACGACGCCTTCACGAGGAGCTGGCTCCGGGCCGTCCGCCGGGTGATGAAGCCGACTGCATCCCTGTGGGTGATCGGCTCCTACCACAACATCTTCCGCGTCGGCACCGCGCTCCAGGACCTCGGCTTCTGGATCCTCAACGACATCGTCTGGCGGAAATCGAACCCGATGCCGAATTTCCGCGGCCGCCGGTTCACCAACGCCCACGAGACCCTGATCTGGGCTTCGCCCAGCGCCGGCGCCAAGGGCTACACCTTCAACTACGACGCCCTGAAGGCCGCCAATGACGACCTCCAGATGCGCTCGGACTGGCTCTTCCCGCTCTGCACCGGCGCCGAGCGGCTGAAGGACGGAGAGGGCCGGAAGGTCCACCCGACCCAGAAGCCCGAGGCGCTCCTCCATCGCATCATGCTCGCCTCGAGCCGGCCGGGCGAGGTGGTGCTCGATCCCTTCTTCGGCTCCGGCACGACCGGCGCGGTCGCCCGCCGCCTCGGCCGGCACTTCATCGGCATCGAGCGCGAGCGTGTCTATGCCGACGCCGCGCTGGCGCGCATCGCCGCGGTCGAGACCGCGCCCGGCGAGGCGCTCAAGGCGACCGAGGGCAAGCGGAGCGAGCCGCGCATCCCCTTCGGCACGCTGGTCGAGTCCGGCCTCATCCCGCCCGGCGCCCGTCTCGTCGACGCGAGCGCCCGTCACGCCGCCACCGTGCGCACCGACGGCAGCATCGAGATCCGCCCGCCGGCCGGCATGGG
>JADYYB010000172.1 GCA_020853895.1 Bauldia sp.
ATCTCCCGCAGCTCCTGCGGCGCGACCACTTCGAGCTGCGCGAAGTCGCAGGCGCGCGGCGGCTTGTCGGTCCGCCATCTCCGGAACTGCGCGGTGTGGCGGAAGCGGCTGCCCTGCATGTGGTCGTAGGCGACCTCGACCACGAGCTCGGGCCGGAGCGGCTCCCATGAGAGGTCCTTGCCCTGGCTCCAGCGGCTCTGCGCGCCGGGGACGCGCCGCCCCGAATCCGCCTCCTCGGGCGAGAACGCCCATTCCCGCCACGGGTGGCCCTCGAGCGCGTTCTCGCGGTAGGGGGCGAGGAACTCGACGAGCTCCTTCCGCTTCTGGTTGGTGAAGCTTCCGCACACGCCCACGTGCTGCAGATTCCCTGCCTCGTCGTAGAGCCCGAGGAGGAGCGAGCCGACGGCGTCGCGGTCGCCCTTCTTGTGCCAGCGGAAGCCGGCCACCACGCAGTCGCATTCGCGCTGGTGCTTGACCTTCAGCATCACCCGCTTGTCGGGCTCATAGATGCCCTCCTCGCGCTTGGCCATCACCCCGTCGAGCCCCGCGCCCTCGAAGCGCCCGAACCAGTCCTCGGCGACCGCCCGGTCGCGCGTCGCGGGCGTCAGATGGAGCGGGGGCTTGGCGTCCCGAAGCACCTCCTCGAGGATCGCGCGGCGCTCGGCGAAGGGGGTCTCGCGAAGGTCGCGGTCGCCGAGCGCGATGATGTCGAAGAACACGATCGACGCCGGTATCTGCCCGGAGAGGAGCTTGACCCGCGAGGCCGCCGGATGGAGCCGCAGCTGCAGCGCCTCGAAATCGAGCCCGTGCGGCTGCACGATCACGATCTCCCCGTCGAGGACGACGCGCTCCGGCAGCTGCGCCCGGAGCGGCTCGACCAGCTCCGGGTAGTAGCGGACGAGCGGCTTCTCGTCCCGGCTCTGGATGAACACCTCCTCTCCGTCGCGGAAGATGAGCGCCCGGAACCCGTCCCATTTCGGCTCGAAGATCCAGCCGCCGTCCTCGGGCAGCGCGCCGACCTTGAGGGCGAGCATCGGCAGGATCGGCGGGGGGACTGGAAGGGTCATGCGGCGGCTCTCGTTCGTCGCTCCGACATTGCCACGCCCGGCGCCCGGCCGGCCACCTCCAACGCTTTCCCGGTGAGGGACGCGCGCCGGCCGCGGTCATCCGCTATGATCGCCCATCCCCGATTCCCCACGAGTCAAAATGCCCAAGCCGCCCGAACGCCGCTTCACCCGCCTCGACCCGCGCGCCGCCGCCGAGGCGGCCTTCCGCTCGCCCAAGACCGCGCCGCCGCTCCCCGCCGAGAAGCCGGCCGCCGCGGCGCCGGGCGCCAAGGAGCCGGTCACCCTCCGCATCGACCGCGACATCCTCGACTTCTTCCAGGCCGACGGCCCCGGCTGGCAGGACCGCATCGTCGCCGCCCTCCGCAAAGCCGCCGGCAAGTAGCCGCCGGCGCTAGGCCGGCGGGATGTTCTGGTTGACGCGGAAGAGGTTGCCCGGGTCGTACTTGGCCTTGACCGCGCGGAGCCTCTCCCAGGTTCCGCCCGGATAGGCGGCGCGGATGCGCTCGGGGGCGGTGGTGGTGAGGAAGTTCACGTAGGCGCCGTCGTCCGACTGGCGGAGCGCGGTGGCGAGCGCGTCGACCTGGGCCGTGCGCACGATCCTCTCCTCCGCCCCTTTGTAGAACGCGGCGACGTTGACCATGATCCGGCTGCCGCGATGGGCGTAGGCCGTGGCGGCGGTCGGCACGCGCGCGACCGCCCCGCCCAGCACGCGGAGCTGCGCCACGCGCATCGGCGCGTCCGACGCCTTGAGGTGGCCGAGGATCGTGTCGGCCACCCGCCGGTCGATAGTCTCGACGAACATCGTCTGCGCGACCGCTGTCGGGCGGTAGCTCGGATCCTCGGGCGGATACATTTCGTGGAGCCCCATCGGCCGGACCATGTCGGCGAGCGGCCTCGCCAGCGCGCGGAACGGCGCCAGCACCGGCGCGGCCGCCTCCGCGTCACCCGCGAAGGCGAGCATGGCGAAGATGACGAGGCTCCCGTGCAGCTCGGCCGGCAGGAACGGCAGCGGCGGCGCGGGCATGACGTTGGCGATGGTCGAGAGCTCCTCGGGCGCGGCCTCGGCGGCGGCGATGAACCCCGCGATCGTCTCCGCCGTGGCGGGGAGGACGAGGAGACCGCCGACGAAAGACGGCAGGGGCTGGAGGCGGAACTGGAAGCGCGTCGCCACGCCAAAATTCCCGCCCCCGCCGCGGATCGCCCAGAAGAGATCGGGATGGGTCTCCGCGTCCGTGCGCACGAGCTGCCCGTCGGCGGTGACGATCTCCGCCGCCAGGAGCGAATCGATGGTGAGGCCGTATTTCCGCGCGAGGAACCCGACCCCGCCGCCCAGCGTGATGCCGCCGACCCCCACCGATCCGGCGTCGCCGAAACCGATCGCGAGGCCCTCGGCCGCGAGCGCGGAGGTGACCTCGGCGGCGGTCAGCCCGGCATCGACCCAGGCGGTGCGGTTGCCCGCGTCGATCTCGAGGTTCTTCAGCGCTCGGAGGTCGATGACCACCCCGCCCTCGGTCGTGCTGTGGCCGGCGACGCTGTGGCCGCCGCCGCGGATCGCGAGCTCGAGCCCTTTGTCGCGGGCGAAATTGACGACCTTGGCGACGTCCATGGCGTCGGCGACGCGCACCACGGCGCCCGGCCGCTTGTCGATGTTCCCGTAGAACACGACGCGCGCGGCCTCGTAGCCGGGGTGGTCGGGGGTGAAGATCGTGCCCTTCAGGCCGACCGGGACGAGTGGCGTCGGACGGCGGGCGGGGCTGACGGCGGTGGTCGACATGTGGGACTCCCTTCGCGGATTTTCGCTTCTTCACGAGCATGACGAACGGCCCCTTCGCCGATCGACATCGCGGTCGAGATTTTTTGTTTCCCCCCGCCCGGGGCCGTCGTCCGGCCCGCGTGGCTTGCGTAGCTGCCGCCTTGGCGGCTTCATGGGGCGGGATTCGTGAAACCCTGCCGCCGAGGAGATGGGGACGATGGGCCTGGCCGCCAATATCGCGATCGGCGTGGTTGCCCTCATCCACGTCTACATCCTCGTCCTCGAGATGTTCCTGTGGACAGCGCCGGCCGGTCTCCGCGCCTTCGGCACGAGCCCCGAATATGCCCGCTCCAGCGCGCTCCTTGCCGCCAACCAGGGCCTCTACAACGGCTTCCTCGCCGCCGGCCTCTTCTGGGGCCTTCTCGATCCGCGGCCGGAGGTCGCCTTCTCGGTCAAGCTCTTCTTCCTGCTCTGCGTGATCGCCGCCGGCCTCTACGGCGCCTGGACGGCGAAGAGCCCGCGCATCCTCCTCGTCCAGGCCGCGCCGGCGGTGCTCGGCCTAGCTCTCCTCCTGCTCAGCTGACGGGAACGCAGCCGACACGGCAGACGCGAGAACCCCTCTCCCGCTTGCGGGGGAGGTCGGCGCGAAGCGACGCGAGGGGGCCTGAGCGGAAGCGAGGCGGGAAATCCCACTCATCCGATAGCGGCACCGTCGCGTTCCCCTCCCTACCCCCGCAAGTGGGAGAGGGGATTCAAGGGGTTGGCGGTCGAGGACGGGCCTAGTGCCCGTGCGCCATGCCGCCGGACTGGTCGGCCGGCTTCCGCACGAAGAAGGCGGTCGCGATGGCGAAGAGCGAGATCACCGCGCCGATCGTGAAGGCGACCTGGATGCCGCCCGCGAGCGCCTCGACCGGGCTCGCTCCCGCCGCCGTGCGCGAGGCGGTCTGCAGCGACATCACCGCGATGAAGAGCGCCACGCCCGCCGCCCCCGCCACCTGCTGGGTCGAGCCGAGAATGGCGCTGGCGTGCGAGTAGAGCTGCGGCTTCACCGCCCCGAGGCTCGAGGTGAAGAGCGGCGTGAACAGGAACGCGAGGCCGAGGCTGAAGACGAGATGGCCCGCCAGGATGAACGGCACCGGCGTCTCCGGCCCGAGCCGGGTCATCGCCCACAGCACGGCGCTGACCGCGATCGCGCCCGGCACGACCAGCGGCCGCGGCCCGACCTTGTCGTAGAGCCGGCCGACATAAGGCCCGAGCAGCCCCATCAGGAGGCCGCCCGGCAGCAGCAGGAGACCGGTCTGCAGCGTGGTCAGCGCGCGCACGTTCTGCATGTAGATCGGGAGGAGGATGATGGTGCCGAACATCGCCATCATCATCACCACGAACATGCCGACGGACACGGTGAAATCCCGCGAGGCGAAGGTCCGGAAGTCGAGGAGCGGCTTGTCGGCCGCCTGCAGCGCGATCTGGCGCATCACGAAGACGCCCATCGTGACGAGGCCGAACGCCAGCACCACCCAGTCGGGGATCGCCGTCCCGCCGATGACCAGCGCGGGTCCCGCCTCGCCGAAGCTCGAGAGGCCGTAGACCAGGCCCGCGAAGGCGAAGATCGAGAGGATCACCGAGAGGATGTCGAGCGGCGCGTAGCGCGTGGTGGTGACGTTGCGGAGCCGCGCATAGCCGAGCGCGAGCCCGCCGAGCGCGATCGGCAGCACGATGATGAACAGGAAGCGCCAGCTGAGATAGTTGAGGATCAGCCCGGACAGCGTCGGGCCGAGCGCCGGCGCGACCGAGATCACGATCGAGATGTTGCCCATCATCTTGCCGCGCGCGGCGGGCGGGACGAGGGTCATCACCGTGGTCATCAGGAGTGGCATCATGATCGCCGTGCCGACCGCCTGGACGACGCGCGCGAAGACCAGCACCGGCAGGCCCGGCGCGACCGCCGCGATCGCCGTGCCGAGGCTGAAGAGCGACATCGCCAGGATGAAGATCGGCCTGGTGTTGATGCGCTGGATCAGGAACCCGGTGATCGGGATGACCACCGCCATGGTGAGCAGGAAGGCGGTGGTCAGCCATTGCGCCGCGCTCGCGCTGGCCCCGAGATCGTCCATGAGGTGCGGCAGCGCCACCGCCATGATCGTCTCGTTGAGGATCACCACGAAGGCCGAGACGATGAGCAGGTAGATGACGGTGAGGTTCTCCCGGCTGACGGTCGTCTCGGCCTCCGGCTGGGCGGGCGCGGACGCAGGCATGGCGGCGGCATCGACGGTCATCGGGCGGATCCGGGTCTTGGGGCGAGCGGTGGGGGGCGGGGCTTCTGCCACGAAAGATGGGCGGTGGCTAGCCTTATTCCAGAGCGCGCGCGTCAATAGCCGCGCATCTGTGTCGGAAGCGCGACGGTCGAAGGCCGGCCCACTCAAGGAGGAGGCCCCCGCGCGGGGGCCTCCCCGATTCCTCGACATACCGGCGGGATTCCGCCCTATTGCGGGATGGGGACGATCACCTCGCCGCGGATCGGAGCGCCCGCGCCGGGCACTTCGGCCCGCAGCACGGCCAGCCAGCGGCCGCCCATCTCCGGCACGGTCTCGAAGCGCTGCACCCCGTCCTCGCTGCGCGACAGCGGCGTGAGAATGCCCTCATGCGCCATCCCCTCGAGCGTGGCGTTGAAGTCGACCGGCTCGATCGTGGCCGCCGTCACGCCCTCCCCGCCCGAGGCGAGGCGGACGCCGAAGCGGACGATGCCGCGCTCGCCGCGCACCGCCGGCTCGACCAGCTCGAACTCGTAGCTCGTCGGCACGGCCACGCCCGCGGCGGCGAGCCAGGCCCGCATGTCCGCGATCTCGGTCTCCTGCGCGGCGATGATCGCCTCGGCGAGCGCCCGGAGCTGCGGGTCGATGCCGTGCTCGAGCTCGACCCGCGCCATTTCGATCGCGCCCTGATGGTGCGGGATCATCATGAGCACGAAGTCCTTGTCGGGATCGCCGGTGAAGTCGATCGTCATGTCGGTCATCATCTTGTCGTTGGCCGCGGCGAGCGCGGCCTCATGCGAGCCCGGCGGATAGGCCGGCGCGGCCGGGTGGTCCATGCCCGGCATGTTGCCCATCCCGGGCATGCCGCCCATTCCTGGCATGCCCTGCGCGAGGGCGAGGACGGGAAGGGCGAGAAGGCCGCCGAGAGCGGCGAGAATACGGATATTCATAGCAACCTCCGTGCTCGAACGAGCACTCTGGAGAAAAGGAATCGGGGCTGACGAAAGGCGCCTGACGCGCCGGGCCGGTCAGACGCGCGGCGGCCGCTCGATGCCGCGCGGGTCGAGCCCCTGCGGCGCGAGGATCGCCGCCAGCATGGCGCCCGGCGCGCGCACGGAGGCATCGGCGGGCTCGGGGACGATCATGGCGAGGGCGCAGGCGCCCTGGCAGCACGCCGTCCTGAGGTCGATGGCGTGATGGCGGTCGGCATGCCCGGCATCAGCTTCGCCAGCCTCGGCCGTGACGGCGTGCTCATGGGCCGCCGGATGCGCGCAGCGGTCGATGCCCATCGCCATGGCCGCGCCGTGCCCGACGATCGCGAGCATGCTCGCGAGCATCATCCTGACGGCGAAGGCGCGGACCCGGGACAGCGTTCTCACGCTTCGAGACTAGCCCCGCCGGCGCTGAAGCAAAAGCGCCAGCGAAGCCGCAGCGGCGCTCGCGCTTCGGCTGCCATGCCGTGCACGCGCGGTGGCCCGGGAAGGCTTCCTTAACCATGTTCCGCTACGGATTTCATATGGGCGGAGGGCATAGGCCCTCCGGAGAGGGCTAACGATGGGACGCTATCTGATCATGGGAATCGGCGGCGTGGCGCTTGCGGCCGCCGTCCTCGTCTTCGCTTCCGGCTCGCTGGGACAGAAATCCCCCGGCGTCTCGATGGAGACCACCGCCAGCATCCCGCTGACCGCGGGAGCGGCGCCCCGGGCCGCCGACCCGGGCGACGAGGGCGGCCACAGCGTCGCCGGCGACTGGGTTCCGCAGCGCTAAGCCGGACGGTCCCTGCGCCAGCGGGCCGAAGCTATCGTCGCGTCCGGCCGTCTTCCTGGGCGGCCGGTCGCGGCCACATTGGTGAGGCCCCCCCGGCGGTTCCGCTTCCCGGCACGCCTTGCCCGAGAAGCGCGCCCGCACGATGTCGATGCCCGACACGTCGGGAAAGGGCCTGCTGGCTCGTCTCCACGCCCACCCATCCGACCCCTGTGAACCCGCGCACGATCTTGTGTCCAGGCTGCGCACGCTGGCGGCGCCCAACCCTTTGCCGGCTCACCCGATAGGTCCTGAGAAATCTTGGGGTTCGGCCCGGGAATAGACCCGGCGCGCCCGCGTTCTTCTTGAGCGGACACGGCAATGGACGCCCGCCGAGAGAGCGGAAACCCGGCCGCGTCCGCGTCTCCGGGCGGCTGCATGGACGCACCGCCGCCCGGAGTCCCGCTCACGCGTCCGGCAACGAAAAGGAGAAGATGATGTGGATCACCGGATTCCCGTCCTGGCTGCGCTACAGGCCTGGCGGCGGGGGCAACCGGAGCCGCTCGCAGAGCCGCTCCCGCTCCGCTCCGAGCCGCCGCTCGTATAGCTGGTCACGCAGCTAGTCGCGCCGGGCAGGGTGCGGCCTTCGGGCCGCATCCTGCCCTTCGCCGCCATGGCCCGATCCGGTCCCCCCGCCGCCTCCGGCGTCCCGGCCCTCTTCCGCCGGTTCTCGCCCTATCTCCGCCCGGTGCGCGGCCCGGTGGCGGGCGTGGCCGCGCTCCTCCTCGCCGCGCCGCTGATCGCCGCGGCCCTCATCTGGCTCATCAAGATCCTCGTCGACGAGGTGCTGATCGGCGGCGGGCTCGGGCTCCTGCCGCTTCTCGGCGCCGCCTATGTGCTGGCCGCCGCCGGCCGGGCAGGGCTCGGCTACGTCACCACGCGGCTGGATGCCTCGGTCGGCGAGCGGATCACCCGCGACATCCGCGTCGACCTCTACCGTCACGCCATCTCCGTGTCCCCCGGCTCGCTGCCCGACCGCGGCCCCGGCGACCGCCTCGCTCACCTCTCGGGCGACGTCGAGCGCACCCAGGCCCTCATCTACAAGGCGCCGCTGAGCCTCTTCGCCGACCTCGCCGCGGCGGCCCTCTTCATGGCCCTCCTCCTCCTCCTCGACTGGCTCCTCACCCTCGCCGCCCTCCTCGCCGTACCGCTCCTCGCGCTGGCGAGCGCCAGGAACGCGCCACGGCTCCGGCGGGCGGCGCGGATCGCGCGCCGGCTGACCTCGCGCTGGTTCGCCCTCGCCGAGGAGCGGCTCGGCGCGACGCCCCTCGTCCACGCCTACGGCACCCACGGCATCGAGACGGCGCGCTTCGCCGCCCGTTGCGAGGAGTCACGCCGCGCCGAATTGCGCACCGTGTCGATCGAGGCCTGGCTGGCGCTCCTGATCGAGAGCGCGACCGCGCTCGGCGGCCTTCTCGTGCTCGGCGTCGGCGCCTGGCGGATCGCCGAGGGCAGCCTGACGGTCGGCGCGCTCGTCGCCTTCCTCGGCGCGGTCGGCTCGCTCTATTCGCCGGTCAAGGGCCTCGCGCGGGCGGCCGGCCGCTTCCAGCGCGCCGCCGCCGGCGCCCAGCGCGTGTCCGATCTCCTCGACCGGCCGAGCCTGGTGCGCGAGCGCCCCGCGGCGCGGCCCCTCGCGCCGGTGCGCGGCGCCGTCGAGTTCCGCAACGTGTCCTTCCGCTAC
>JADYYB010000173.1 GCA_020853895.1 Bauldia sp.
AAAGAGAGTCGGACGGCGACTGCCAAAGTGGCCTGTCGTCCGTCCGACTGCTGCGGGTGATCGCGCGCCCTTCCGGGGAGGGGATTTCCGGGTTGAGGGCTCGCTTCCCCCGCGGCTACGCGGCGGCTTCGCGATTGAGCCGGCCTTCCGCCAGCGCGGACAGCTTCCGGTCCGCGCCATATTCCTCGTCGAGGTTCTGCTGGAGGAGCCTCGCCGCCTCGGGCATGCCGAGCTCCTTGGCCCACGCCACCATCGTGCCGTAGCGGCAGATCTCGTAATGCTCGACCGCCTGGGCCGAGGCGATGAGGCCGGCATCCATGGTGTCAGGATCGACGGTGTCGTCCATGATCTCCTTGCCTTCCTCGATGATGCCGTTGATGCCCGGGCAGGTGACCCCGCGCGCGGTCAGCTCGCAGAGCTCGAACACCTTCTCGAGCCGCTCGATGTGACCTTCGGTCTCCTGTATGTGCTCCTCGAAGGCCGCGCGGAGGGCGTCGGAATCGGTCTTCCTCGCCATCTTCGGCAGCGTCTTCAGGATCTGCTTCTCGGCGTAATAGACGTCCCGCATCGAGTGGACGAAGAGGTCTTCGAGCGACTTCAGCTGCATGGGGGGCTCCTCCGCGTCCGCTCGGGACGCGCTCCTCGGGAAAGTACCGAGGAAACGCCGCTCCTGACGCGGTGTTCCGCGTCCTCCTCGCGGCCTATGGCCCGAGCGACGAGCTGGGAGCGAACGGGGTCAGCGACGGCGGCAGGAGAACCGGCGAGGAGACCAGCGGCGGCGTGACGGTCGCCGGCGGCAGCGGCCCCGCCACGATCGCCGGCGGCGCGAGGCTGACCGCGGCCGCCCTTTGGGCGAGGACGGCGAGCCGCGCGAGGCCGTCGGCGAGCTGCGCCTCGAGCGTCGCCTTGGACCCGCTCAGCACCCACACGTAGCGGCTGAGCGGATTGTCGCCGAGATCGGCGGCGAACGCCCACTCGACGCGGCTTCCGGCCCCGGCGGGCACGATGGCGAGCACGCTGCCCGCACGCGCGGGACCGCCGAAATCGATCTCCGCGGCGACGCGCTCTTCGGGATCGAGCGCGACGAGGGTCAGCGCGCCCGCGCCGAGTGCCGGATCCTCGCTGCTCCACGACAGCGTCTGTCCGACCGCCCCCGCCGGACCGCCGATGATGGTCTGCGCCGCCGGCCCGAACTCCGGCCACGGCGACCAGTCGGAGAACCGCCCGAGATCGGCTGCGACCGCGTAGATGGCCGATGGCGGCGCCGCGATCGTGACCACCGCCCGCGCCTCGCCCTCGTGCGGCAGGAGATACGCCGCGCCGACCACGCCGGCCGCCGCTACCATGAGCGCCACGACGATCCGCCCCAAGGCCCGCACCTTGCCCTCCCCGCTAGCGGCCCGTGCCTAGGGCCGGTGAAAGACGAACGCCGCGCCCGCCGCGATGAGCGCGAAGCCTACCAGATGGTTCCAGCCGAGCGACTCCCTCAGATAGAGGACCGAGAAGCCGGCGAAGACGATCAGCGTCACCACCTCCTGGATGGTCTTGAGCTGCGCGGTCGAGTAGACCGCCGAGCCCATTCGGTTGGCCGGCACCGCCAGGCAATACTCGACGAAGGCGATGCCCCAGCTGGCGAGGATCGCCAGCGTCAGGGGACTGCTCTTGAAGCGCAGATGCCCGTACCAGGCGAGGGTCATGAAGACGTTGGACGCGATGAGCAGCAGCACCGGCGCGACGGCCGGCGAGGTCAGAAAGGGCATCGGAGAACCCGAGAATCGGCAACACCCGGAACCAACGCTGCTGCCTGCACTCCCCCGAGGTCAAGCTAGACCGTGATGGTTGAGGCGCGGTCGCTGTTCCACTTAACCTCCCCCTTGCGGGGAGGTCGAAGGTGCGAGGCCTCCGGCCGAGCAGCTTCGGGAGGGGGTAGCGGGCGAAGCCCGCGTCGGTCCGTTCGGCGCAACCCCCTCCCGAAATCGCTACGCGATTTCGACCTCCCCGCAAGGGGGAGGTTGAATTGGAGTACGATCGCGTCTCGACTATCGTGCTAGCTGCAATTGCTGCGGAGCTCCGCCCCGCTATCGACCAGCGTCAGCCGCACGTCGATCACCCCGGCCTGGATCATGCCGAGCCGCTCGGCCGCGCCCTCGGTCACGTCGATCACCCGCCCGGTGATGAACGGCCCGCGGTCGTTGATGCGCACGATCACGCTCTTGCCGTTGTCGAGATTCTCGACCCGCACCCGCGTCCCGAAGGGCAGCGTGCGGTGCGCGCCCGCGAGCGCGGCCGCGTTCATCGCCTCCCCGCTCGCCGTCATCGTGCCCATCCGGTACCACGACGCCCGCCCGCACTCGGCCGCCGCCGAGGCAAGCGGGATCATGCCGATCATCGAGCATCCGCTGAGCAGCGCCGCGAACCCGGTCGCGGCGATCGTCCGTCCCGCCAAGGGCGTATCCTCTTCGCGCGCCGGGAAGAGGCCGGACGCCGTTCCGCCTCGAAAAGCCGGAGATCGCGGCAAGATTGCGGCCGCCCGCCACGCCGGCGCCACCGAGGTTGACCGCTGGTTACCGCTCGTGCCGCTATGGGCCGCCGCGCCGCACGCCGAGCCGCGCCCGCACCGCGGCCGGCACGCGATAGTCGCGGCACACCCGCTCCTCGCCGCCGAGCCCCATCAGCTCGCGCTGGATGATGAGATACCAGAGCGCCTCCGCCGCCTCGTCGAGCAGCTTCTCGCGCTCCCGCCCCGCCGACGCGCGCGGGTCCTTCTCCCCCGATTGCGGGGGAGGGTCGAGGAGGGCGAGCCCGCCGCGCTGGCCGGCATCCAACGCCGCCAGCGCCTTCTCGAGCCGCTGCGCCATGCGCGACAGCGTGCCCGCCTTCTCCCGCAGCAGCTCGGCCTCGAGCGCCGCCTGGATCGGGTCGAGACCCGCCCGCCCCGAGAACTGCCGCGGCGGGCGGAGACTCATTCCTTAGCCCGGCTTGCGGGCAGTGCTGGCCCGCTTCGCGGCGCCCGTGGCCTTCTTGCCGCCGGCCTTGCTCGCCGCGGTCTTGGCCTTCGCGGTCGTCCTCGCCTTGACGGACGAGCGGGCCGTGCCGGGCTTCGCCTTGGACGATGCCGGCCGCGCGGCCCTGGCGGCCGGTTTCGCTTTCGTCTTGCTCTTCGCCGCTCCGGCAGATGTTCGCTTGCTGGTCCGTGTCGCTGATGCCGATTTCGAGCTAGCCAATTCCTCGTATCCTCCAGCCGCGCGGTTCTCTGGCCCGAGACGCTCGATCAGCGCCATCGCCGCCCGCGGGTTGCGCAGCTTGGCACCCGCGATGAAGTAGACGTACACGTCGCGCGGCTTGTCCCCGCGAGTCGCTTCGCCGACATAGCGAAGCATACGCGGCGAACCGCCCTCAGCCCAGACTTTAGAACATAGCGCCCATTGGTCGAGGTCGCGCGGCGTGTAGCCCGCCTTCTCCTCCTCGCGCGAGCGCTGCAGCCGCGCATAGATGAAGTCGCCGGTGAGGTCGGCGATCGCGGGATAGTCGTCCGAGTCGGCATAGACGATCGGCATCCGCGCCTTCGCCGCCAGCTCGACGAACTCGGGCGTGACGAACGTCTCGTGCCGCGGCTCGAGCACATGCATGAGCGGGCGCCCGTTCGCCTCCGGCGGCAGGAGCTTCAGGAAGGCGGCGAAATCCTCGGCGTTGAATTTCTTGTTGTGCGGCATCTGCCAGAGGATCGGCCCGAGCTTTTCCTTCAGCTCCAGCACCCCGCTATCGAAGAAGAACCGGATCGCCTCCGCCGACTCCGCGAGCTTCGCTTTCGCCGTGACCGCGCGATGCCCCTTCACCGCGAAGACGAAATTCTCCGGCGTCTCCTCGCGCCAGCGCCGGAAGCTCTCCGCCCCTTGCGACTTGTAGAACGTGGCGTTGATCTCGATGCTCGTCAGCCGCCGGCTCGCGTAGCGCAGCGCGTCGCTCTTCGCGAGCCCGGCCGGATAGAACGCCCCGCCCCGCCACTCATCGAAATCCCACCCCCCGATGCCGACCCGGATCATGCTGCTCCTACCGGTCCCTCCACCCGGCCTTCGCCCCGCCGCCGAGGCTGAGGCAGAGGCCGAGGAGGTAGCCGAAATCGTACCAGCCGCCGGTGTTGTTCACGTCGTAGACGCTGACCCGGTCGGTGAAGAGCGAGATGATGAAGGCGATCGGCATGATGATGCCGTGCCAGAGCCCCATGAAGAATCCCGCCACGCGCCCGCCCTCGTCGGGCACGTCGACCTGCGGGTTCACGCCCGCCGCGCAGGCCGCCAGCAGCACGCCCGCGACCACCACCAACGCCAGATTCTTATAGGTCCGCATCGCCCGATCCCGCGTGAATCGCGCGCAGTCTTGCGCAGGTCGAGCCCGGTGTCACCTTCGCGGGTTCTCCTCCCCCTGAAAGGGGGGAGGTCGATCGCGCAGCGATCGGGTGGGGGTAAGTCATGAGAGGCGCGTCAGCACCGACCCCCACCGGCGCTTCGCGCCACCTCCCCCTTTCAGGGGGAGGAAAGCTACCGCCGCCGGCCGCGCCGGCCCGCCTCGCTGCCCGGCCGGCCGCCGATCGAGCGCGGCTTCGGCGGGAGGTCGCGGCCGAGCGGGAGCGATGTCGGCCCGGGCCCCATCTCGTCGAGCCCCGGCTTGCGCGGGCGCTGCGTCTCGACCGGGATCTCCGTCCGGCGGATGGTCATCTCGTCGAGGTCGGGCTTGTGCGGCCGCGGCCCGCCCCTCGGCCGGTTGCGGCCGCGGCCGCCCCGCGAATAGTTCGGCTCCTCGCCCGACGGCCCGGGCGCGCGCTCCATGGCGGCGGCGGTGCCGCTGGCCAGCGGATCGTCCCCGTATTCGAGGTCGAGCTGCTCGAGCCGCCGCACCTCGTCCCTGAGCCGCGCCGCCTCCTCGAACTCGAGATTGGCGGCCGCGTCGCGCATCGCCTTCTCCATGTCGGCGATCGTCGCCCGGAGATTGTGCCCGACCAGCGCGCCCTCCTCAGCCATCCCGGTCTTCACCGTGACGCGATCGCCCTCGTAGACCGACGCCAGAATGTCGCCGATCGACTTCTTCACCGAGGCCGGCGTGATCCCGTTCTCGGTGTTGTAGGCCATCTGCTTCTCGCGCCGCCGCTCGGTCTCGGCCATCGCCCGCTCCATCGAGCGGGTGACGTGGTCGGCATAGAGGATGACCTTGCCGTCGACATTGCGCGCCGCGCGGCCGATCGTCTGGATGAGCGAGGTCTC
>JADYYB010000174.1 GCA_020853895.1 Bauldia sp.
GTCGCCCCGACCCCGGTCTCCGCGCTCCTCCACGCCGTGGCGGTGGTGAAGACCGGCGTCTTCGTCATCCTCAAGGTCGTGGTGCTGATCTTCGGCACGGGCTTCCTCGCGGCGACCGGCGGCGCCGGCTGGCTCGTCTACGTCGCCGGCTTCACCGTCATCCTCGGCTCGCTCATCGCCCTCCGCCAGGACAATCTGAAGCGCCGGCTCGCCTATTCGACCGTCAGCCAGCTCTCCTACATCGTGCTCGCCGCCGCCGTGCTGACCCCGCTCTCGGTCATCGGCGCGGCGCTCCACCTCGCCGCCCACGCGGTCTCCAAGATCAGCCTCTTCTTCGTCGCCGGCGCCGTCCACACCGCCTTCCACATCGACAAGGTCAGCGAGATGGATGGCATCGGCCGCCGCATGCCGTGGACGATGACCGCCTTCGCCATCGGCGCGATCTCGATCATCGGCCTCCCGCCGACCGCCGGCTTCCTCGGCAAATGGTTCATCCTCGGCGGCGCCTACGAGGCCGGAGAGTGGTTCGTGATCGCGGTGATCGTCGCCTCGACCGTCCTCAACGCGGCGTACCTCCTGCCGATCGCCTACAACGCCTTCTTCAAGCCGCTCCCGGCGAAGAGGGGAGGAGAGGGCGCCCACGCCATGCCCACGCGGAACGAGGGCCCGACGGCGATGCTCGTCGCGCTGCTCGCCACTGCCATCGGCGCGATCACCCTTTTCTTCTTCCCGAACGTGCCGCTCGATCTCGCAACCGCCTTCGGAGGACAGTAGATGGCCAGCCCGCCGCCCGACTCCGATCACTGGCTCGTCCGCCCGGCGACTATCCGGCGCCTCTGGATCGGCTTCATCGCAATCCTCGCGCTGACCGTGCTGGCCGACTTCCTCGTCGAGCGGCACACGATCTTCGGCCTCGAGGGCACGTTCGGCTTCGACGCCTGGTTCGGCTTCATCGCCTGCGTCGTGCTGGTCGCGCTCTCGAAGGCGCTCGGCGCCTTCCTGAAGCGCTCCGACCGCTACTACGACGGCAACGGCTCCTGACATGGCCGGCCTCATACCCTTCACCCTGATCTCCGCCGGCGCGCTGCTGAGCTTCCTCCGCGGCACCGAGCGCTCGGCCGTCATGGTCGGCGCGCCGATCCTGACGCTGATCCTCGTCACCCTCGTCCCCGAGGGACCGGGGCCGACCGTCGCCTGGCTCGGCTACGAACTGACGCCGTTCCGCCTCGACCAACTCGCGCGCTTCTTCGCCATCGCCTTCTCGATCGCGGCGCTCGCGGGCGGCATCTTCGCCCTCCGCCAGGAGCGGAGCGCGGAGCTCGCGGCCGCCTTCGTCTATGGCGGCGCCACGCTCGGCGTGGTGATGGCCGGCGACCTCGTCACGCTGTTCGTCTTCTGGGAGGTGATGGCGATCGCCTCGGCCATCGTGATCTGGAGCGCCGGCGGCTCCGCGCTCGCCGCCGGCCAGCGCTACATCCTCGTCCATCTCCTAGGCGGGGTGCTGCTGATGGCCGGCATCGCCGGCCACATCGCCGAGACGGGCTCGCTCGAGTTCGGCCCGATGGTCGCCGACTCCCCGGCGCGGGTGCTGATCCTGCTCGCCTTCCTCATCAACGCCGGCGCGCCGCCGCTCTCGGCCTGGATGCCCGACGCCTATCCCGAGAGCTCTTGGTCGGGGATGGTCTTCCTCTCCGCCTTCACCACCAAGGTCGCGCTCTACGTTCTGCTGCGCGGCTTCGCCGGCGAGGAGATCCTGATCTGGGTCGGCCTCTACATGACCTTCTACGGGATCGTGTACGCGCTCCTCGAGAACGACATGCGGCGCATCCTCGCCTATTCGAGCGTCAATCAGGTCGGCATCATGGTGGTCGGCGTCGGCATCGGCACGGGCGCGACGCTCGCCGGCGCCGCCGCGCTCGCCTTCGCGCACGTCATCTTCAAGGTGCTCCTGGTGATGTCGGCCGGCGCCGTCCTCTACGCCACCGGCAAGCGCCGCTGCACCGATCTCGGCGGCCTCTTCCGCACCATGCCCTTCACGACGGTCGCGGCCATCGTCGGCGCGCTCGCCATCTCGGCCTTCCCGCTCACCTCGGGCTTCGTGTCGAAGTCGCTGATCACCGACGGGTCGGCTGCGGTCGGCCTCAAATGGGTCTTCTACCTGCTGACCGCCGCCTCGGCCGGCGTCTTCCTCCATGCCGGCATCAAATTCCCGTGGTTCGTCTTCTTCGCGAAGGACTCCGGCCTCCGCCCGCCCGACCCGCCGACCAGCATGCGGGTGGGGATGGGCCTATGCGCGGCGCTCTGCCTGCTCATCGGCATCTTCCCGGGCGCCTTCTACGCGCTCCTGCCCTGGCAGATCGACTTCCACCCCTACACGGCCGACCATGTCGTCTCGCAGCTTCAGCTTCTCCTCTTCTCCGGCCTCGCCTTCTTCCTGCTGCTCGGCTGGATGAAGCGCACCAACACCATCACCCTCGACCTCGACTGGCTGTGGCGGCGCGCGGGAAGCGTGCTGGCGCGCGAGTTCGACCTCCGCGGGATGTCGGTGCGCCTAGCCCTCGCGCGTCGCGCGTCCAAGGCCGGCGCCCTCATCCTCCGCGCGGTCTATCGTTCCTATGGGCCCAATGGCATTCTCGCCCGGCCATGGCCGACCGGCGGCATGGCCTTCTGGACCACCGTTCTGCTCGCCGCCTACCTGATTCTCTATTATTTCTGATCTCTCAGAGGTGATTCGCAGTAGGCGGAGGCACGATTTCTGCCGAAATCGGCCCGACTCCACCAATTGGCCGGATTGTTGCTTTATAGCCTAGCCCTGGAATAGTGGACCGCTCCGCCACAATTGATCAGGTCTATTGGTCACAGTATCCGCACAATGGTCGTAATTTGCTGTTGTGTTCGGCGAGACCAAACTATATAGCGTCCCTTGCATATTTTTGAGGCTGGACAGGTGATGTCGCGCAAAAATGCTGCGAATCGCCTGTGCAGCCTACCCGATTTCGCTCAGGCAGCGAGCAGTTTGAAATATTTGGCTAAGGTCCACAAAGGATAGGTGCACAATGGTTGAAGAAAACGTCGGAACGGAGCTGATCGACCTGACGGCGGACATCGTCTCGGCCTATGTCAGCAACAACTCCGTTGCCGCCAACGATCTGCCCCGTTTGATCGCCGACGTGCATCAGGCGCTCGCCCGCACGCACGAAGGCACGATCGAGCCCGAGCCGGAGCCGCTGGTCCCGGCCGTGAACCCCAAGAAGTCCGTGTTCCCCGATTATATCGTCTGCCTCGAGGACGGGAAGAAGTTCAAGTCGCTGAAGCGTCACCTCCGCACCCATTACGATCTCTCGCCCGAGGAGTACCGCGAGAAGTGGGGCCTTGCGCCCGACTACCCGATGGTCGCCCCGAACTACGCGGCCGCCCGCTCGGCCCTCGCCAAGAAAATGGGCCTCGGCCAGCAGCGGCGCCGTCGCGGCTAATTACAACCCAAACGGGTCGGATCGAAAGCCCCGCAATTGCGGGGCTTTTTGTTTCGGGGACAGATGGGAGGCCGCGTGGCGTCCTCAGACCCTTAACCTCCCCCTTGCGGGGCGGTCGAAACCGCCGTTTCAGGCGGTTTCGGGAGGGGGTCGGCCGATCATGCTTAGGCCGGGATCTTGCGACTGTCGCGACCCCTCCCCGAAGCGCCGAAGGGGCGCTTCGACCCTCCCGCAAGGGGAGGGTTAAGCGTGGGGGTCGATGCAAACGACTAGACGCCGGCGCGCTGCGCCCGGGCTTCGGCCTTGATGCGCTGCACCAGCGCCCGGAGCCCGTTGGAGCGCTGCGTGCTGAGATGGCCCGCGAGCCCCAGCCTGTCGAACACCGCCTCCGCGTCGATCGCCTCGATCTCGGCCGGCGTCTTGCCCGAGAAGAGGGCGATAGCGACGGCCACGAGGCCCTTCACGATCAGCGCGTCGCTGTCGCCGGTGAAGTCGAGACGCTTCTCGCCCGCGCCGCCCCGCATGTCGGTCTGCAGCCACACCTGGCTGGCGCAGCCGGTCACCTTGTTGGCGGCGTTGTGCGCCGCCTCCGGCAGCGGCGCGAGGCGCCGGCCGAGCTCGATGAGGTAGCGGTAGCGGTCGTCCCACTCCTCGAGGAAGGCGAAGTCCTCGACGATCGTCTCGATCGACGGCTGGGTCAGGGCGTCCATTGGCCCGAGATATAGGAATTCGCGGGGTCTTGGAAACCCGCCCCTAGCGCGAGGCGGTCAGGACCACGCCGCTGCGAGTGGTGCCGGGCGCCTGCCACGGCGTGAGGAGATCCGCCTCGGTCAGCGTGCCGGTGCCGGCGGCCGGAACATCGTTCTCCACCCGGTCGATATTGTCGGCGATCGCCGTGATCAGGAATTCCGCGCCCTGCCAGGCCTTCTCGCCGATCATGGCGAGCGCCATGCCGCCGGTCTCGCAGGCCTCGGGGTTGCGCCCGCAGAAGCCGGAGAGATCGTAGATCGTGGCGCCCGCGGCGCTGAACGCCTGGCCCAGCGTCACGCGCGGGGCGGCCGAGCCGCTCTCCGGGTCGCCCGGGATGAGCAGGATGACCAGGCACAGCCAGAAAGCCGACCGGATCAGGAAGAACATGCGCTGCGACCTATCTTCTCTTGGCGGCGCTCATGGCCGGGATGGGCCATCCTTACCCCTCCCGCTTGAAGACCGGGTTCCGGAATTAATTAGAAATCTACCGGTCCCGTGCGTCTTCCCGAAAGCTTCGGCCGCCGCCGATTCTGCAGGCCCCTTAGCCTTCCTTTAAGGGCGTCCGTGAGACCATCCGGCCGGGCTGGGAAATGACGCACAACGATACGCCGCTGGAAGCAGGTAGCCTTCTGTCCCCGATGAGTACGGCCATAGCGTCTTTCCGCCGCTGGCTCGATGCGGCCGTGCCTGCCATGCCGGCGGGCGACGGCATCAGCGCGCACCGCCAGCGGGTTTTCATCGCCAACCAGTTCCTGGCCGGCTTGCTGGCGCTCGCCGCTTTCCCGCTATGGCTCGCCTTCTCCGGGCCGATCTCCCCGGCCGAGGCCATGACCTTCGTCTGGCTCGCCGCGCCCCTCCTGGTCGCCGTCTTCCAGTGGAAGACCGGCCGCACCGAGGTTGCGCATCTCCTTTCCGCGACCGCCTTCACCACGCTCCTGGTCTGGGTCTCCGCGCTCACCGGCGGGCTCGGCTCGCCGGTCCTCATCTGGCTGGCCGTGATCCCGATGGAGGCCGCCCTCTCGGGCTCGCGCCGCATTTCGGCGAGCGCCGCCGCCATCGGCCTCATCGGCCTCGCGCTGCTCTGGCTCGGCCTCCACACCGGCGTGCTCCCGCCCACGACCCCGCCGCCGGTCCTCGTCGGTCTCCTCATCATGGTCGCGGCCATCGTCTACGCCGGCGCGCTGGCGCTCGCGCTCGAGACCCTCCGCCGCGACACCGAGGACACCGCCCGGCTCGGCGAGGCCCGCTATCGTCTGCTCGCCGACCACGCCACCGACATGATCACCTGCCACGCCGCCGACGGGAGCGTCCTCTTCGCTTCGCCCGCCGCGCGCGGCCTCGTCGGCCTGCCCACCGCCCAGCTCCTCGGGGAGGGGCTCTTCGCCCGCGTCCATATTGCCGACCGCCCGGCCTATCTCTCCGCGCTCAACCGCGCGGTGACCGGCAACCTCGCCGCGAGCGTCGACTTCCGCCTCCTCCGCAATGTCGACGGCGGGGAGGGGGACCATTTCACCTGGGTGGAGATGCGCTGCCATCCCTCGCCCGGCGTCCTCGGCGCTTCGGCCGCGCTGGTCGCCACCACGCGCGACGTTTCCGACCGCAAGGCCCAGGAGTTCGATCTTCGAGAGGCGCGCGAGCAGGCCGAGGCCGCCAACCAGGCCAAGAGCCGCTTCCTCGCCACGATGAGCCACGAGCTGCGCACCCCGCTCAACGCCATCATCGGCTTCTCCCAGCTCCTCGAGCGCGAGGACCACACGCCCGGCGCCGACGAGCGCCGGCGCGACTACGCACGCGTCATCAACCAGTCCGGCGAGCACCTCCTCGAGGTCCTCAACTCGATCCTCGACATGTCCAAGATCGAGGCCGGCCGGGTGTCGCTCGCGCCCGAGACCTTCGACATCGCCCCGCTCCTCACCAGCTGCGTGGAGATCATGAGCCACCAGGCGGCCGAGCGCGGCATCGGTCTAAGAGCCGAGCTGCCCGACTACCTGCCGCTGCTCACCGCCGACCGCGCCGCGTGCCGCCAGATCATCATCAACCTCGTCTCCAACGCGCTCAAATTCACCGGCCCCGGCGGCCAGGTCGTGGCGGGCATCTCGGTCGACGGCGACAACCTCGTCATCTCGGTCCGCGACAACGGCATCGGCATCGCCGCCGACGTCCTGCCGCGGCTCGGTACGCCTTTCGTTCAGGCCTATTCCGCGTATGATAGGCGCCATGAGGGCAGCGGCCTTGGCCTCTCGGTGGTCAAGGGCCTGGCCTCGCTGCATGGCGGAGCCCTGACCTTGGAAAGCGAACTCGGCAAAGGCACGATCGCCCGCGTCGCCCTGCCGCTGCACGGCTGCGCGGACGAGACCGCGCGCGCCGAGCTCGGCGATCTCGAGCGCCTCCCGCAGCGGAAATGGGCCTGAGCCGATGGCCGCGCGAAGTGGGTCGAAGGGCAAGCGGGGCGCCGCGCGGCGGATGATCCTCTTCCGCTATCCCGCGCGCACCGGCGGCGTCCTTCTCGGCAGCGCCGTGGCGGGCGTGATCACTTTCAACGCCCTCTTCATGCAGGACGGCAACCATCCGGCGCCGATGTTCTCGACGCGCCCCGAGGCGACTGCGCTCGCCCCGTCCGACTACTTCGTCCCCGCGCCCGCGGCGGCCGTTCCGGTGCCGGCCCCGCGCGCTACCCCGCGCCCGGTCCAGACCGTGGCGGCGAGCCCGCCGGTCGTGGCGTCCACGCCCCGTCCGCCGGCGACCGGCGACCGCGCCCTGATCGAGCAGATCCAGGCTTCGCTCACCGCGCTCGGCCACTATCGCGATTCGGTCGACGGTATCTTCGGCTCGCGCACGCGCGCGGCCATCGAGGCCTATCAGCGCTCGGCCGGCATTCCGGTCACCGGCGAGCCGAGCGAGGCGCTCGCGCTTCGACTCGTGGTCGCCGCGCCCGACGCCGGCCAGACCGGCTCGATCCCGCGCGTCGACGAGGCGCTCCTTTCGGTCGAGCGCGCGCTCAACGATCTCGGCTACGGTCCGGTGCGCGCCGACGGCGTGGCCGGCGCCGACACCGGCGACGCGATCCGCCGTTTCGAGCTCGACAACGGCCTCGCCATCACCGGCACGGCCAACCAGGCCGTGGTGCAGAAGCTCGTCCAGATCGGCGCGCTCGCCGCGATCTGACGCGCCCTTGCGGGTCACCTCCTCACTCTGGGTCTCGGCCCTCCTGCGCCGCTGCTTCGCTGACGGCACGCCGGCCGTCGTGATGCGCCGCGGCGCCGAGGAGGCGGGCGCGATCTTCGTGCTCGTCGACCGCCTCGACGGCACGGTCGATCTCTACGGCCCGGCCCCGCAGACCGCCTTCGGCGAGGACGCGGTCACCGACCGCCTCTTCCAGCTTCTCCGCGAGAAGGTGCCGAACGCCGAGGCCGACCAGCGCCTCGCCCGCGAGCGGGACTTCGACCCCGACCTCTGGGTCGTCGCCATCGAGGACCGCGAGGGCAGGCCGTTCGTCGACGTGATGAAGGGCTGACGGCCCCGGACAATCGGCAACAGGCATCAGGCATCCGGCATCCGGAAAAAATTGCGCACGATCTTCCGGATGCCTGATGCCGGATGCCCGTTGCTCCCTAAGCCGAGGCCTTGCCGCGCTCGGTCCCCTTGTCGACGGCGCGCCCGCCTTCCGCCGCGATCGCCGGGCGCCGCGCGCCCGGCGCGTTGGACACCACCCCGAGATGCTGCGGGGCACTGACCGTCTCCCCGCGCCACACCGCGACGATCGCCTCGGCGACCTCGGGCTCCATCGCGTCGTGGAGATCGGCGAGGCGGATGAAGTCCGGCACCGAGTGCCCGATCGCCGGGTTGACGAGGAGGAGAAGGTCCTTCCCGTCGGCCTGGTTGAGGCCCATGGCCCGCGCCAGCAGCACCATCGGCTCGCCCGACCGGTCGTCGAGGCAGGCGGCGACGAAGTCGGGCGCAAGGCCGAGCCCGTCGCTGAGCGCCTCGATCAACTCGGGCCGCATCCGCGCCCGCACATAGCCCTTGATCTGGCTCCTTCGGAAGGTGGTCTTGACCAGCCGCTCGAGCTTCCGCGGCGAGCTCCAATGCGCCGATGGCAGCTTGCCGCCCGCCGTCTCGGCGATGATCGCGAGCCGCGCGGCGCGGTCGAGCGCGAGGAACTGCTCGCCCGGCGATTTCCGCGCCGGCGGCGGCGCGGTGATCGGGAGCGGGGCGGCCGGCGGGGCCGCTGGGGCGGGCGTGGCCACGATCGGCGCGGCGATCTCCGCCTCGATCGCACTCGCCAGCACCGCCTCGACCTTCGCGCTCTCCGCCGACGCGGGAGCAAGATCCGGCTTCGCCTCGGCCTTGGCGAGCGGCTTGGCCGCCGCGGTCTTCGCCGGCTTAGCCGGCTCCGCCTCGGCGCGCGGCGCCTCGGCCTTCGCCCGCGTGTCCGGGATGATGCCGCGGGCGCGGAGGATGTTGAGCGTGCCCGTCTCGTTCTTGAGGCGGAGCGCGGTGACCACCTCGTCGGGCAGCGTGTCGCGCTGGGCGAGGAGGCGATGATGCTCGAGGCTGGTGCCGCTGATCACCGTCAGGAGGTCGAGCGTGGTCAGCGCCTTCGAGCGGAGGAGAACCGGCGCGGCCACCGCGATGATGTCGCGGGCGAGGATGCGCACCACCCCGACCGGCGCGTCGGCCCGCGTCGCGAGCCGCTCCGACACATAGATGCGGTCGGCGATCGTGGTGCGCGGCAGATAGTGCGTCGCCAGCTCCTCGTACTGCCGGATGGCGTCCGGCTCGTGCGTGTGGGCGAGCATGAAATGATCGGTCGCCGCGCGGAGGAGGACCTGGTCGCGCGTGGCGGAGGTGAGGGCGACCGGCTCGAGGCCGGCAAACGGACGGGACGAGGACAAGGCGATCTTTCCAGCGGCGATGATTCAGTTTTCGCCACAACCCGTTAGCGGACTATTAACCTTGCCGAAGCTTCATCGTGTCGGCATTGACTCGATGCTTCGGCGCCTGGGGGGCGACCCGGAGTTGGGGGCGGCAATGGGGGCAATCCTGAGTTTTCCAGACGACCGGCGCGA
>JADYYB010000175.1 GCA_020853895.1 Bauldia sp.
CCGCGGCGCGGTAGAGGCCGGAAAGGCCCTCCAGTCAGATCAGTGGATGGTGGCTTCGCTCCTCAGGCGATAGATCTCGTCCTTGAGCTGCAGCTTTCGGCGCTTGAGTTCGGCGATCTGGAGCGGGTCCGTTCCGGGATGGCTCTGGGCGTCGGCGATCTCGTTTTCGAGGTCGTGGTGACGCTTCTCAAGCGCGGCGAGCTGCGATTCGACTTTCATCAGGAAGTGCCTCCTTCTTGAGCCGACAAGGCAGCCTAATGATGCCACAGAGTCCCTTAGCTGTCGAATTCTGAGCGGGCCTGCCAGCTATGCTTCACAGCTTAAGCCGGTAACTTTCGAAGCTTTGCCGAAACTGGAGGTAAATCCTGCCAAGCCCGTCCAATTGCTGAGGTTTTCCACGACTCCCGGCCCTCCGCCGTGATAGCCTTCCCCTTAACGGTCGACTGGGTGGGCCGATCACGGTGGGGCGATCGAACGGCGGGCCGATGACGGAAGACGAAGAGCGCGCGCTGCGCGCCGAGCTGGCGCATCTCCGCCAGGAGCATCTCGATCTCGACGCCGCGATCGCCGCCATGACCCTGGCGCGCATCGACCCGATCCGCATTCAGCGCCTCAAGAAGCAGAAGCTCGCGCTGAAGGACCGCATCGCCCGCATCGAGGACCAGCTCCTCCCGGACATCATCGCTTAACGGAAGGCCGCTAGGATCCCCGCCTTGCGGCCGGATTCGCCCTCAGTATAATCCGCCGCTTTCCCGAAGGCCCCCTCAGGAGAAAGCATGGCCGCTTCGGCGCCGCTCGTAGCCGTCGTGATGGGCAGCCAGTCCGACTGGGCGACCATGCGCCACGCCGCCGAGACCCTCGCCGCGCTCGGCATCCCGCACGACGAGCGCATCGTCTCCGCCCACCGCACGCCCGACCGCCTGGTCGCCTTCGCCAAGAGCGCGCGCGAGTCCGGCATCAAGGTGGTGATCGCGGGCGCCGGCGGGGCGGCGCACCTTCCCGGCATGATCGCCTCGATGACCACGCTCCCGGTGTTCGGCGTGCCGGTCGAGACCGACGCCCTTTCCGGCCAGGACAGCCTCTACTCGATCGTGCAGATGCCGGCCGGCGTGCCGGTCGGCACGCTCGCCATCGGCAAGGCCGGCGCGATCAACGCCGCCCTCCTCGCCGCCTCGGTGCTGGCGCTCAACGACCCGGCGCTGGCGCAGCGCCTCGACGCCTGGCGCGCCGACCGCACCGCCACGGTCGCCGAGCGCCCGCGCAACGATGCTTGAGCGGAAGCCGCTGACCACCGGGGCGACGGTCGGCATCCTCGGCGGCGGCCAGCTCGGCCGGATGCTTGCCCTCGCCGCCGCCGAGCTCGGCCTCGCTGCGCACATCTACAGCCCCGACCCCGACAGCCCCGCCTTCGACGTCTCGCGCGCGAGGACGCTGGCGGCGTGGGACGACGAGATCGCCCTCGCCGCCTTCGCCGCGGTGGTCGACGTCATCACGATCGAGTTCGAGAACGTGCCCCTCGCCACCGCCGAGTTCCTGGCCGCGCGGAAGCGGTTCCACCCCGGCCCGGCCGCGCTCGCCGTCGCGCAGGACCGCCTCGCCGAGAAGAACCTCATGACCCGTCTTGGCCTCGCCGTGCCACCCTTCGCCGCGATCAACGCGGAGGACGATATCGTCCCGGCGCTGGCCGAGATCGGGCTGCCGGCGGTGCTGAAGACACGCCGGCTCGGCTATGACGGGCGCGGCCAGGCGGTGATCCGCTCGGCCGCGGACGCCCCCGTGGCGTGGCAGGCGATCGGCGAGGCCCGCGCCATCCTCGAGAGCTTCGTGTCCTTCGAGCGCGAACTCTCGGTCCTCGTCGCGCGCGCCGCCGACGGCGCGACCGCCGCCTACGACGTCTCCGAGAACCGGCACGAGCACCACATCCTCGCCACCGCCACCGTGCCGGCCGCCATCGACGAGGCCACCACCACGGAGGCGGTCGCCATCGGCCGCGCCATCGCCGAGGACCTCGCCTATGTCGGCGTCCTCGCCGTCGAGCTCTTCGCGGTGGCGGCGCCGGGCGGCACCAGGCTCCTCGTCAACGAGATCGCCCCGCGCGTCCACAACTCCTTCCATTGGACGAAGGACGCCTGCCTCGTCTCGCAGTTCGAGCAGCACATCCGCGCCGTCGCCGGCTGGCCGCTCGGCAGCACGTGGCGGCACTCCGATGCGGTGACGGCCAATCTCCTCGGCGCGGACATCGAGGGCGCCGCCGCGCTCGCCGCCGAGCCGGACGTCGCCGTCCACGTCTACGGCAAGAAGGAAGCCCGCCCCGGCCGCAAGATGGGCCATTTCACGCGCATCTCCCCACGCACGTAGCGCGGCAACAGGCATCGGGCATCAGGCATACGGGCCCAGGCGCCGATGGCAGCGTCCGCATCCGGATGCCGGATGCCGAGTGCCGGATGCCCATTGGGCCGGAACCTTTGACCTTGACCCTCGCTTCTGATAGATGCACCGCCACGCTTGGGCGACACACCGGGCGGCGCGTTTCATTGGTATGCCGCGGGTCACGCCCCTTTCATCCGACCCCATTCGAACAGACAGGAACATCGTTTGCAGGTTCTCGTTCGCGACAACAATGTCGATCAGGCGCTCAAAGCCCTGAAGAAGAAGATGCAGCGCGAAGGCATCTTCCGTGAAATGAAGCTCCGCGGCCATTACGAGAAGCCGTCCGAGAAGCGGGCCCGCGAGAAGGCCGAGGCGGTCCGCCGGGCACGCAAGCTGGCCCGCAAGCGCGCGCAGCGCGAAGGCCTCATCCCGGCCACCCCGCGCGTCGCCCGTCCCGCACGCTAGGCGTCCACGCCCAGGGCTCCACCAGGGCGCCCTTCTTTCGCCGGTTTTGCTGGGAATTTCGGCTCGACGCGCGCCGCTCGACAGACCGGCGCGTTCATGGATCATTCGACCCGAGAGCGAATCCCGAACTGAGGAGCAGGACCGTGCGGCTTTTCGAGAGCAGATCCCCCGCGAAGAGCCTCGCCTTCCTTCTCCTTGGCGCCACCCTCCTCGCCGGCTGCCAGAGCAGCCAGGACAGCTACGACCTCACCGTCGTCAACGCCGCCGCCGGCTCCGAGGCCAACATCACCTCGCTCACCGCCGCCATCGAGCGGAACCCCAACGACGCCACCGCCTATAATGTCCGCGGCACCGCCTACGGCCAGGCCGGCGCGCTGCGCGAGGCGCTCGCCGACTTCACGCGCGCGATCGAGATCAGCCCCTATTACTACCAGGCCTACGCCAACCGGGCGCTGATCCACCGCCGCATGTCCAACGACGAGGCGGCGATGGCCGACTACGGCTCGGCGATCGCGGCGAACCCGTCCTACGACGTCGCCTATAACGGCCGCGGCAACATCTATCGCCTGCGCGGCCAGTACGACCTCGCGCTGGCCGACTTCAACCGCGCCATCGAGCTCAACTCGGTCGATCCGCGCGCCTATCACAATCGCGGCCTCATCTTCCAGGCGCTCGGCAACCACACCGCCGCCATCGCCGACTTCACCACCGCGATCGGTTTTGCCTCGCTCGCCGGCGAGCCTTATCTGGGCCGCGGCCAGTCCTACGAGGCGATCGGCGACGATCGCGCCGCGATCGCGGATTTCAACGAGGCCGCCCGCCGCTCGCCGAGCATCAACGCCTGGTGGGAGGTCGCGACCACCCAGGAGCGCCTCGGCCGTCTCGACGAGGCCTACTCCGCCTACGTCCAGGTGCTCTACATCGACCCCGCCTACGCGCCGGCGCGCGAGGCCCTCGCCCGCCTGCCGACGCCGACCGCGCACGCCATCGGCAACAACCCGATCGCCGTCCCCGGCGCGCCCGCTGCCCCCGGCGTCACCCCGGTCATCCTCACCGAATAAGCCGAGGCACCACGGTCATTCTCCCCCTGAAAGGGGGAGACGGCGCGCAGCGCCAGTGGGGGTAAGTCATCGGACGTGTGTGGCGGGTACGTACCCCCACCCCGGCAGCTCCGCTGCCGGACCTCCCCCTTTCAGGGGGAGGAGAAGACTAGTCCAGCGACTTGATGATGTTCTCGACCATCTTCTTGGCGTCGCCGAACAGCATCATCGTGTTGTCGCGGTAGAAGAGCGAGTTGTCGATGCCGGCATAGCCCGACGACAGCGAGCGCTTCACGAACATCACCGTGCCCGCCTTCCACACCTCGAGGACCGGCATGCCGTAGATCGGCGAGGCCGGGTTCTCCTTGGCGGCGGGGTTGGTGACGTCGTTGGCGCCGATCACGAAGGCGACGTCGGCCTGCGGGAACTCGTTGTTGATGTCGGAGAGCTCGAACACCTCGTCGTAGGGCACGTTGGCCTCGGCCAGCAGCACGTTCATGTGCCCCGGCAGACGCCCGGCCACGGGGTGGATCGCGTATTTGACCTCGACCCCGTGCTCCTTGAGCCGGTCGGCCATCTCGCGGACGGCGTGCTGCGCCTGGGCGACGGCCATGCCGTAGCCCGGGGCGATGATCACCCGGTTGGCGTTCTTGAGGATATAGGCCGCGTCCTCGGCCGAGCCCTGCTTGACCGGCTGCGCCGGCCCCGCGTCGCCTGCGGGACCCGTCGTCTCCCCGCCGAACCCGCCGAGGATCACCGAGATGAACGAGCGGTTCATCCCCTTGCACATGATGTAGGAGAGGATCGCGCCCGAGGAGCCAACCAGCGCGCCGGTGATGATCAGCGCGGTGTTGCCGAGCGTGAAGCCGATGCCGGCTGCCGCCCAACCCGAATAGGAGTTGAGCATCGACACCACGACCGGCATGTCGGCCCCGCCGATCGGGATGATCAGGAGGAGCCCGATCGCCAGCGACACGGCGGTGATCAGGAAGAAGACGAAGACGTTCTGCGTCTGGACGAAGAGCACGATCAGCAGGACGAGGGCGACGAGCAGCCCGATATTGATGAGGTGCCGCATCGGCAGGAGGATCGGCGCGCCCGACATCCTCCCGTCGAGCTTGAGGAAGGCGATGACCGAGCCGGTGACGGTGACGGCGCCGACCGCGACGCCGAGCGACATCTCGATCAGGCTCTCCATGTGGATCTCGCCAGGGATGCCGATCCCGAAGGCGGCCGGCGCGAGGAAGGCGCCCCAGGCGACCAGCACCGCCGCGAGGCCGACCAGCGAATGGAAGGCCGCGATGAGCTGCGGCATCTGGGTGATCGCCACGCGTCGCGCCGCGACCGCGCCGATCCCCCCGCCGATCCCGATGGCGAGCACGATCAGCACCCAGCCGACCGTGCCGGGGTTGACCCGGACGAGCGTGGTCACCACGGCGATGGTCATGCCGACCATGCCGAAGAGATTGCCGGACCGCGCGGTCTCGGGGTTGGAGAGGCCGCGCAGCGCGAGGATGAACAGCACCCCGGCGACGAGGTAGAGGAGACCAGTGATTTCCGCGCTCAGCATGGGGGCTTACTTGCCCTTCTTCTTGTAGAGGCCGAGCATCCGCTGGGTGACCAGGAACCCGCCGAAGATGTTCACCGAGACGAGGATGAGGGCGAGGAAGCCGAGCACGGCGGCGACGCCGTTGCGGAAGTCGACCATCTCCACGCCGACCGCGAGCAGCGCGCCGACCACGATCACGCTCGAGATCGCGTTGGTGACCGACATCAGCGGCGTGTGCAGCGCCGGGGTCACCGACCAGACGACGTAGTAGCCGACGAAGATCGCCAGCACGAAGATCGAGAGATAGAAGATGAGCGGGTCGGGCGTGTTGGCGCCGGCGAGCGCCGCGGCCTCCGCCTGGTCGATCAGCGACTGCAGCTCGGAGGGCTCCATCACGCGGCTCCCTTGCTCGCGAAATTCGGATGCACGATCGCCCCCTCAAAGGTCAGCAGCGTGCCCTTCACGAGGTCGTCCTCGCGATTGATGGCGACCGCCTTCTTCTCCTTGTCGATCAGCGTTTCGACGAAGGCGAGGAGGTTGCGCGCGTAGAGCGAGGACGCGGTCGCCGCGACCTGGCCGGCGAGGTTGGCCTCGCCGAGGATGCGCACGCCGCCGATCTCGACCGTCTCGCCGAGCCTGGAGCCCTCGACATTGCCGCCGCGCTCGACCGCGAGGTCGACGATCACCGAGCCCGGCTTCATCGAGGCGACCATCGCGGCGCTGACCAGCTTCGGCGCCGGCCGGCCAGGAATGAGCGCCGTGGTGATGACGATGTCCTGCTTGGCGATATGCGAGGCCACCAGCTCGGCCTGCTTGGCCTGGTATTCCTTCGACATTTCCTTGGCGTAGCCGGTCGCCGTCTCGGCGGCCTTGAACTCCTCGTCCTCGACCGCGATGAACTTCGCCCCGAGGCTCGCCACCTGTTCCTTGGCCGCCGGCCGGACGTCGGTCGCGGTCACCACGGCGCCGAGGCGGCGCGCGGTCGCGATCGCCTGGAGCCCGGCCACGCCGGCGCCCATCACGAAGACGCGCGCGGCGGAGATCGTGCCGGCGGCGGTGATCATCATCGGCAACGCCCGGTCATAGGCCTCCGAGGCCTCGATGACGGCGCGATAGCCGGCGAGGTTCGCCTGGCTGGAGAGGACGTCCATCGACTGCGCGCGGGTGATGCGCGGCATCAGCTCCATGCCGAAGCCCTGGATGCCGGCCTCGGCCAGCGCCTTGAGCTCCGCCTCGTGCCCGTAGGGGTCGAACAGCGCGATGACGACGGCGCCCTTCTTGTACGAGGCGGCCTCCTCGGCGCTCGGCCGGCGCACACGGAGAACGATATCGGCGTCCCCCGCGGCCTCGGCGGCCGAAGCCGCGATCGTGGCGCCGACGGCCCGATATTCCTCGTCCGGGAAACGCGAGCGGGTCCCCGCCCCGGCCTCCACCGCGACGCTCGCACCGAGCCCAATATATTTCTTGACGGTTTCGGGAGTGGCCGCGACTCGTGTTTCGAGCTGCGGATCCTCCGCCAGCACCGCGATCTTCATCCGTGCTCCAATCGGGAGACTAGGCGGTCGGGCCCAACGGCCCCGGAACGCTTAGGTCCGGTACCAGTACGCGAAGGCGCCGAACGCGATGATGAAGGAGATGATGGAGCCCCAGAGCACGAGCTTGGTGAACGCCATGTAGGTCGAGCGGTGGCTCGCCATATCGTCCCAGTTCTCGACGTGCGTGATCTCGGTGGAATGGGAGGCGTGCTCAGCCATGACAGATTCTCGTTTGGACCCGATCGTGGCGCTTTATACCAAAAGCCCCCGCCGGGGCAATTGAGCGCAACCGCGCGCCTCGTCGCACGATGGAAGCCATCTAAGGAGGCTGGATTCGACCTCCTTCCACCTTAACCTCCCCCTTGCGGGGAGGTCGAAGATGTGGAGCCCCCGACCTGATCGGGGGCGGAGCATCTTCGGGAGGGGGTAGCGGGCGAAGCCCGCGTCTCTTCAGTCGCCCGCAGCGCTCCTTCGGCCTACCCCCTCCCGAAACCGCTGCGCGGTTTCGACCTCCCCGCAAGGGGGAGGTTAAGAGGTGTGGAAGCCTAAGAGCTCAATCCTGCGGCCTTCAGCGCCTTGGCCTGCCGATTGGCCAGCGCGGCCGTGTTGAAATCGGCGATGGCGTCCTCGAAGAGGCGGTGGAAGTTCATCTCCGCCCGGAGGTGCAGGAACACCGAGCCGATGCCGATCGCCGCGCGGTCCATCAGCACGAACTCGCGCGGGATGGTGATCGCCGCCTCCGGCTTCAGCCGGCTCTTGACCTCCCACACCTCGCGCCGCCCGTATTCCTGCGGCGAGACCCCGTCGGCGATGGTCCGCACGCGGTCATCGAGGAGCGGGGCATAGATGAAGCGCGCCCAGATGTTGAGGGCCTCGATCGTCTCCTTGGTGAGGTTCTTGAACCCCCAGCCCTCATAGGCGCCGACCACGCGGTCCGGCTCCCCGTCGCGAAGCCCGTGATAGAGGCCGATCACCCCTTCCACGAAACTCGCCGGGAAGATCCGGATGCAGCCATAGTCGAGGAGGTTGAGCCCGCCTGGCCGGCCGTCCTCCTCGAAGACCGTGTAGTTGCCGAGATGCGGGTCGCCATGGATCACCCCGAAATGCGCGAACGGATGCCACCAGGCGTGGAACACCGCCGTCGATACGCGATTGCGGTCCTCGAGGCTGTCTTCCTTGTGCGAGAGGAGCGGAGTCCCCTCGAGCCAGCCCATGGTGAGGAGCCGCCTGGTCGAGAGCATGGGCACCGGCTCCGGCACGCGGACGAGATCGTCACCCGCCAGGATCTGCCGGTAGAGCGCGACGTGCTTGGCTTCGAGCGTGTAGTCGAGCTCTTCCTTCAGCCGCTCGCCGATTTCCTTCGCGATTTCCGAAGTGTCGATCTCCGGGCTCATGCGCCGCTGCAGGCCGAGGATGATGTTGAGCTGGCCGAGATCGGCGGCGACCGCCGACTCCATGTCCGGGTATTGCAGCTTGCAGGCGAGGAGCTGCCCATCATGGCCGACGGCGCGATGCACCTGCCCGAGCGAGGCGGCTGCCGCGGGCTCGCGGTCGAAGCTCCCGAACTTCTTCTCCCAGCCCGCCCCGAGCTCGACCATCATCCGCCGCTTGACGAAGCTCGGCCCCATCGGCGGCGCGGAGGCCTGCAGGGTCTGCAGCTCGGCGGCGTATTCGGGCGGCAGCATGTCGGGGATGGTGGCGGCGAGCTGCGCCATCTTCATCACCGGCCCCTTGAGCCCGCCCAGCGCCTGCGCGAGGAGCGCGGCGTTCTTCGGGTCGCCGAGACCGCGGCCGAAGAGCCGCGCCGTCGCCATCTGCACCGCCGCCCCGCCGACATTGGCGCCGACCCGCGCATAGCGCGAGAGCCGCCCGGTCAGCCGGTTCCGCTCGCGGTCGGGGTTGTCGGCCATGGGAACGCTAGCCCTTAGGGAGGTTGTCTCTTATCCAACGCGCGAGCCCCTCCTCCCCGACCTCTCCCGCGGCAAGGCCGAAGATGATCACCACGGCCTCGGCCTCGTCGGCGACGAAGTCGATCCCGTTCAGGCCGAGAAAGGTGACGAGGGACACCAGCGCTGTCCGTTTGTTGCCATCCACGAACGGATGATTGCAGGCGATCCCAAAGGCGTAAGCGGCGGCCAGATCCGGCAGGTCCCCCTGCTCGTAGACCCACCGGTTTCTCGGCCGGCCCAACGCCGACTCGAGAGCGCCGAGGTCGCGGATGCCTCCGGGACCTCCGAACTCCCGAAGCTGCTCTTCGTGGATGGCGATGACCAGCTCGACCGGCAGCCAGACCGGCTCCGTCATCGCCTATTTCGCCAGCTCGCCGAGAGCATTCCGATAGGTCTTCATCGCCTTCCGGGCGATCTCGATCCCCTTCTCGAAGGTCGGATCGGCACGGTTCAGCATGATTCCGCCGTTGGCCGTTTCAGTAAGGACAAAGCGGTCGCCCAGCTCGATTCGAAGGCGGGTGACAACCTCCTTCGGAACGATGAAGCCTGCCGAATTGCCGATCTTCTTGAACTCGATATTTCCCAAGGCGCCGTCCTCTCAGTTGGCCAGAGCTCCCAGCGTATCGGGCGTATTCGTCCATCAGCGCCGACACTGCCTGTGTGAATTCGGGATCGTAGGGGGTGAGGCGCACCCCGCCGTCCGGGAGCGGCGTCACGTGCAGCCACTGGCCCTGCTCGACCTTCAGCTCGTTGAGCAGCTCGCGCGGCAGGATGAGGCCGGTCGAATTCCCGATCTTCTTCACTTCGAGCTTCATGGCTGCGATCCCGCGATCGTGTTATACGTTTTGTATAACATGACCGGGAAGCCCTGGCCAGACCCCGGCTACCGCCAGCGGTCGGCGGCGCGGCGCGTGAGCATCGAGAAGGCGATTGCCGCGATCGAGACGAGGACCACGACCAGGAGCACCATCATGGCGATGGCGCCGATGATCGCGGTGAAGGCGTTCCAGAACCCGACCTGGGCGATCAGGATCACGAGGAGGATGAAAAGAAGGAGCGGCACGGCGGTTGGTCCCGGTTGATCTCAAGGGAATAGATGGGAATGGCGGCCCGCTCACGCCATCCCGATTCACGGCCGCACGAGCTATTCGTCCCCGCCGGCGCCCTCGTCGATGGAGGTCACCACCATCTGCGCGCGGAGCTCGCCCTCGGGGAACGCCGCGGTGGCGACGACGAGATAGACGAGCCCGGCGAGGAGGTGTTCGGCCACCGTGCCGGTGACGGTCGTGCCGCCGAGGATCGGCCGGCCCAGCGCGGCCGACGGGGTGACCACCGCCTCCCCGTTCGTCCCCGCTTCCGCCGGCCCGTGCAGGCGGATCGCGGTCACCGGCCCCGAGAGGTCGCGGTAGTCGACATACCAGACGATCTCGTTGCTCTCGGTGTCGAGCACTGCCTCCACCGTCCCGATGCCGGACGTTGCGACCGGAGGGACGACATTGGCCCCGGTGAGTGCCCCTTCCAGATGGGCCTCGCCGGCGACCGCGACCGCGGTCTGCCCGACCAGGGCTCCCGTGGCCAAAGCCACCGCCAAGCGCAATCCGATCAAGGTCCTGTCCTCCCTGCCGTCGTCAGGCGCGTTCCATTTATCGGGGGCGGGCGGACCGCGAGCAAGACCCCCCTCCGGAAACCGGTCGATTCCGCCTTTCCCCGGTCCGGGCCTGCCCGACCGCGGGCCGGGTGGCGGCTCTGTGCATTTCCGGGGCTACCCGCAACTATGGGTGCTGAGCGCCGCTCGCTTTTGCTTTAGCTTTGCGGTTTCCTGCCGCATCTTCGGGCGGCGTCAGGCGCTGGGGGGATGGCCATGACGGAGGTCAGTTTCAACGTCCGCGAGTGCATCTATTCGTGGACGGCCGCCTTCGATCAGACCGACACCCGAATCCTGGTGCGCATTCGCCTCAAACCGGACGCCGACGTCACCGAGCAGAAGCTCAACGCCTGCAAGAGGCGCTGGAAGGAGGGGATCGAGGAGGCCTGGAGCGATCGTTTCGGCTGCGTTTCGGAGCCGGGCTCGAGCCCCCGGCCGCTCACCGTCGCGGTCCAGTGGGTCGAGACCGGGCAGCACCTGACCGTGCGCGTGAAGCGCGGCGCCGGGCGCAGCAATCTCAGCCTCTGGCACAGCGACGACGGCGGGCGCACCGCCGCTCATGAGGTCGGACATCTCCTCGGTCATCCCGACGAGTATGAGGATCCCAACTGCCCGACCCGCGATCCGGTCAACACCAACACGCTGATGCATAACCTGACCGACATCGCGCAGCGCCACTGCAACGGCTTCTGCAACCGGCTCGGCGAAGGCATCATCGCCACATAGGAGGAGATCATGGCCGTCTGGTTCGGCGATATCGCGATCCCGCCATCCGCGCCGCCCCTTGTCCGGCGCTCGCCGCCGAGCGCCAGCCTCCGCGTCGCCGGCGGGATCGGCGAGGAGGCCTACGAGTTCACCTTCGAGCTCCAGCCCGACGGCCGCGGCATCTGCCGCTGGCGCGGAGCCGGCCCGGCCGATGCGCCGGCGATGGAGCGGGCCTCCGGGGAGAGCGAGGTCGAGACGCCCGAGCTGCCGGCGCTGGCCGACAACGTGCTCCTCGCCGGGTCCCGCGCCCCGATGGCCCCGCCCGCCTTCCCGCCCGACAGCCTGATCGGCCGCCTCGAGATCAATTCGGACAGCGGCCGGCTGGTCACCTTCTTCATGGCCGACGAGGAGCAGGCGCGCACCGCCGACCTCGCCCCGCCCGACGAGGTGCGCGGCTTCACCGAGGCCGTCTACGAATCCTGCGAAGGGGTCGCCCGCCGCCGTCTCCGCCCATAGCCCGAAGTAGCGTCGCCGCCCCGAGAGGACGACCAAGATGCTTCGCCGCCTAGCCGCCTTCCTGCTCCTCGCCGGCCTTGCCCTGACCGGGTGCGCCAAGCCCTACGCCATCCCCGATGTGAGGCTCCTCGGCTATGCCGACAACGAGGGCTTCGCCGGCCTCGCCGACTATCTCGCGACCGGCGGCATGCATGTGGTCTGGGTGCATGGCATGTGCACCCATGACAGCGGCTGGGCCGAAGATCGCTACGCCGCGCTCCGGGCCCAGCTGCCGGCCGACATGGCGTGGCACAAGACCGTGCGCGACGGGGGCCGCGTGATCTCCTTCGAGGGCACGACCGCGACCGCCCGCGTCACCGTCGACTATCTGATCTGGTCGGACTTCACCACGGCCGCAAAGGATCGGCTCGCGGCTGCCGACCCCAACGACGGGCCTCACCCTATCCGCGCCGGGATCAACCGCAGCCTCCGCACCATGCTCCTCAACGACTGCCTCGCCGACGCCGTCGCTTATGTCGGCCGCGCGCTGCCCGGCGAGCCGCCGACGGTCGGCGACGCGATCCGCGTCTGGATGCGGTCAACGGTCTGCGCCTCGCTGGGCGGAACCCTCCTCGGCGCGCAATGCGATTTCCCGGCGGCGCCGCCCGACCGCCCGACGGTGCTCGTCGCCGAGAGTCTCGGCAGCAAGCTCCTCTTCGATGCGGTGCGCTCCCTCTGGGACCGCGCCGACGACGCCCGCGAGGCCGAACTCGGCGACAGGCTCGCGGCCGTGCAGACCGTGGTGCTCATCTCCAACCAGCTGCCGCTCCTCGACCTCGCGGCGGCCGAGGCGCCGCCCCGCCCGGGCGGTGGACCGCCCGCCCCGCCGGCCGAGTCGGGCGTGAACGAGTTCCTCGGCCTCCTCGTCGACGCCCGCAGCAGCCCCGCCCGCGGCGGCGGCGCGCCGTTCGCGCCCCCGCCCCCGCTCCAGGTCGTCACCTTCTCGGACCCCAACGACCTCCTCAGCTACCGGCTCACGCCCGAGAGCCTCGGCGTCAGCGGCGTGCGCGTGGCGAGCGTCCTCGTCTCCAACGCGCCGACCTATTTCGGCGCCCTCGAGCGGCCCGACACCGCCCATTGCGGCTACGAGTGGAACGAGTACGTGATCGGCACCATCCTCCGCGGCTATCGCGGGACGCCTCTTTCCGTCCCGATCCCCAATCCCTCGCGCTCCTGCTCCGACGGCGAGTGACCCCTTAGGTCGCGATAAAACTGGGACAACCTCCTCCTCGAGGGGAGGTCGAAGGTGCGAGGCCTTTGGCCGAGCAGCTTCGGGAGGGGGGACGAGGGTCCCGCCCGCCCGATGCAAGTTGAAAGGACGATGCCCCCTCCCGAAACCGCTCTCGCGGTTTCGACCTCCCCTCAAGGGGGAGGTTACCTCTACTCAGCGCGCTCTAGGCCAACGGCCGACCGCCGTTCATAGGCGACAAGCGGAAAACGCGGTCCGGGTGCCGTGCCGATCGGCGCGAAGCCGTGGCGGAGGAGGAGCCGATGCGAGCGCTCGTTCGGCTCATCGACCATGGCGGCGACAACGGCCCGCCGAAGCGGCGGCCCCTCGATATAGGCAAGGAGCGCGTCGAGCGCCTCGCCCGCGAGTCCCCGCCCGGCGGCGGGCTCGTGGAGCGCGATGACCGGCTCGACCTCCCCGGCCAGAGCCGGGAACGCGGCAAGGGCCAAGCCCGACACCTCGGTCAGCGCGACGCAGCCGACCCTCTTCCCCTCGGCCTCGATCGCCCAGATGCCCAGGCCGCGCTGCGCATTGCCGAGCCGCTCCTCGATCATCCTTTCGGCCGCCTCGCGCGGGATGACCTCGTCGTCGAGGAGGTAGCGCCGCACGAAGGGCTCCACGAGGAGCCCGTGGAGCCAGTCGGTGTCCGCGAGGGTCAGCGGAACGAGTACGCAGCGTCCGTTCCGGAGGACCGGCAGCACGCCGCTCCCCGGCACGCTCGGCTCTACTTCCCCTCCATCGCCTCCAGCTCGCCGATGAGATCGGAGATCAGCGTGAGGCCCTTCCGCCAGAAGCCGGGATCGGTGGCGTCAAGACCGAACGGGGCGAGCAGCTCCTTGTGGTGCTTGGTGCCGCCGGCCTTGAGGAGGTTGAAATACTTCTCCTGGAAGCCGCTCTCCGCCTGCTGATAGACCGCGTAGAGCGAGTTCACGAGGCAGTCGCCGAACGCGTAGGCGTAGACGTAGAACGGCGCGTGCAGGAAGTGCGGGATGTAGGTCCAGAACACCTCGTAGCCCGGGCCGAGGCGGATCGCTGGGCCGAGGCTGTCGTGCTGTACCTCCAACCAGATTTCGTTGAGCCGCTCGGCGGTCAGCTCGCCCTGGCGCCGCTCGGTGTGGACCTTGCGCTCGAACGAATAGAAGGCGATCTGCCGGACCACCGTGTTGAGCATGTCCTCGACCTTGCCGGCGATCATCGCCCGCCGCTCGGTGACGTCCTTCTTGGTGTCGAGGAGCGCGCGGAAGGTCAGCATCTCGCCGAACACGCTCGCCGTCTCGGCCAGCGTCAGCGGCGTTTGCGACATCAGCGCGCCCTGCGGGCCGGCCAGCACCTGGTGGACGCCGTGGCCGAGTTCGTGGGCGAGCGTCATCACGTCCCGCGTCTTGCCCTGGTAGTTGACCAGCACATAGGGGTGCACGCTGGGCACGGTCGGGTGGGCGAAGGCGCCCGGCGCCTTGCCCGGGCGGACCGGCGCGTCGATCCAGTTCTTGTCGAAGAAATCCTTGGCGATCGCGGACATCTCCGGCGAGAAGCGCTCATAGGCGGTGAGCACCGTGTCGCGCGCTTCGTCCCAGCCGATGTTCGGCGTCGGCACCTTGGGCAGCGGGGCGTTGCGGTCCCAATGGTCGAGCGCGTCCTTGCCGAACCACTTGGCCTTCAGCCGGTAGTAGCGGTGCGAGAGGTTCGGGTGCGCCTCCTGCACGGCGGCGACGAGGGCATCGACCACCTCCGGCTCGACCCGGTTGGCGAGGTGGCGGGACTCGGCCACGTCCTTGAAGCCGCGCCAGCGGTCGGAGATCTCCTTGTCCTTGGCGAGCGTGTTGGTGATCAGCGTGAAGAGCCGGAGGTTCTCCTTGAAGGTCACCGCGAGCGCCTCGGACGCGGCCTTCCGCTTGGCGCTCTCCGGGTGTTGCATCAGCGCCAGCGTCTGCTCGATGCCGAGCTCCTCGCCGTCGACCGTGAAGCGCAGCGAGGCCGAGGTCTCGTCGAAGAGCCGGTTCCACGCCGAGTAGGTGGTCATCGACTTCTCGTGGAAGAGCTGCTCGACGCGGTCCTCGAGCTGGTAGGGCTTCTCGCGCCGGAGATCGGTGATCCACGGCCGGTAGTGGCCGAGCGCGATCGCCTCGAGCGCGGTCTCCATCAGTTCGTCGTCGATGCGGTTGAGCTCGAGGGTGAAGAAGACCAGATGCAGGCCCGCCGCGGTCAGCTTCTCCTGCACGTCGCCGTAGAACTTCGAGCGCACCGGGTCGGTCGTGTCGGCGGCGTGGACGAGGCCGGCATAGGAGCCGAGCCGGCCCATCAGCTCGTCCAGCTCCTCGTAGTCGCGGATCGCCTCGGCGAGCTTGTCCCCGCCCGAGCGCGCCAGCCCTTCGAGGATGCCCTTGTATTTCTCCTCGAAGGCCCGCGCGTCCCTGCCCGCCTTCTCGAGATCCTTCGTCAGCTGCGGGGAATCCATCGCCGGATAGAGGTCGGCGAGGTTCCATTCCGGCAGGTCGCCGTACTCGTCCTTGCCTTTGCGGGCGGTGGCGGTGGCCGGGTCGAAGGCGGGCGAACGCGTCATGGGCTCTTGTCTCTCGGATATTGGGGCGACCGCTCCAATGTGGCGGCACGAGCGCCGCCGCGCAACAGTCGGCAGCGCGCTTGTCCCGGACCGGACGGCGCGATCTCGAGCCGGCGCGGCCCGGCGATGCAGGGCTGCAACAACCCCCGCGATACGCGCGGAGCAGCGCGGCTTCCGGGCTCTGTTCGGATCAATTGTAACAAGCGATTAACCCAACGCCCCGATCATCGTTGCACACGAAACCGCGATGCTCCCCGCTCGAAGGTCTCGGACTCCGGCCGCGCTGATGCGGTCATGCTTTTCGGAATCGACAAGCGGCCCATGCTCGCCACCACGATCCTCATCGTCGATGACGACCCGGTCCAGCGCCGGCTGGTCGAGGCCACCGCGCGCCGATTCGGCTACGAGGCCGTCTCGGTCACCGGCGGCGCGGCGGCGCTCGAGGCCCTCGCCGATCCCGACGGGGACCGCTTCTCGCTGATGATCCTCGACCTCGTCATGCCCGAGATCGACGGCATGACGGTCTTGGCCAGGCTCCGCGAGTCCG
>JADYYB010000176.1 GCA_020853895.1 Bauldia sp.
GTCTCGACGGCGATGCCTTTGCCTTCGAGGAGGGTCTTCAGCTCGCCGGACTGGAACATCTCGCGGACGATGTCGCAGCCGCCGACGAACTCGCCCTTGACGTAGAGCTGCGGGATGGTCGGCCAGTTCGAGTAGTCCTTGATGCCCTGGCGGACGTCCCAGTTCTCGAGGACGTTGACGCCTTTGTACTCGATGCCGAGATGGTCGAGGATCTGGACGACCTGGCCGGAGAAACCGCATTGCGGGAAGCTCGGCGTGCCCTTCATGAAGAGGAGCACGTCGTTCGATTTCACCTGATCGTCGATCCAGTTCTTGATGTCGGTCATGCGCGCGATCCCTCGCAAATTTCGACCGCTTTCGACGTGCGAAAGCCTGCTGCCCGGAAATATAGGCCGAATCGGCGGGCGATGAAGCCCGAAAAATAGCACGCCTGGATCAGGAAAGGCGGGTCTGCCAGCGGCGGAAGGCGACCAGCGCCCAGATCGCCTCGACCACGCCGAAGGGCCAGGCGCCCTGCAGAAAGCCATAGGCCGAGCCGAGCGCGCAGGCGCCGGCGAAGCCGAGCACGAACCAATGGCTGCGGTTCTCCAGCGCGTAGGTGAGCAGCATCAGGGTGACGGCGAGGACGCCGAAGAGGGTGAGGGCGTCCATCGCGCTTCTGGCGGCGGCTCAGGCGTCGGGGACGCCGGTCTGCAGGGCGAGGGCGTGGAGGACGCCGCCCATGCGGCCCTCGAGCGCGCGGTACACCATCTGGTGCTGCTGCACCCGGCTCATGCCGCGGAAGGACTCGGAGACGACCTCGGCGGCGTAGTGGTCGCCGTCGCCGGCGAGGTCGCGGATGACCACGCGCGCGTCGGGGATCGCCGACTTGATCAGGGCCTCGATGTCGTTCGCATCCATCGGCATGGCAGCACTCCCGCCACGAGCTCGCGGCTAAGCCGCACCCGCCATGTAGGCCGGGAACCAATATTCGTGGGCTTCCCGGAGCTTTGCAACCGAAATGCCAAGCTTGCCGTCGACCACGAGGTCCTCGCCGCCGACGCGGCCGATCGCGGCGAGCGGCACGCCGGCCTTCGCCGCGACGGCCTCGAGCGCGGGCAGGGCGGTCGCCGGGGCGGTGAGGAGGTAGCGGGCCTGATCCTCCGCGAAGAGCCAGGCGTGCGTCTCGGCGTCGGCGACCGGCGCCTTCACCGAGGCGCCGCGGTTGCCGGCCATCGCCATCTCGGCGAGGGCGACGAGGAGGCCGCCGTCGGAGAGGTCGTGCACGGCGGTGACCTGCCGGGCGCGGATGGCGGCGCGGACGAAGTCGCCGTTCCGCTTCTCGGCGGCGAGATCGACCGGCGGCGGGGCGCCTTCCTCGCGGCCGAGGATCTCGCGGAGATAGAGGCTCTGGCCGAGCGCGGCATGGCCGGCGCCGACGAGGAGGATCAATTCGCCGTCGGCCTTGAAGCCGACGGTGGCCATCGCGGTGTGGTCGGGCATCAGGCCGACCCCGCCGATCGCGGGCGTGGGCGGAATGCCGACGCCGTTGGTCTCGTTGTAGAGCGAGACATTGCCGGAGACGACCGGGTAGGCCAGCGCGCGGCAGGCTTCGCCGATGCCGCGGATGGCGTCGACGAACTCGCCCATGATCTCGGGCTTCTCGGGGTTGCCGAAATTGAGGTTGTCGGTGATGGCGAGCGGCTCGGCGCCGACCGCGGTGAGGTTGCGCCAGCTCTCGGCCACCGCCTGCTTGCCGCCCTCGAAGGGGTCGGCCGCGCAATAGCGCGGCGTCACGTCGAGCGTGAAGGCGAGCGCCTTGCCGCCCTCGCCGACCCGCACCACCGCGGCGTCGCCGCCCGGGCGCTGCATGGTGTCGCCGCCGACGAGGTGGTCGTACTGCTCCCACACCCAGCGGCGCGAGGAGAGGTCGGGCGAGCCGAGGAGTCGGAGGAGCGCGTTGCCGTAGTCGTTGGGCGGGGGCACGTCCGTCAGCGCAAGCGGCTTCGGCGGCGGGCGGTGGGTATGCGGGCGGTCGTATTGCGGGGCGTCGTCGCCGAGCTTCTTGATCGGGAGATCGGCTTCGAGCTCGCCGCGGTGGAAGACGCGGAAGCGGAGATCGTCGGTGGTCTCGCCGACGACCGCGAAATCGAGGCCCCATTTCCGGAAGATCGCCTCGGCCTCAGCGCGCATCTCGGGCTTCAGCACCATGAGCATGCGCTCCTGGCTCTCCGAGAGCATCATCTCGTAGGCGGTCATCGCCGCCTCGCGCGTCGGCACGGCGTCGAGGTCGAGGCGGATGCCGAGGTCGCCCTTGGCGCCCATCTCGACCGCCGAGCAGGTGAGGCCGGCGGCGCCCATGTCCTGGATCGCGATCACCGCGCCGGATTCCATCAGCTCGAGGCAGGCCTCGAGCAGCAGCTTCTCGGAGAAGGGGTCGCCGACCTGGACGGTCGGGCGCTTCTCCTCGGAGGCGTCGTCGAACTCGGCCGAGGCCATCGAGGCGCCGTGGATGCCGTCGCGCCCGGTCTTGGAGCCGAGATAGACGACCGGCATGCCGACGCCGGTCGCCTTGGAGAGGAAGATGCCGTCGGCCTTGGCGATGCCGGCGGCGAAAGCGTTGACGAGGATGTTGCCGTTGTAGCGGCGGTGGAAGTTGACCTCGCCGCCGACCGTCGGCACGCCGAAGGAATTGCCGTAGCCGCCGATGCCGGCGACCACGCCGCCGACGAGGTGGCGCGTCTTCGGATGCGAAGGCTCGCCGAAGCGGAGCGCGTTCAGCGCCGCGATCGGGCGCGCGCCCATCGTGAAGACGTCGCGGAGGATGCCGCCGACGCCGGTGGTCGCGCCCTGATAGGGCTCGATGAAGGAGGGGTGGTTGTGGCTCTCCATCTTGAAGACCACGACCTCGCCGTCGCCGATGTCGACCACGCCGGCGTTCTCGCCGGGGCCGTGGACGACGCGCGGGCCGGTGGTGGGCAGCGTGCGGAGGTGGATCTTCGAGGATTTGTACGAGCAGTGCTCGTTCCACATCGCCGAGAAGATGCCGAGCTCGGTGATCGAAGGCTCGCGCCCGAGGAGGTCGAGGATGCGCTGATACTCGTCCGGCTTGAGCCCGTGCTCGGCGACGAGCTTGGGGGTGATCGGAATTGTCGTCTTGGGCGCGTTGGCGATGTCGTTCACGACGTGAAGGGTTCTCTGAGGCCTTAACCTCCCCCTTGCGGGGAGGTCGAAACCGCGCAGCGGTTTCGGGAGGGGGTGAGCGGGTTGGGCGCTGCGCGCTCCGCGTCTCCGACGCGGCACCCCCTCCCGAAGCCGCTCGGCCATAGGCCTCGCGCCTTCGACCTCCCTGCAAGGGGGAGGTTAAGGATGGGGAGGGCTCCGGCAGTCATGGTTGGCGCTACGCCGCGACGCTGAGGGCGCCGACGACGCTCTCGAACAAGCGGCGGCCGTCGGTGCCGCCCTGGGCGGGCTCGATGGCGTTCTCGGGGTGGGGCATCAGGCCGAGCACGTTGCGGCGCTCGCTGAGGATGCCGGCGATGGCGTCGATCGCCCCGTTGGGGCCGCCGTCCTCGTCCGCGTAGCGGAAGGCGACGCGGTCCTCGCCGCGAAGGCGGCGGAGGGTCTCGTCGTCGCAGCGGTAGTTGCCTTCGCCGTGGGCGATCGGGAAGCGGACGATCTCGCCCTTCCGGTATTGCGAGGTGAAGACGCTGCTCTGCGTCTCGACGCGCAGCGCGACGTCGTGGCAGGCGAATTTCAGCGTGGCGTTGCGCATCAGGACGCCGGGCAGGAGCCCCGCCTCGCAGAGGATCTGGAAGCCGTTGCAGACGCCGAGCACCGCCACGCCGTCGGCGGCGCGCGCCGCAACCGCGCGCATCACCGGCGAGCGGGCGGCGATGGCGCCGCAGCGGAGATAGTCGCCGTAGGAGAAGCCGCCGGGCAGCACGATGAGGTCGACCGGCGGCAGGTCGGTGTCGGCGTGCCAGACCACGAGCGGCTTCCGGCCGGTGATCTTGGTCAGGGCCGAGACCATGTCGCGGTCGCGGTTGGACCCGGGAAAGAGGATGACTGCCGACTTCATTGCACCGCCGATGACTGCATGTTCAGGCTGCGAAGGATCTCGTCGAAGCGGGCCTGCGGGAGGTCCGGCTCGGGGCTGCAGCCGCTGAAGCTGGTGGTGAGCCAGTAGAGCGTCTCCTCGTGCAGCCCGCAGGCCTGGAGGAGGACCGGCCTCTGTCTCACGCATTCGCTTATCAGGCCGAGCACGTTGAATTCAATTCCGGCGTAGGTGGCGGAATGCTGCATGAACGGGCCGTCCTCGGTCTCGGTGATCGGGATCGAGCCCTGGGCGGCGCTGCAGGTCCGGAGCGCTCCGGAGCGCGTGCTGAAGGAGACCGCGTAGAGGTCGGGGAAGAGGCCGCCCATGTTCCGGCAGTCGGGCGCGAGGCAGACCAGGCGGGTGACCTGGCCGGGCATCAGCGTGGAGATTTCCCACTCGGCCGGGTCGAGGACGAGGAAGCGGTCGCCGAAGGGGATCTCCTCGCCGAGCGCGGCGGGCGCCGGTCCCAGCGCCAGGGCGGCGAGGACGAGGATGCGGCGCATCGCGGTACGCGTCATTGCGCCGCCACCCGTCCTTCGCTGAAGCCTTGCAGGATCTCGTCGAAGCGGGCCTTGGGAAGGTCCGGCTCGGGGCTGCAGCCGCTGAAGGCGGTGGTCAGCCAATAGAGGATGCCGTCACGCTCGCCACAGGCCTGGATGAGCAGCGGCTGGCGCAGCCTTCCGCAGGCGCTGACGAGGCCGGTCACGTGGAACTCGACGCCGCCATGGGTCGAGCGGCCGTAGCTGAAGGCGCCGTACTCGTTGTCGTTGGTGAGGAGCGAGGCGTGGGTCGCGTCGCAGGTGCGCCAGCCGGTGTTCGTCGCCGGCCGGGCGAGGACGTAGAGATCGGGGCGGAGGCCGTCGAAGCCCGGGCAGTCGCGGGTGAAGCAGGTGAAGCGGACGATCTGGCCGGGGGCGAGCGGCTCCATCCGCCAGATGCGCTCGTCGTAGGTCATGGTGAGGTCGCCGAGCGGCACCTCGCCGGCGCGGGCGGGCAGAAGCGCGGCCAGCACGAACGCAATGAAGGCTGCCGCGCGCGGGATCATGGCGCCGGCCCCGCGCGGCCGATCCCGTCGAGGAGCTCACGGAAGCGGACGACCGGGAGCTTCGGAACCGGCCCGCAATTGGTGCCGAAGGTGAAGCCGGTGGTGATCAGGTACGCGCTCTGGCCGTGCGTGCCGCAGGCTTCGAGGAGCCACGGGTTCTCCGACCGGCAGGAAGCGTTCGTCGTGGTGACGTCGAAGGCGATGCCGCCGTGCTCCTCGCGCGCCGAGGTGAACGGTGAGGCCTGCACGCTCGCGACAGGCGCCTCCGGCCGGGCGCAGGCCGGGGCCGCGGCGGACGCCGGCCGGCGCACGACGACATAGACGAAGGGGAGGGCGGTGGGGGAAAGGCCGCGGCAGTCGCCGGTCAGGCAGTCCAGGCGCCAGATGCTGTCGTCGAGGAGCGGCTCGGCCCGCCAGACTTCCGCGTCGTAGGTCAGCGTCACCTCGCCGAGCGCGATCTGTTCGGCTTGACCCGCCGGCGCCGAGGCGAGGAACGGCAGAACGCTCAACCAGGCGAAGCGCGCACGCCTCATCGAGAGGGGCCTCCGGCGATCAGCCAGTCACCTCGATCGCGTAGTTCTCGATCACGGTGTTGGCAAGGAGCTTGTCGCACATCTTCGCGATCTCCGCCTTGGCCGAGGCCGGGTCGGAGCCGGTGAGCTCGAGCTCGAAGAATTTCCCCTGGCGGACCGAGTCGACGCCGCCGAAGCCGAGGCTCTTGAGCGCGCCTTCGATGGCCTTGCCCTGGGGATCGAGAACGCCGTTCTTCAGCGTGACAGTGACACGCGCCTTCATGACCATCCTGAAACTGAGGGGCGCCCGTCACGGGCGCCCGACCTACTGAACCAGAACCGGGCCGCTGCCCTTCGGGCGCTCGGGCTCGATGAGGATGCCGAGCCGGCGCGCCACCTCCTGGTAGGCCTCGAGGAGGCCGCCGAGGTCGCGGCGGAAGCGGTCCTTGTCGAGCTTGTCGTGGGTCTGGACGTCCCACAGGCGGCATGAGTCGGGCGAGATCTCGTCCGCCACGACGATGCGCATGAGGTCGTTCTCCCAGAGCCGGCCGCACTCGATCTTGAAGTCGACGAGCTGGATGCCGATGCCGAGGAAGAGGCCGGACAGGAAGTCGTTGACGCGGATGGCGAGGGCCATGATGTCGTCGATTTCCTGGGGCGTCGCCCAGCCGAAGGCGGTGATGTGCTCTTCCGAGACCAGCGGGTCGTTGAGCTCGTCGTTCTTGTAGTAGAACTCGATGATCGAGCGCGGGAGGACCGTGCCCTCCTCGATGCCGAGACGGGTCGCCAGCGACCCCGCGGCGACGTTGCGCACAACCACTTCGAGCGGGATGATCTCAACCTCGCGGATGAGTTGCTCGCGCATGTTGAGGCGCCGAATGAAATGGGTCGGAATGCCCATCTTGTTCAGATGATTGAAGATGTGCTCGGAGATGCGGTTGTTGAGCACGCCCTTGCCGTCGATGACGTCGTGCTTCTTCTTGTTGAAGGCGGTCGCATCGTCCTTGAAGAACTGCACCAGAGTGCCGGGCTCCGGGCCCTCGAATAGAATCTTGGCCTTGCCTTCGTAGATCCGACGGCGACGGTTCATAGGTACATACCGCTGTTCAGGAAAATCCATCGGGCAGGTCCACGGAGAAGGCTCGCCGTGGCGACGTGCCGAGCGGCCAGGTTGCAATGAGTTTACATTGACGCCGCCCGACGAGCCTATCCGATGGGTGGCGATTCCACAATGGAACCACCGGGGTTAGCTCGGGTCGGGAATCGGGCGGTACACATTGATTTGGGGAAATCCGGCAGCTATTCAAGCCCGGTGGCCCCAATCGGGTCCCCAACGCGGCGGAAGGCCTTCGATGACCACATTCGACAAGCGGAAAGACGCCTTCGAGAACAAATACGCGATCGAGGAGGAGCTCCGTTTCCGGGCCGAGGCGCGCCGCAACAAGCTGCTCGGCCTCTGGGCCGCCGAAGCCATGGGCCTTTCCGGCGATGACGCCGAGACCTACGCCAAGTCCGTGGTGCAGGCCGACTTCGCCGAGGCCGGCGAGGAGGACGTCTACCGCAAGATCACGGCCGACCTCGCGGCCGCCGGCGTCAGCCGCTCCGAGCACCAGATCCGGCGCGAAATGGACGAGCTGATGGCCAAGGCGATCGAGCAGGTGCGCAGCGAGCCGCGCGACAAGTAAATCATTTCAATGGGTTAGACTGATCGGCGCGGCTGAGCCAGCGCTCGGCGTCTCTTCACGCGCGGCGGGCGGGGACCGTCCACAAGCTCAGCTTCTGGTTGTTCAGTGAAGAACTGGCGGGATCGTTCGGGTTTGTTCCCGTCTGTGACCTTTTGTCGTGCCCTTTCGGCAACAGAGGTCAGAAGAATAACCAATCGGACAGCTTGCCAGTTGTCTGACGTGACCGTCCCGGAATAAGTTCCATTTCGAAAGAGATTGCACCGAACCTGCGAAGAACTGGGTCGGCGCTGCGGAATGGGGCTGTGGGCTGAGATGGAGCCGCTCGAAAGAGCGGCTCCATTGTTTTTTGGCGCCGGCCCAGGGCCCGAGCTAGACGCCCTTGCCGAAGACGCGCTCGAAGATCGTGTCGACGTGCTTCAGATGGTAGTCGAGCGAGAAGAGCTCGTCGAGCTCGGTTTTCTTAATCTTCTTCGTCACTTCCGGGTCATCCTTCAGAAGCTGGAGCAGGGAGCCGCCGTCCTTCCAGGCGGCCATCGCGTGCTTCTGGACGAGCCGGTAGGCGTCCTCGCGGGCCAGACCCTTGTCGATCAGCGCCAGGAGAACGCGCTGCGAATGGACGAGGCCGCCCTGGCTGTCGAGGTTCTTCCGCATGCGCTCGGGATAGACCACCAGCTTGTCGATCACCTGCGCGAGACGGATCAGCGCGAAGTCGAGCGCGATGGTCGCGTCGGGGCCAATGACCCGTTCCACGGAGGAATGGGAGATGTCGCGTTCATGCCACAGTGCGACATCCTCCATCGCCGGCAGGGCCATCGACCGGACGAGCCGGGCGAGGCCGGTGAGGTTCTCGGAGAGCACCGGGTTGCGCTTGTGGGGCATGGCTGACGAGCCTTTTTGCCCGGGCGAGAAATATTCCTCGGCCTCGCCGACCTCGGTGCGCTGGAGGTGCCGGATCTCGGTCGCGAGACGCTCGACCGAGGAGGCGATCACGCCGAGCGTTGCGAAGAACATCGCGTGCCGGTCGCGCGGGATCACCTGGGTCGACACCGGCTCGGGATGGAGCCGCAGCGCGCGGGCGACATGGGCCTCCACGCGCGGGTCGATATTGGCGAAGGTGCCGACCGCGCCGGAGATCTTGCAGACCGCGACCTCGGCGAGCGCCGCCTGGAGGCGCTCGCGGTTGCGGTCGAACTCGGCATAGGCCTGGGCGAGCTTCAGCCCGAAGGTGGTCGGCTCGGCGTGGATGCCGTGGCTGCGGCCGATGGTGACGGTGTATTTGTGCTCGACCGCGCGGCGCTTCAGCGCGTCGAGGAGCGTATCGAGGTCGGCGAGGAGGAGGTCGCTCGCGCGCACCAGCTGCACGCTGAGGCAGGTGTCGAGGACGTCGGAGGAGGTCATGCCCTGGTGGACGAAGCGCGCCTCCGGACCGACGATCTCGCTCAAATGGGTGAGGAAGGCGATGACGTCGTGCTTCACCTCGCGCTCGATCTCGTCGATGCGTTTGACGTCGAAGGTCACGGCGTCCCCCTTCTGGCGGACGATCTCGGCGGCCTCCTTCGGCGCGGCGCCGATCTCGGCCATGCCCTCGAGCGCGGCCGCCTCGATCTCGAACCAGATGCGGAACTTGGTCTCGTCCGACCAGATGGAGACCATGGCAGGCCGGGAATAGCGCGGGATCATCGGCGGGCTTCGTACGGTTAGGAGGGCAGCGCGCGGTCTAGCAGACCAGCCGGGGCGTCACAATTCTCTCCGCGCGGCGAATGCGTAGCTCGCCAGCACCATGAGGCCGAACCCGGCCGGGAAGAAGAGGCGAAGGCCGGTCACCGCAAAGAGGTAGGTCACCGAGATCGCGCTGTGGAAGAGCTCGACCAGGAAGAAGCTGCTCAGGAGCGGCGCGTGCCTGACGCCCGGCGCGAAGAAGTGCTGGAGGAAGAAGAGGAGGGCGGTGACGAGCGCGGTCGAGAGGGTGAGCGCGATCAGCATGGCGGCGAAGCGGGCGGTGGGCGGGCGGCGCCGGCCGACGAGGCTTGCCGCGAGCCAGGAGAGGGCGGCGGCGAGGAAGCCCGCCACGGCGACGATGCCGAGGAAGCTCCACAGGCGGCCGTCGATGGACCAGCCGGCGGCGAGGCAGCCGATGGCGACCGAGACCACAGCCCCGATCGCGTAGAGGAGGCTGAAGCCGGCGATGGTGCGGAAGCCGGCCCGCGGTCGCGCGATGGCTCGCGGGGCGGCGGCCTCCGCCGTCAAAGGCGCGTCACCACGGCGAGGAAGCGGCGGTTGGGACCTTCGAAGCCGACCGAGACGACCGAGATCAGCACCGCCAGCACCGGCCGCGGGGCATCTGGAGGCGGGGCCCCGACATTGGCGCCTTCGGGATAGAAGGTGAGCACGTCGGCGACCGCGTAGCCGAGGGGACAGGCGCGGCTGTCGGGAATGGTGCTGTCGTCGTTGAGGACGCGCGCCGTCCCGTCGGCGCCGGTCAGGGTCAGGCGGAAGCCGCGATAGGTCTCCCCTTCCGGGCAGTTGCGGGCGGGCAGCTCGCGCTCCTCGATCGCGACCGTCCACTCCTCATCGACCGGCGGGAAGACCGCCCGCGGCAGGAAACGGACCAGATGCGGGTCGGCCGAAAGCTCGGTCGGCGGGTTGCTGACCACCAGATCGTGGGACGGGGCGACCCCATGCTGCGCGAGGAGCGGCTGGGCCTGCTCACGCGCCTCGAAGCGCGTGTCGGCGAGGAGCGCCGCCTCGTCGTCGGTGCGGACGCGGATCGGGGTCTCGGGCAGCCAGGTGTCGGTCGCGGTCTCGATGAAGAAGATGTTGGAGTAGGGGAAGCCCGAGCCGTCCTGGACGCCGAATTCCTCGAAGGCGAAGTAGCTGCCGTCGGGGGAGAAGCCGAGGATCTCGCGCTGAGCGGTGTCGCCGGCGAGGGCAGGGGCGGCGAGGGCGGCGAGGAGGATGGCGGCGGCGGTCCGCATCGGAGCGCTCCTAGTTGGCCGGGCCGGAAGCCGCAAGGGCGTCGCGGAGGGAGAGGAAGTCGCGCCAGGCGAAGCGCTTCTGCAGCGGCTGGCGGAGGAGATAGGCGGGGTGGAGCGTCGCCATCGCGCGGATATTGCGCTCTCCGAGCGCGAAGCTTCGCCACTGGCCCCGGAGGCGCAGGATGCCCTCGTTGGTCTGCATCAGCTCCTTGGCCGCCGCGCCGCCGAGGCAGATGAGGAACTCGGGCGCGGAGAGCTCGATCTGGCGCTGGATGAAGGGGCGGCAGACCGCCGTCTCCTGCGGGGTCGGCGTGCGGTTGCCGGGCGGGCGCCAGGGCACGACGTTGGCGATGTAGACGTCCGAGCGGCCGAGGCCGATCGCCTTCAGCATGAGGTCGAGGAGCTGGCCGGAGCGCCCGACGAAGGGGAGGCCCTGCAGGTCCTCCTCGCGGCCGGGCGCCTCGCCGACCATCATCACGCGGCTGCCGGGCATGCCGCCGGCGAAGACGAGGCTCCGCGCGGTGAGGCGGAGGTTGCAGCCCTCGAAGCGCTCGAGCGCGGCGCGGAGCTCGTCGAGGCTGGCGCAGGCGGCGGCGACGGCCCGCGCCTCGCGCGCCGTCTCGTCGGTGGCGAGCACCGGCTCGGCGGACTGGGTGCGCACGCGGGGCGCCGGAACAGGATCGGGCGGTGGTGGCGCCTCGATCGGCTCGGCGACGATCGGGGGAGGGGGCGGCGGCGCCCGGCGCGCCGCGAAGCGGTCGACCGGGACCTCGCCGACCACCTCGTCGACGCCCATGGCCTCGTACCAGGCGAGCAGCGCGCTCACGCCCGCGGCAGTAACGCCTTGGTCAACTCCGGAACTTGCCATGGACTCCGTCCTTGCTTTCGGGGCAGAAGCTCAGGGCTCAAAATGGCGATCCCAAAGACTGAACCCGATCCGCCCGCCGCAGTTTACAGTGGGTGCCCCAGGATGAGGAGTTTACGATGCGAAAAGCGAGTTTGCTCGCATTGGCTGCGGTTGCCGCGCTCGGCGCCGGCTCGGAGCTAGCCGTGGCCCAATTCGCGGCAGACAGCGACATCCTCTCCGGGGAGGAGGCCTTCGTCACCGACTGGCAGGCAGCCAAGCCGGGCCAGCTCTGGCTGATCACCCCGCGCGACCTCGTCCCGCCTTTCGCCACCGAGTCCGCCTCCAACGGGCCGGACGTGGTGCCGCGTCCGGAAGGGACCATGCCGGTGGTCGGTCCCGATTACCTGATCGAGCTCTTCGCCGAAGGGCTCGACGGGCCGCGCACCATCGAGGTCGCGCCGAACGGGGACGTGTTCGTCGCCGAGAGCCAGGCCGGGACGATCCGCGTCTTCCGGCCCGGTCCGGACGGGCTGCCCGCCGAGAGCGGCGAATACGTCACCGGGCTCGAAGGTCCCTACGGCATGGCCTTCTATCCGCCCGGAGGCACGCCGCGCTATCTCTACGTCGCCGAGGAGAACCAGGTCGTCCGCTTCGCCTACGCGGCCGGCGACCTCGCCGCGAGCGGGGAGCCGGAGGTGATCGTGCCCGACCTGCCGACCGGCGGGCACTGGACGCGCGACGTCGCCTTCTCGCCCGACGCCACGATGATGTTCATTGCGGTCGGCTCGCAGTCGAATGTCGCCGAGGACATGGAGACGCTCGGCGAGCAGGAGATCGCCGCCCACGAGGCCGAGCGCATGGTCGGCGCCGCGTGGGGCGGGGAGGACGGCCGCGCCGCCGTGCTCGCCGCCAATCCAGACGGCAGCGAGCTCCGCTACTACGCCTCCGGCATCCGCAACTGCTCGGGCCTCACCATCGAGCCGGTGACCGGCTCGCCATGGTGCGCGACCAACGAGCGCGACGGGCTTGGCGACGATCTGCCGACCGACTATGTCACGCGCGTCCAGAGCGGCGGCTTCTACGGCTGGCCCTGGTACTATATCGGCGCACGCGAGGACCCGCGGCACGAGGGCGAGCGGCCTGACCTCCGGCAATACGTGGTGACGCCCGATGTGCTCCTGCAGGCGCACTCCGCGCCGCTCGGCCTCGCCTTCTATTCGGGCCCGATGTTCCCCGAGCTGGTCGGCGACGTGATCGTCGCCATGCACGGCTCGTGGAACCGGGGCAAGCGCACCGGCTACAAGGTGGTGCGCGTGCGCCTGACCGACGGGCAGCCGACCGGCATCTACGAGGATTTCATCACCGGCTTCGTGATCTCGGCCGACGAGGTGTGGGGCCGCCCTGTCGGCGTGGGCATCGCCGCAGACGGAGCGATCCTCGTCAGCGAGGACGGCTCGGGCACGATCTGGCGCGTGACCGCGGCGCCGAACCGGCCCGCCGAGGAGCCTGCCGCGCCCGAAGCGCCGGCCGAGGAGCCGCCGGCAGCGCCCGAGGCACCCCCGGCGCCGGCGCCCGTGCCGTAACGATCAGGGGCCCGTCGCGAGACGGGCCCCTCTCGTCTCCGGTGTCAGCAGAGATGCCGCGGTGCTGCTAATCGCCTGATAATACGGGTGAATCGGCGCTTTATCGATTGCGCGGCGCGAGAAGTGGCGCGAGCCTCGAGGTCCCTATGAGGACTTCTATGATTCATACGATCCATGAAACCGAGGCGGCCGGCTTCGGCCTGACCACCGCCCGCATCTTCTACCGCATGCCCGACCATCTCGACCTCCTGCAGCTCTTCGTCTGGCAGCATTACGACGTCGCGCCCGAGTTCCCGGAGCTTGCCCGCTTCCTTTCTTTCTGGCAGCGGGAGATCGAGGGGCCGCTCCATTCGGTTCGGGTGGCCCACAAGCTCATCACGGGCGAGCGCGAGGTCGCGATCGCCCTCAATAGAGTTCACTAGGGGCACATGGCGGCACGTCGCGCGGTTCTGGAATTTTCGGGCGTCACTCTCACCATCGCACTCAAGGACACGCCGACCGCCGACGCGATCTGGGCGGCGCTGCCGATCACGGCGTCGGTGATGACCTGGGGCGATGAGGTCTATTTCTCGACGCCCGTCTCGGTCGAGGAGGAAGAGGACGCGACGGACCTCATGATCGCCGGCGACATCGCCTACTGGCCGCCGGGCGACGCCATCGCCATCGCCTTCGGGCGGACCCCGGCCTCGCGTGGCGACGAGCTCAGGCTCGCCAGCCCGGCCAATGTCTGGGCCAAGGCCGAGGGCGACGTGAAGGCGCTGAAGCCGGTCCGCTCCGGCTCGCCGGTCACGGTGCGGAAGGCCTGAGCAGCGCTTCGCGACCGCTCGTCTTGGAACTCCCACGTCTCTGAACCTCCCCCTTGAGGGGAGGTCCAAACCGCGTAGCGGTTTGGGGTGGGGGTGGTTCGGGCCGTTCCGGTGCCGCCGAGCAAGATTGTCGTGGCGCGGAGACGCGGGCTTCGCCCGCTAGCCCCCACCCGAAGCCGTTCGGCCGGAGGCCTCACGCCTTCGACCTCCCTCAAGGGGGAGGTTCAAAGGAGCGGGGCGAGGCTCAGAAGAGGCGGGCGCCTCAGGGGGGGGCGCCGGCGAGGGCTAGCCCCGCCCGATGAAGGGCATCTTGGTCGCCATCACGGTCAGGAACTGGACGTTGGTGTCGAGCGGCAGGCTGGCCATGTAGCTGACCGCCTGGCCGACATAGACGACGTCCATCAGCGGCTCGACCATGCGCGTGCCGTTGGGCTGCATGGCGCCGGCCACCATGCCGGCGGCGAGGTCGGTGTCGGCGTTGCCGATATCGATCTGGCCGCAGGCGATGTCGTGCGCGCGGCCGTCGAGCGAGGTCGACTTGGTGAGGCCGGTGATGGCGTGCTTGGTCGCCGTGTAGGGTGCCGAGAACGGCCGCGGGGCGTGCGCCGAGATCGAGCCGTTGTTGATGATGCGGCCGCCCTTCGGGCTCTGCGCCTTCATGATCTTCATCGCCTGCTGGGTGCAGAGGAAGGCGCCGGTGAGGTTCACGTCGACCACGCTCTGCCACTGCTCGTAGGTGAGTTCGTCCATCTCCACGGCCGGGGCAAACGTGCCGGCATTGTTGAAGAGGACGTCGAGCCGGCCGAAGGCCGCCTGGTGCGCCTCGAAGAGACCGCGCACCGCGTCCGGCTTGCCGATGTCGGCGGGGTGGACGAGCGCCTTCACGCCCTTGGCCTTGGCCAGCGCGGCGGTCTCCTCGAGCGGGCCGGGACGGCGGCCGGTGAGGGTGACGTGGAAACCGTCGGCGGCGAGCGCGAGGGCGACCCCGCGGCCGATGCCGGTGCCGGCGCCAGTGATGAGGGCGACCTTGTCGGTCATCTGGAGACTCCTTCTCTGTGCGGAAAAAAGCGTGAGGGCCGAGGCGGCCTAGCCGGTCTTGACCGGCGTCGAATAGGGCGGGGCGGGTATCGCCTGATGCGCGGCCCGGAGGGCCCCCGACCAGCGCTGGCGGAGGTCGTTGAAGTAAGGGTCGCTCTGGTCGATCCGGTAGGAGAGGTCGACGGCGATCGAGTCGCGCTTGATCATCGCGATGTCGATGGGGAGGCCGACGCCGAGATTGGAGCGCATGGTCGAATCCATCGAGATGAGGCCCAGCTTCAGCGCGTCGTCCAGCGTGGTCTCCTCGGTCACCGAGCGGTCGAGGATGGGCTTGCCGTATTTGTGCTCGCCGATCTGCAGATAGGGCGTGTCGGTCGAGGCTTCCATGAAGTTGCCGGCCGAGTAGACCATGAAGAGGCGGAGGCGCCGCCCCTTGATCTGGCCGCCGAGGAGGACGGTCACGTCGAAGGGAGCCGACTGCTCGGCGCTGCGGCCTTCCATGTGGTGGGCCACGCGGATCGCCTGGCCGACGAGGTGCGCGGCCTTGAACATGCTGGGCACGGTGTAGATCGTGTCGGTCGGGCCGGTGGTCGGATCCTCGAAGCCTTCCTGCAGGAGGGTGACCACGACCTGGCTGGTGGCGAGGTTGCCGGCGGTGGCGACGGCCAGCGCCCGCTCGCCGGTCACCTGGAAGAAATGGAGCTTGCGGAAGGTGGCGATGTTGTCGAGGCCGGCGTTGGTGCGGGTGTCCGCGATCATCACCAGGCCGTCGCGGACGAGGATGCCGACGCAATAGGTCATGAAAACGAGGTCCTTGCAGGGCCGACGGGGCGGGGGAGAGGTAGCGCGGTCGCGCCCTTCCGGCAATGCGGCGTGGTTCCGGCCCGGGGAGGCCGCTACTGCGACTGGGATTGGCCCTGCATGCCCGCGTTCGTCGCCGTCGGCCGGGGCGCGCCGGCCTGCGAGACGCTGACCTCCACCTTCAGGCTCTCGCCCGTGCCGCCGAAGCGGGCGCCACGCACCGGGGCGGCGGCGAGGTAGTCGAGGCCGATGGCGACGCGGATATGCTCGTCGGAGGGCGAGTGGCCGTTGGTCGGGTCGAAGCCGACCCAGCCGAGGTCCTCGATATAGGCCTCCGCCCAGCCGTGGCCACCGACATTGACGGGCACCGCCGGCTCGTGGAGATAGCCGCTCACATAGCGCGCCGGGAAGCCGAGATGCCGGGCGGCGGCGATGAAGACATGCGCGAAGTCCTGGCAGACGCCGCGGCGGAGCGCGATCGCCTCGGCGGCCGTGGTGGTGGAGTCCGTGGGCACGGTGTCGTAGGTCATCGCCTGCCGGATCATGGTCATCAGCGTGTGCATGCGCGGGATCGGCTCGGCGGCCGCCTCGGCGGCGGCCTCGGCGAGCGCGACGATCGCGGCGTCGGGCGTGGTGAGGGTGGTCTCGCGGAGGAAGAGCACCGGGGGAAAGCGCTCGACCTGGCCGCTCAGCACACCGTGGCCCGGCTCGGTGAGGACCTCGCCGACGGCGGTGATCTCGAGCCGGTCGATCTGGCCGTCGACGGTGAAGGTGTGGACCGTGTTGCCGAACGGGTCGGAGGCCGAGTCGAGCCTGAGGTCGCGGTCGACGTCCACGCGCCAGGAGACGACATATTGGCCGTCATGGCTCTTGGGCGTCAGGCGCAGCGTCTGGATCGCGCGGTTGGCGGGCGTGGCGTAGGTGTAGGTGGTGCGGTGGGTGACGAGGAGGCGCATCGCTCGGCCGCCCCTCAGGTCAGGTACTGGTCGGCGATGGCGACGCCGAGCTTGTAGTTCTCGGCGGTGAAGCTCTCCAGGAACTCGTGGAGGCCGCTCTGGAAGATCTCCTTGATCTCCGCGTTCTTGAGCCTGGTGCGCATCGAGCGGGCGAGGCGCTGCGAGGGGCCCTGCTTGCCGTAGGTCTGGGCGAGGGAATCGAGATACTCGGTGATGTTGCGGTAGCAGCTTGCGAGCGAGCGCGGCAGCTGCTCGTTGAGGACGAGGAGATCGGCGACCAGCCAGGGCCGGACGCTGTCGCGATAGACCCAGTGATAGGCGGTGAGGGCGGAGACCGAGCGGAGGATCGAGGTCCACTGGAAATAGTCGAGGCCGCCGCCGACCCGCGCCGGCTCGGGCAGGAGCACGTGATATTTGACGTCGAGGATGCGGGCGGTGTTGTCGGCGCGCTCGACGAAGATGCCGAGGCGCGAGAAGTAATAGACGTCGTTGCGGAGCATCGTCCGGTAGGCCGATCCGTCGAAACGGAGCGAAGCCTCCTTCACGCTGGCCAGGAACGAGTTCAGCTGCGGGCGGTCCATGCGCTTGGAATCGTAGCGCTTCAAGTCGAGCCAGGCGGAGTTGATGACCTCCCAGGTCTCGACCGTCAGCGCGGTGCGCACGGCGCGCGCGTTGGCGCGGGCGACGTCGAAGCAGCGGCGGATGCTCGACGGGTTCTCGGGCGCGAAGGCGAGGAAGTCGATGACGGTCTCGCGCGTCGCCGCCGGGTGCTTTGCGAAGAAGGCCTCTCGCGCCCCGCAGGCGGCAATCGCCGACTCCCACTCGTTGGAGTCGCCGGAATAGGCGATCGGCATCGAGGCGAGGCGGCTCGCAGCGTCGATGATGCGCGCGGTGTTGTCCGCCCGCTCGACGTAGCGGGAGAGCCAGAAGAGGCTGTCGGCGGTGCGGCTCAGCATGGGGCCGCCAGCGCGGACGGGGTACCTTTAACCTCCGCCTCGAGGGGAGGTCGAAATCGCGTCAGCGATTTCGGGAGGGGGGTGCAACCGTCGAGCGCGTGCCCCCCTCCCGAAAATGCTGTCGCTGACGCTCGGCATTTTCGACCTCCCCTCGTGGGGGAGGTTGAAATGTAGGTGGAGGCCGGCATCACGCGTCGATGACCCATGTGTCCTTGGTGCCGCCGCCCTGGCTCGAATTGACGATCAGCGAGCCCTCGCGGAGCGCCACGCGGGTGAGGCCGCCGGGCACGATGCGGACCTTGTCCGCGCCGGTGAGGACGAAGGGGCGGAGGTCGACATGGCGCGGCGCGATGCCGGAGTCGACGAAGGTCGGCGAGGTGGAGAGCGCCAGGGTCGGCTGGGCGATGAAGTTCTCGGGATTGGCCTTGATCTTCTCGGCGAAGGCGCTCCGCGTCTTGGCGTCGGCGGCCGGGCCGATGAGCATGCCGTAGCCGCCCGAGCCGGAGACCTCCTTGACCACGAGGTCGGCGATGTTGTCGAGGACGTGGCCGAGCGCGTCCGGCTCGCGGCAGCGCCAGGTCGGTACGTTCTTCAGGATCGGCTCCTCGCCGAGATAGAAGCGCACCATCTCCGGCACGTAGGAATAGACCGCCTTGTCGTCGGCGATGCCGGTGCCGACGGCGTTGGCGAGGGTGACGTTGCCGTTCCGGTAGGCGTGGATCAGCCCGGGGACGCCGAGCATCGAATCCGGGCGGAAAGTGAGCGGGTCGAGGAAGTCGTCGTCGAGGCGGCGGTAGATCACGTCGACCCGCTTCGGCCCCTCGGTGGTGCGCATATAGACGAAGCCGTCGCGCACCAGGAGGTCGCGGCCCTCGACCAGCTCGATGCCGAGACGGTCGGCCAGGAACGAGTGCTCGTAATAGGCGCTGTTGAACGGGCCGGGGGTGAGGAGGACCACCGTCGGCTCGCCGGGCGCGCTGCGCGGGGCGACCGAGCGGAGCGTGGCGAGGAGCTCGTCGGGGTAGTTCTCGACCGGGGCGATGCGGTGCTCGCTGAAGAGGTCGGGGAGGAGGCGCATCATCACCTCCCGGTTCTCCAGCATGTAGGAGACACCCGACGGCGTGCGGACATTGTCCTCGAGCACGTAGAAATCGTTGTCGTCAACGCGCACGACGTCGATCCCGGCGATCATGACGTAGACCTGGTGGGGCAGCTTCAGCCGCGCCATCTCGGGCCGGTAGTACGGGTTGCGGTAGATGAGATCGGCCGGGATCCTGCCGGCGGCGAGGATCTCGGCCCGGTCGTAGATGTCGTTGAGGAAGGCGTTGAGCGCCTTCACCCGCTGCTCGAGGCCGCGCGAGAGCGTGTCCCATTCGCGGCGCGTGAGGATGCGCGGGATGATGTCGAAGGGGATGAGACGCTCTTCGGCGTCGGCCTCGCCGTAGACGGCGAAGGTGATGCCGATGCGGCGGAAGAGAAGCTCCGCCTCGGCCCGGCGGGTGGCGAGGATCGCGGGGTCGGTGCCGTTCAGCCAGCGCTGAAGAATCTCGTGTCCCGGCCGGCAATTGCCTTCGCTTGAGACCATCTCATTGAAGGCTGGCATTCGGCTCCCTGGAACTCACGCTGATCGGTGTCCGCAGCATGCAAACTCGCGGCCACCAATGTCTAGCGTGAGGCGCCGTATCTCGCCATACGGGCGCGGACGCGGTCGAAGAGCGGCTTGAGGCGCGTGAAGGCCGTTTCGGTCGGCACCTTGGCGTCCGCGCCGGCGACGTCCATGGCAACGCCCCGCCAGGTGAATTTCGTGCCGGTCCAGGCCGAGATCCAGAGGGCCGGGATGAGGAGGTCGCGGACGACCCAGAGAACCGCGTCCCGCGGGCCGAGCGGCCAGCGGGCATAGGCGGCCACGCTCGCCTCGAGCGCGTACCAGAGGGCAAGGAAGGGCACGAGCCAGAGGAGCGAGAACCCTTCGGCGAAGAGGATCGTGGCGGCGGCGAGGAAGGGCAGGAAGCCGCCCGAGAAGAGCTCGCCGGCGAAGAAGGCCTTGAAGGTCACCCGGCGGAGGCGCGCCCAGCGCACCTGGCGGCGCCAGACTTCCTTGAAGGTGCGCCGGCCGAGGGGCTGGGCGAAGGGCAGGTGCGAGAGCCGGACCTTGAGGCCGGCCTCGCGCACGATCTTGGTGGAGGCGGCGTCCTCGGCGGGCTCGGAAGCGAGCGCGGCGATGCCGCCGGCCTTGTCGAGCACGTCTCTCCGCCAGAGCATGGTCTTGCCCTGGGCGAAGCCCATGCCGATCGAGTCGGCGGCGAGCTGCCAGCGGCCCTCATAGGTGTTGAGGAAGGCGCATTCGAGCTCGGCCGCGGCCCCTTCCGGCCAGGCGCCGTAAGCCGGCGAGCAGACCATGCCGACATTGGGCGCCCAGCGCGACAGGAGGCGCTGCAGATAGTCGGGCGGCATGAGGACGTTGCTGTCGGTCATGCAGACGAGGTCGTGCTTGGCGGCGGCCCAGCCCTTCACGAGGTTGTTGAGCTTGGGATTGATGCTGATGCGGTTGTCGCCGATCAGGAGCTTGGAGGGCACGTGCGGGTATTCCGCGCGCAGCGCCTCGACCAGCGGGATGACCGGATCGGCGGCCGACTGGGTGCAGAAAATGAGCTCGTAGTCCGGGTAGGTGAGGGTGAAGCCCGAGCGGAGCGTCGCCTCGATGTTGTTCTCGATACCGGTCACCGTGCGCACCACCGAGACCGGCGGGGTGACCTCCAGCGCCGGCCGCGGCCGGCGGTCGCGCCAGGCACGGAGAAGCACCGCCCCGGAGGTCAGGACGTGCAAACCGGTCGCGACGATCAGGAAGAGGGCGACGGGCCAGAGCAGGATCGACATCAGCGTTCAACCTGCCGAACAATGAGGCACATTTGGTATCGGCTAGCGGGGGAAGGGGTTACGTTGCAAGGAAAATCGGGAGAAATCATGGGCTGACCCCGTCATTGCAGCCATTTGTCCAAGCAATTCATACGCCGCTGTGGCTTAAGAAAGGCGGCTCTCGCCCCAGGCACCGGGCCGCCTTCGGACGCTTCGCCGAATCAGAAACGCGCCGGTCGGGGCCAGGCTTCGGCCCCGGGAGCGCCATTTGCCGGCTTCATAACCGGGCGCGAGCCCGGGGAGAACTTCTTCCTGGCAAGGCGGTCCCTCACGCGATCCTGGTGGGATCGGCGCCCTGCCGGCGAGGCGGTTCAGAGGAGGCGGCCGAGGCGGTCGAAGAGCCAGGCGAGGCCGCCGTCCATCAGCGCCACCTTGGGGATCACGGCGCGCAGCTCGAAGTCGGGGAGGCGAAGCGGGGCCTCGACATGGATGAGGCCGAAACGCTGCGCCTGGACTCTGACGAGGCTGCGGGGCAGCGCGGCGATGAGGTCGGTCTCGGCAAGCACGGACAGCGCCTGCATGAAATTGGGGACGGTGAGGGCGACGCGGCGTTTCCGGCCGAGTGCGGCGAGGGCCTCGTCGACGAAGCCGTGCGGGTCGCCGCGCTCGGAGACGACGAGGTGCTGCATCTCCGAGTAGCGCTCGAGGGTCGGCCTTCTCCTGAACGGGTGGCCGGCGCGCATGGCGATCACGAAGGTCTCCTCGTAGAGGACACGCGCGGCGAAGCGCGCCGGCACCTCGCGGATCGGGAGGACGGCAAGGTCCATCGCGCGCGCCTCGATCTGGTCGAGGACCGGGTGCCACGAGGTCTCGAGGATGCGGCCCGCTTGCGGCAGCACCTGGCGGATGCCGAGATCGATCGACGGCGCCTCCTCGCGAAGAGCGGCGAGGAGCGCAGGCACGAGCACCGCGAGGGCGCCGTCCGGCCCGCCGATGGTGAAGCGCCGGGTCGAGGTCCTGGAATCGAAGGGCTCGGCGGTGGCGATCACGCTCCGGGCGCGGGCCAGCAATTCGGCGATCGGGGCGGCGAGGTCGAGGGCGCGCGCGGTCGGCACCACGCCGCGCGGGGTGCGCAGGAAGAGCGGGTCGCCGAGGAGTCGGCGCAGCCGGCCGAGGCCGTGGCTGATCGCCGAGGGCGAGAGGCTGAGGCGCTCGGCGGCGCGGCCGACATGCTGCTCGCGCAGCACCACCTCGAAGAGGACGAGGAGGTTGAGGTCGGCCCGCGAGAGATCGATCTCGTGCAGCATATCTATGAAATCGTATCACTGGCTTCAGCACGCGCCAAGGACGAACTACGCGGCAGGGCGAGGTCGTGGTGGCCTTGCCGATGTGGAGAAATCCAATGAACTCTGTCGTTCGCTCCTTCGTCCCGCCGGCGACCACCGAGGCCGAGAACGAGGACATCGCGCTGCGCTTCTATCGCGCGGTCAACAATGGCCGGATCGAGAGCTTCGGCGACTTCATGGCCGCCGACTTCGTCGACCACCACTCGCAGCCCGGCCGTCCGGCGGGACTTGCCGGCGTGGTGCAGGAGATGCGCGAGCTCACCGAGGCCTTTCCCGATCTCCGGATCGAGAACGATCTCGTCATCGCCAAGGGCGACCTCGTCACGGTGATCTCGACCTCGCGGGGGACCCATCGCGGGCCGCTGATGGGGATCGCGCCGACCGGCAAGCGCGTCGAGATCGGCTCGATCGACGTCTTCCGCGTCAGGAACGGGATGCTGGTCGAGGCCTGGCACGTCGAGCAGCTCCTGCAGATGATGATGCAGCTGGGCGCGCTCGATCGCACCGGCTAGTGCTGGGGGCTGACCGGGGACGGTCTCGCCTTTCGACTAACCTCCCCCTTGCGGGCAGGGCTATCGCATATGGCCGAAGTGCGAGCCGGCTGCTGTATTTTCCCCCTCCCCCTTGTGGGGACCATTGCGAAATGGTTCGGGGAGGAGCTTGTCGTCCCTCTTGCTGGTAAGGCGGGGGAGTTGGGCTGGTCGGTGCGACCTCAGCGGAGGGTGAAGGGGTCGGTCGGGCTAGGTGAAGACGGA
>JADYYB010000177.1 GCA_020853895.1 Bauldia sp.
CAAGGAAGCCGCGGCTCTAGCTGCAGCCCGTCGTGGTCCCGCAGGTGTCGCATTTCAGGCAGGTGCCGTTGCGGACGAGGGTGAAGTTGCCGCATTCGCGGCAGGCCTCGCCTTCGTAGCCCTGCATCCTCGCCATCGCGACGCGGTCGGCGACGCCCGCCTTGAGGTCGGGCGCCTTGGCCGGTGCGGCCTCGGCCTTCGCGGCCGGGGCAGCTGCGGGCACCGCCGCCACCGGGGCGAGGCGCGGAGCGGTCGCGGCCGGAGCCACGGCGGCGACCGGCGCCGCGGCTAGAACCGGCTCGCGCCGGACGGCCGCGGCCGGGGCCGCGCTCGCGACCGAGGCCGGGCGGGCGAGGGCGGTCACCGTGTTGCCGCGCGTCTCCCCGCCGCCGAAGCCGACCGCGCCGGCCGAGCCGCCGCCCGCCGAGCCGGTCGCCGGGGTCGAGCCCCCGCTGCCGCTCCGGTCGATGATACGGAGCCGGTCCTGCCGACCGCGGACGAGGCCGTGGCTGACCACCGCCTCGGGCGCGGGCCCGCGCGGGTTCTCGCCCGAGCCGATCGTGGTCGAGCCGATCTCGTCCGGGTTGACGTGGGCGAGGTCGTGGCGGCCGAGATAGGAGATCGCGAGCTCGCGGAAGATGTAGTCGAGGATCGAGGTCGCGTTCTTGATCGAGTCGTTGCCCTGGACGAGCCCGGCCGGCTCGAAGCGGGTGAAGGTGAACGCCTCGACATATTCCTCGAGCGGCACGCCGTACTGGAGGCCGAGCGAGATCGCGATGGCGAAATTGTTCATCAGGCTCCGGAAGGCCGCGCCCTCCTTGTGCATGTCGATGAAGATCTCGCCGAGCCGCCCGTCCTCGTACTCGCCGGTGTGCAGATACACCTTGTGGCCGCCCACCACCGCCTTCTGGATGTAGCTCTTGCGGCGGTTGGGCAGCTTCTCGCGCGTGCGCACCACGCGCTCGATGATCCGCTCGGTGATCTTCTCGGCCATGATCTCGGCCCGCTGCACCGGCGTCGCGGCCGTCAACTCGGCGAGAACCTCCTCCGCTTCCTCCTCGTCGTCCGAGAGGAGCTGGGCCGAGAGCGGCTGCGAGAGCTTCGAGCCGTCGCGGTAGAGGGCGTTCGCCTTGAGCGCCAGCCGCCACGAGAGGAGATAGGCCTCCGAGCACTCCTCCACGCTCGCCTCGTTAGGCATGTTGATCGTCTTGGAGATCGCGCCCGAGATGAACGGCTGCGCCGCCGCCATCATGCGGATATGGCTCTCGACCGAGAGGAAGCGCTTGCCGGTGCGCCCCGTGGGCGAGGCGCAGTCGAACACCGGCAGGTGCTCGTCCTTGAGGCCCGGCGCCCCTTCCAGCGTCATCGCCCCGCAGACATAGAGGTTGGCGGCCTCGATGTCCTTCCTTGAGAAGCCGAGCGCGGGCAGCATCTCGAAGGAGGGGTCGTTGAGCTGCGCGTCGGTGAAGCCGAGGACGTCCTTGGAGAAGGACTCGCCGAGCTTCCACTTGTTGAACGCGAACTTGATGTCGAACACCGAGCCGAGCCCGGTCTCGAGCGCCTTGATCGCCTCGGCGGTGAAACCCTTGGCCTTCAGCGTCTCGTGGTTCACGCCCGGCGCGCCGTCGAGCGTCCCGTGCCCGACCGCATAGCCGACGATCGCGTCGATCGCCGCCTGGTCGTAGCCGAGCGTCAGGAGCGCCTCGGGAACGGCGCGGTTGATGATCTTGAAGTAGCCGCCGCCGGCGAGCTTCTTGAACTTGACCAGCGCGAAGTCCGGCTCGATGCCGGTCGTGTCGCAATCCATGACGAGGCCGATCGTGCCGGTCGGCGCGATCACGCTCGCCTGGGCGTTGCGGTAGCCGTGCCTCTCGCCGAGCTCGACGGCCTGCTTCCAGGCGAGCTTGGCGTGCTCGCTGAGCCGCTTGTCCTCGATCGAGGCATGGTCGAGCGGGACGGGGAGGGTGGCGAGGCCCTCGTAGCCCTCGGTGACGCCATAGGCGGCGCGGGCGTGGTTGCGCATGACGCGCAGCATCGACTGCGCGTTGTTGGCGTAGCCCGGGAACGGCCCGAGCTCGCCCGCCATCTCCGCCGAGGTGGCGTAGGAGATTCCGGTCATGATCGCGGAGACCGCGCCGCAGATCGCGCGCCCCTCGGCGCTGTCATAGGGGATGCCCGAGGTCATCAGGAACCCGCCGATATTGGCGTAGCCGAGGCCGAGGGTCCGGTACTTGTAGGAGAGCTCGGCGATCTTCCGCGACGGGAACTGCGCCATCAGCACCGAGATCTCGAGGACGACCGTCCACAGGCGGCAGGCATGCTCGAAGGCCTCGACATCGAGAAGGGCAGTCGGCAGGTCGGCAGTAGGCAGTCGGGTTTCGGCGTTCGACTGCCGATTGCCGACTGCCGATTGCCGGAACGCCAAAAGGTTGATCGAGGCGAGATTGCACGCCGTGTCGTCGAGGAACATGTACTCGGAGCACGGGTTCGAGGCGATGATCGGCCCGTCGGCCGGGCAGGTGTGCCAGTCGTTGATCGTGGTGTGGTACTGGAGGCCCGGATCGGCCGACGCCCAGGCGGCGTAGGAGATCCCCTCCCACAGCTCCTTGGCCTTCAGCGTCTTGGTGACCTTGCCCGAGACGCGCGCGGTCAGCTTCCAGTCCCCGTCCGTCTCGACCGAGCGCAGGAAATCGTCGGTGACGCGCACCGAGTTGTTCGAGTTCTGGCCCGAGACGGTGAGGTAGGCCTCCGAGTCCCAGTCGGTGTCGTAGATCGGGAACTCGATGTCGGTATAGCCCTGCCTGGCGAACTGGATGACGCGGCGGATGTAGTTCTCCGGCACCTGCGCCTTCTTGGCGGCTCTAATCTCGCGCTTCAGCGCCGGGTTGCGCGCCGGGTCGAAGCAGTCGTCGCCCGAGCCCTCGCAGTTCACGCAGGCGCGCATGATCGCCTTCATGTGCTGGGCGACGATCTTCGAGCCGGTGACGAGGGAGGCGACCTTCTGCTCCTCCTTCACCTTCCAGCTGACGAAGGCCTCGATGTCCGGATGGTCGGCGTCGACCACCACCATCTTGGCCGCGCGGCGCGTGGTGCCGCCCGACTTGATCGCGCCCGCCGCGCGGTCGCCGATCTTGAGGAAGCTCATGAGGCCGGACGAGCGTCCGCCGCCCGACAGCCGCTCGCCTTCGCCTCTTAGCCGCGAGAAGTTCGTGCCGGTGCCCGAGCCGTACTTGAAGAGCCGCGCCTCACGCACCCAGAGATCCATGATGCCGCCCTCGTTGACGAGGTCGTCATTGATCGACTGGATGAAGCAGGCATGCGGCTGCGGGTGCTCGTAGGCCGAGTCCGAGGCCAGCACCTCGCCGGTGCGGAAGTCGACATAGTAATGGCCCTGGCTCGGGCCATCGATGCCGTAGGCCCAATGGAGGCCGGTGTTGAACCATTGCGGCGAGTTGGGCGCGGCCTTCTGCGTGGCGAGCATGTAGCGGAGCTCGTCGAAGAAGGCCGAGGCGTCCTCCTCGGTATCGAAATAGCCGCCCTTCCAGCCCCAATAGGCCCAGGTGCCGGCGAGCCGGTCGAAGACCTGGCGGGAATCGCGCTCCCCGACCGTGCGCTGCTCCTTCGGGAGCGTCGCCAGCGCCACCTCGTCGGGCGCCGAGCGCCACAGGAAGGAGGGGACGGTCTCCTCCTCGACGCGGCGCAGCTTGGCGGGGATGCCGGCCTTGCGGAAATATTTCTGGGCGATGATGTCGGAGGCGACCTGGCTCCACGCCTCGGGGACCGCGATGTCCTCGAGCTGGAAGACGATCGAGCCGTCCGGGTTGCGGATCTCGCTTCGCGTCTTCCGGAACTCGATCCCGTCATACGGCGAAGCGCCTGCCGTCGTGTATCGCCTTTCAATCCGCATTTCTTCCCAGCCTTTCTGCCGTCAATTCTGGAGCAGTCCGCCGCCCCAAGCCATCAGTATCCACGCCGCCCACCTGATTCGGCGGTCTACCGCCTGTGGTGGGACCCTCGGCGCGAAACGCTAAATATAGTGTTTACGATCCCTCGTGTCACGTCCAAAGCTTCGTCGGGTAACAGGCAAAATCGTCCCTTTCCGCCGCGGAATCCGACCGCGGACGCTGCACTGACCCAGCCTCTTTCGGAGAGCTCGGGCGGATCGCCATAGGTGAGCGAAACGCGCTCGACGGGGTGAACGCTAGGGTGAGTCTTTTGGGGTGGTCAACGGGGGCGCGGCGGTGCGCCGGCTAACCCGGAAGGCCCTACGCGCTATCCCCAGCAAGAGGTTTTCGGCCCACTGATGCAGGGCTGCAACGCTCTCTATTTTTGCTCCGGAATGGGACAGGGCCTGTGCCCGCGCCGGAGCGGCATTCGAGAATTTCAGACGTGCCCGAGGTGGGATTGGTCAGCGAGCCCGAGGAGCGCCTCGATAGGGGCCCGCGCCCAATCCTCCTCGGCCTGGTCCGGGCCGTGCGACCTGACCGCCCGATCCCAGGTCAGCGCGCGCGCCACCTTGCCGAGGCGGCAGGCGAGCTCCACCGTCTCGACCAGCTCGCGGTGCGGGGCGAGGGCGGCAAACGGCTCGAGATAGGCATCCCGAAGTCCGGCGAGGCGGGGATCGTCATCGGGACAGGCAAGGACATGGTCGCGCACGAAGCCGAGCGCCATCAGCATGCTGGCAAAGGGATGGGCCACCACGCTGTCGCCCCAGTCGAAGAAGACGGCCCGTGCGAGGTCGCCGTCGTCGGACGCCAGCACGTTCCAGGGGTGGAGGTCGTTGTGATCCAGGCTGGCGAGAGCCGAAAGGGCGGCCAGACGCGCCGACCAGATCTCGATCGTGGGCGCCATCCGCGAGACGGCCCGAAAGCGGTCGCGTTCGGAGGCGCTGCCCTGTTGCCGAATGAAAGGCTCGACCGCGTCGAGCGCTTCGTCGAAACGCCGGGGCATGATCCCGGGCCGCATATCGGCGACGCCCGCGGCGATGAGGTCATCCTCGCGGGGAGCGAGCGCCAGCTGGAGTTCGCCGTAGCGCGGCAACACCGCGCGCAGCGCCGCGACGAGCCGATCTCCCGTGAAGAGGGCGCCGAGCGATGGCCCGCCGTCCGGCAGGATCATCCAGCCCCGCTCCGGGTTGGTGGCCAGCGGCACGAGGGTCGAGGCGGATCCGACCGATGAGAAAAGGTCGTAGAGGCGGATCTCGAAGGCGGTGGTCTCGGCCGCCGCCTTGAACCAGAGCGGGCCCATCGTGGTCGGAACCTCGAGGACGGCCGCCCAGGGCCGGACGCGCGACCGGACCTCGCCGGTTCGGCGCACATCGACGGAAGCGAGCTCGCCGTCGATCCAGGCGAGGGCCAGTGCCTGCCACTCGGGGGACGTCCAGACCGCGACACCGGAGGCGGAGGATCTGGCAGACCGCTTCGACATCGCCCGACTCCCGTCTCGCCCCAACGGACAGATGGGAGCGTGAGACTATGGCCGCCAGGGCTCGTAGTCGCCGGCGACCGTCGGGCGCGGCTGCGGATTCCGGAGCGATCCGGGCGGGCGGTAGGCTTGGGGCGTGCCGGTGAGGTTGGGCAGGTGCGGCTTCTGCCACTCGCGCGGCACGTAGGTCTCCTCGGGGGGAGGGACGTCGGTCTGGTGACGGATCCAGCCATACCAGCCGGGCGGCACGCGGGAGGCTTCGGCGACGCCGTTGTAGATCACCCAGCGCCGGTCGGTCTTGGGGTCGCGGTAGTATTTGTTCCCGGCTTCGTCGGTGCCGACGAGCTTGCCCTTCCGCCATGTGTAGAAGCGGGTGCCGAGCGTCTGGCCGTTCCACCAGGTGAAGAACTGAAGCAGGAAAGCCTTCACGCAAAAAATCCCCGAGGACCGGCAGCTTTATCGCCGTTTCCGGCCAACCCTGTCCAGCGACGGGACCGCACACCCTCTTTCACGGCCACAAAAAGAAGGGAGCGGCAGCTTGCGCCACCGCTCCCGTCGTCCTCCCGAACTTGTTGGCCAAGATCGGCTAGCCGAAGAAGCTGCGCCGCTGCCACCAGCCGCCGCGCTTCGGACGGTTGTCGTCCTCGGGCGGCTCGGGGGCGCGTTCCGGCTTCTTGGGCGTCTCCGCCACGGTCTCGGCTTCCGACTCGCTGGATGCGGCCTCCGCCTCGACGTGATCGCGATGGCCCGAGGCGATGCGGCCCTCGTCACGAGCCTCGTCCGACTCGGCGCGCGAGGCGCGAGCGGGCTCGTCGGCCAGCGCGCTGACCGGGGCGGGCGGCTCCTCGCCGCGCGCCTCGGACGGCCACTCGGCGTCGAGCGGCATCGCCGCCTCGGTCACCGGGCGGCCGCCTTCGGGGCTGCGGCCTTCGCCGCGGCCCTCGCCGCCATTGCGCCGTCCGCCGCGACGACCACGCCGCCGGCGCTTGCGCTCGCCGCCTTCCTCGGCCCGCTGCTCGCGCGGCTCGCGCTCGCCGTCCGTCTCGCCGTCACCGCCGCTCTCCTCGTCGTCGGCTTCGGCGGCGATGGTCTCGCCGCTCTCGGCGCGGAAGGCGCCCGGCTGATCGTTGCGGGACTCGCCCGGCTGGCCCTCGCCGCCACGCCGGCGCCGGCGGCGGCGACGACGCTTGCGGTCGCCCTGCTCGCCGTCGTGGCCATTGCCGCGGCCACTGGCCGAGACGGTTTCCTCGTCCTCGTGCTCGGCCTCGAAGCGGTCCTCGGCCGGCTCGGCCTCTTCCTCCGGCACGACGGTGTCGGGACGAACAAGGCTCGCCGCCTCCGCCGCGACCGGAACGGGCGCCCGCTCGGCCACGGGGTTGCCCCGCTCCAGCACATAGTGGGCGCCGGTGGTGACGCTCTCGTCGGCCAGCACCGAGATGGAAAGCCCGAAGCGGCTCTCGAGCTCGGAGAGATGCGGGCGCTTCTGGTTGAGGATGTAGAGCGCGACGGCGGTGCGGGTCCGCACGATCAGGTCGTGCGTCACGCCCTTGAGGAGATTGTCCTCGAGCGAGCGGAGCACATGCAGCGCGACCGAGGACGGCGAGCGGACATGCCCGGTGCCGTGGCAGTGCGGGCAGAGCTCGGTGGTCGACTCGATGACCGAGGTTCGCGTCCGCTGGCGCGACATCTCGAGGAGCCCGAAGGGCGAGATCCGCCCGACCTGGATGCGCGCGCGGTCGTTCTTGAGCGCTTCCTTGAGGCGGCGCTCCACCGACCGGTTGTTGCGCTTCTCCTCCATGTCGATGAAGTCGATGACGATGAGGCCGGCGAGGTCGCGGAGGCGGAGCTGGCGTGCCACCTCGTCGGCGGCCTCGAGGTTCGTCGCGTGCGCGGTGTCCTCGATATTGTGCTCGCGGGTCGAGCGTCCCGAGTTGACGTCGATCGAGACCAGCGCCTCGGTCTGGTTGATGACGATGTAGCCGCCCGAGCGCAGCGTGACCTGCGGGGAGAACATCGCGTCGAGCTGGGATTCGACGCTGTTGCGCGTGAAGAGCGGCTGCACCTCGCGGTACGGCTGGACGTTCTTGGCATGGCTCGGCATGAGCATGCGCATGAAGTCCTTGGCCTCGCGGTAGCCTTCCTCGCCGGCGACCAGGATCTCGTCGATGTCGCGGTTGTAGAGGTCGCGGATGGCGCGCTTGATGAGCGAGCCTTCCTCGTAGACGAGCGTGGGCGCGATCGACTTCAGCGTCAGCTCGCGCACGTTCTCCCAGAGGCGGAGGAGGTACTCGAAGTCGCGCTTGACCTCGGCCTTGGTGCGCGAGGCTCCGGCGGTTCTGAGGATCACCCCCATGCCCTCCGGCACCTCGAGGTCGGTGGCGATGGTCTTGAGGCGCTTCCGGTCGGTGACGTTGGTGATCTTGCGGGAGATGCCGCCGCCGCGCGCGGTGTTCGGCATCAGCACCGAATAGCGGCCGGCGAGCGAAAGATAGGTGGTGAGCGCCGCGCCCTTGGTGCCGCGCTCTTCCTTCACGACCTGCACCAGCAGCACCTGCCGGCGCTTGATCACTTCCTGGATCTTGTACTGGCGGGTGCGGATCTTGCGCCGCTCGGGCAGCTCCTCGAGGGCGTCCTCCGCACCGACCGATTCCACGGTCTGCTCTTCCTCGTGGACTTCCTCGACCGTGCCCGAGCCGCCTTCGCCGCTCTCGGCATGCTCGGCCTTGCCGGAGTCCTCCGACCCCTCGCCGGGCGCGGCCTCCGCGCTCGGCTCCGCCTCGGACTCGGCGGCGCGCTCCTCGGCGACCTTGGCCGCCTTGGCCTCGGCACGGCGCTCCTCGTGCTCGGCCTTCTCCTCGGCCTCCATCAGCGCCTGACGGTCGGCGACCGGGATCTGGTAGTAGTCGGGGTGGATTTCCGAGAAGGCGAGGAAGCCGTGGCGGTTGCCGCCGTAGTCGACGAACGCCGCCTGGAGCGAAGGCTCGACGCGGGTGACCTTGGCTAGGTAGATGTTCCCGCGGAGCTGCTTGCGGTTGGCGGACTCGAAGTCGAAGTCTTCAACCCGGTTCCCCCGGACGACGACCACCCGAGTCTCTTCCGGGTGGGATGCGTCGATAAGCATTTTGTTGGCCATAGAAAATCTCCACGGTCCGGCGGCGAGAGCGCGTGCGGGTCCGTGGACCCCTGGCCTCGTCAGCGCCGTGACCGGCAATTGTGAATTGAATCGCGGTTCCGGCGGACCCCGTCACAGCCTCCATCCGGGTCGCGAGCGACCGACGGAGAGGAGAGGTGAGGTGGATCATGGCCGAGGGCCGCTCCCTATGAACGAGTCGAGAAAGGCGGCCGCCGGGGACAGGACTGATCCTGCTGAACTGGCGGAGCGCTCTCCGCTTGCGCCTCTGATCCGTCGCCAAGCGTAACGACCCATTCCTGCGTCAGGAAACCCTACGCTTCAATATGGGTCCGCCGAATGCTGCCCGGAAGACACAATCTCCCGCCGCGCTGGCGGCCGAGACGGATCATGAATTGCGCGAGCGACCTTTTAGGGGGATGGTTACCGCTTGGCAAGGTGCGCGGGCGGCGGCCAAGGGCGTTAACCGTAATCCTCGGTTAACCATGTTTGCCCCATGGTTGGCGGAATCGGCGGAATTGCAGGTCAAACCACGAGGATTTCGGATGAATCGTCCGAAACGGCGTTTCGCGAGATACGCCGTCCTGGCAGCATTTCTGGCTGCGGTCGCCGGCCCGACGGCTGCCGAATCACAGACCATCGCGCCCATCGACGCGCTCGCGGTGCGCGTCGCCGGCGACGGCCAGCGCACCCGCTTCGTCGCCGACCTCACCGGCTCGGTCGACTTCTCGGTCTTCACCCTCGCCGACCCCTCGCGGGTGGTCATCGACCTGCCGGAGGTGCGCTTCAGCCTCGCCGGGGGCAGCGCGGGCGAGGGCAGGGGCCTCATCTCGGCCTACCGCTACGGCCTCATCTCGCGCGGCAAGTCGCGCATCGTGCTCGACCTCGCCGGCCCGGTCACGGTCGACAAGACCTTCATCCTCCCCGCCGCCGAAGGGCAGCCGGCGCGCCTCGTCGTCGACCTCGTCGCGGCGACCGAGGTCGCCTTCATGGCCGAGGTCGCGAACTTCCGCGCCAGCCTCGCCCCGCCGGTCGGCGACGACCCGGCCTATGTCGCCGGCAATGACGGGGTCGCCACCATCGTCATCGATCCCGGCCATGGCGGCATCGACTCGGGCGCGGTCTCGCCCTGGGGCACGCTCGAGAAGGACGTGGTCCTCGAGTTCGCCCGCGCGCTCGCCGCCAAGCTCGGCGAGACCGACGGCTACGAGGTCAGGCTGACGCGCGCCGACGACACATTCATCGGCCTTTCCGACCGCGTGTCCTTCGCCCGCGCCGAGCGCGCCGACCTCTTCATCTCGATCCACGCCGATTCGTTCTCCGCCGCCGGCGTCCGCGGCGCGTCGGTCTATACGCTCTCCGAGCGCCCCTCCACGATGCGCGCCGCCGAGTTGGCCGAGGCTGAGAACCGCTCCGACATCGTCGCCGGCTTCGCCATCGAGGAGGACACCGAGAGCGGGGTCGCCGACATCCTCCTCGATCTCGCGCGCCGCGAGACGATGAACTTCTCCAACGCCTTCGCGCGCAACCTCGTGGAGGAATTCGGCGAGCGCGTCCTCCTGCACCGCATCCCGCTCCAGGAGGCCGGCTTCCGCGTGCTGATGGCGCCCGACATCCCCTCGGTCCTGGTCGAGGTCGGCTTCCTCTCCAACCGCGAGGACGACCGCCTCCTCAACTCGACCGACTGGCGCGACCGGGCCACCGATTCGGTGGTCGCCGCGGTCGACGAGTTCTTCCGGGTCAGGCTTGCGCGGGGCGTGGATTGATCAAGTGACGCCACCTGTGCGGTGGTCTATACAGGCCGAACGGCCCGTGTCGAGCGCCCAAGATTCTCCACAGTTGGAGCCGACACGCCAGACAAGGGCTAGATTCGATTGGCTTTTTGGCCACCGTGGAAAACCACGGCCCAGCTGCCGGGAGCGCCGGGATTCGGGGCAGGCGAGGGGCCGATGACGGGGCAGAAGGCCGCCCGACGGGCAGTCGGGGGAGTCCGAGACGTCGGACGGGGAACGCGGGCGAGATGGTTCTCAGGTTTCTTGGCTACATTTTTGGGATCGGGACCGTGCTGTTCCTAACCGCTGCTGCCGCCGTGGCGTGGTACGTTTCCGACCTCGCCAAGGGCGTCCCCGACTACGACGTTCTGGCCCATTACGAGCCGCCGGTGATGAGCCGCGTGCACGCTGCCGACGGCGAGCTGATCGCCGAGTACGCGCGCGAGCGGCGGATGTATCTGCCGATCCAGACCATCCCCGAGCGCCTGCGCCTCGCGGTGATCGCCACCGAGGACCAGAATTTCTACACCCACCCGGGCATCGACCTCGTCGGCATCGCCCGCGCCGCGATGGCCAACCTCCGCTCCGACGGCGGCCCGCTCGAGGGCGGCTCGACCATCACCCAGCAGGTGGCGAAGAACTTCCTCCTCACCGCCGACCAGAACTGGGACCGCAAGATCCAGGAAGCGATCCTCGCGATCCGCATCGAGAATGCGTACAGCAAGGAGAAGATCCTCGAGCTCTATCTGAACGAGGTGAATTTCGGCATGGGCGCCTACGGCGTCGCCGCCGCCTCGCTCACCTATTTCGGCAAGTCGGTGCACGAGCTTTCCCTCGCCGAGGCTGCCTATCTCGCCGCGGTCCTGAAGGGCCCGAGCAACTACCACCCGTTCCGCTATCCCGACGCCGCGATCGAGCGCCGCAACTATGTCATCGGTCGCATGGTCGCCGAAGGCTACGCGACGGCGGAGGAGGGCGCCTTCGCCAGGAGCGAGCCGCTCGGCGTGGTGACCACCAACGAGGCGCCGCGGGTCTTTGCCGCCGACTCCTTCCACGGCGAGTTCAGCGAGTTCTTCGAGGCCAATTACGCCGACAGCATAGCGCGCACCGGCGGCATCTCGACCAATGTGGCGAGCTATTTTGCCGAGGAGGTGCGGCGCGAGCTGCTCACCATGTACGGCGAGGAGCGCCTCTATGGCGGCGGCCTCTCGGTCCGCACCTCGCTCGATCCCGAGCTGCAGATCCTGGCCCGCAAGTCGCTCATGGACGGCCTGGTCGCCTTCGACACGTCCCATGGCTGGCGCGGCCCGGTCACGACGATCGAGATGGGCGCCGACTGGGGCGTGCCGCTCGCCGAGGTGCCCGGCCTCTACGACGTCATCGAGTGGCGCCAGGCGGTCGTGCTCGGCGTCACCGGCGAGGGCGCCGAGATCGGCCTCAAGCCGGGCCGAGACGGCGCGGGGCGCGTTCTCGCCGACCGCCTCACCGGCACGATTCCCGCCACCGAGATGCGCTGGGCCGGCAGCCCGGCCGAGGCGCTCCATGTCGGCGACGTCGTCTTCGTCGAGCCCCTTGGCCAGTCCGGCTCGACCTACCGCCTCCGCCAGGTGCCGCAGCTCAACGGCGCGCTGGTCGCCATGCACCCGCAGACCGGCCGCGTGCTCGCCATGGTCGGCGGCTTCAGCTTCGCGGAGAGCCAGTTCAACCGCGCCACGCAGGCCATGCGCCAGCCCGGCTCGTCCTTCAAGCCGGTCGTCTACGCCGCCGCGCTCGACAACGGCTATACGCCGTCCTCGGTGGTGATGGACGCCCCGATCGAGATCGACCAGGGCTCGCGCGGCATCTGGCGCCCGGAGAACTACAGCAACGAGTTCTACGGCCCGTCCACGCTCCGCACCGGCATCGAGCTATCGCGCAACGTCATGACGGTGCGCCTCGCCAACGACATGGGCATGCCGCTCGTCTCCGAATACGCCGAGCGGTTCGGCATCTATGAAGACCTGCCGCCGCTTCTCTCGATGGCGCTCGGCTCTGGCGAGACGACCGTGCTCCGCATGGTCGCGGCCTATGCGGTGTTCGCCAATGGCGGCCGCCAGGTCCGCCCGACGCTGATCGACCGCATCCAGGACCGCTTCGGCCAGACCATCTTCCGCTACGAGGACCGCACCTGCGCCGAGTGCTCGGCGGCCGCCTGGGCCAACCAGCCCGAGCCGACCATCGTCGACAACCGCCAGCAGATCCTCGACCCGATGACCGCCTACCAGGTCACCTCGATGATGGAGGGCGTGGTCCAGCGCGGCACGGCCACCGTGGTGCGCGACGTCGGGCGGCCGATCGCCGGCAAGACCGGCACCACCAACGACTACAACGACGCCTGGTTCATCGGCTTCTCGCCCAACCTCGTGGTCGGCGTCTTCCTCGGCTTCGACACGCCGGCCTCGCTCGGCAGCGGCAACACCGGCGGCACGCTGGCCGCGCCGATCTTCGCCGAGTTCATGAAGGTGGCGCTGGCCGACGAGGCGCCGACCCCGTTCCCCGTGCCCCAGGGCATCTCGCTCATCCCGATCGACCGCCGCACCGGCCTCCGCTCGGAAGGCGGGAACGGCGTCATCCTCGAGGCCTTCAAGCCCGGCACCGCGCCGCCCGACAGCTACTCGATCATTGGCTACACCGACGAACTCGGCCGGCCGCTGACCGTCGCCCCCGAGGCCGACCGCGCCGTCGTGCTCGGCACCGGCGGCCTTTACTGAACCACCTTCATCGAGAGAGCGCCGCGGGCTTGCACGGCTCGCGGCGCTGACTATTTCTACGCCGGGATCGAGAGAGAAAATGCGCACCGAGATCGAAGCGATCGTCAGCGACATCGAGGAGGCCGTCGCCCTCCTGAGGAGGCATCTTTGACTGGGATCGCGCCAGGAACCGCCTCGCGGAGCTGAACGCCCGGTCCGAGGACCCGACCCTCTGGGACAGGCCGGCCGAGGCCCAGAAGCTGATGCGCGAGCGTCAGCAGATCGAAGGGCAGATCGGCGCCATCGAGCGCATCGAGCGCGACGTCAGGGACCAGATCGAGCTCATCGGGCTCGGCGAGGCCGAGGGCGACAACACGGTCGTGGCCGACGCCGAGGCGACTCTCCGCGCGCTTCTCGAGGAGGCCGAGAAGCGCCAGACCGAGAGCATGCTGTCGGGCGAGGCCGACGGCAACGACTGCTATCTCGAGATCCACGCCGGCGCGGGCGGCACCGACGCCCAGGACTGGGCGCAGATGCTCTTCCGCATGTATGGCCGCTGGGCCGAGCGGAAGGGCTACAAGATCCAGACCCTGCAATATGCCGAGGGCGAGGAGGCCGGCATCAAGTCGGCGACCCTCCTCGTGTCGGGCGCCAACGCCTTCGGCTGGCTGAAGACCGAGTCGGGCGTGCATCGCCTCGTCCGCATCTCGCCCTTCAACAGCGCCGGCAAGCGCCAGACCGCCTTCGCCAGCGTCTGGGTCTATCCGGTGGTCGACGATTCCATCGAGATCGAGATCGCCGAGTCCGACGTCCGCACCGACACTTTCCGCGCTTCGGGCGCGGGCGGCCAGCACGTCAACACCACCGACTCCGCGATCCGCCTCACGCATATCCCGACCGGCATCGTCGTCCAGTGCCAGAACGACCGCTCGCAGCACCGCAACCGCGCCGAGGCATGGAAGATGCTGCGCGCCCGCCTCTACGAACGCGAGCTGGAGATCCGCGAGGCGGCGGCTGGCGCCACCGCCGCGTCGAAGACCGACATCGGCTGGGGCCACCAGATCCGCTCCTACGTGCTGCAGCCCTATCAGCTGGTGAAGGACCTCCGCACCGGGGTCGAGAGCACCAGCCCGACCGACGTCCTCAACGGCGCGCTCGACCCCTTCATGGAGGCGGCGCTGGCCCAGCGCATCTCCGGCGCGGCAGCCGCCGAGGTGAAGGACATCGACTAGCGGGAGCCTCGAGACCGCTCATCCCCGCGAAGGCGGGGACCCACGATCGCGCTCCGTCTTCCGGCAAAACGTTCCCTAGACCGTAGCACCCTTTGCCAACCCGTATCTGGGTCCCCGCCTTCGCGGGGATGAGCGGAGTGAGCGCTAGAGGAGCGCGATGAGCTCCGGCCCGATGCGGAGATAGCGCATCGGGTCGATCGGGCGGCCGTCGATGCGGATCTCGTAGTGGAGATGCGGCCCGGTGCTGCGGCCGGTCGAGCCGACCTGGCCGATCAGCGCGCCCGCCGGCAGGACCTGGCCCTCGCTGACCATGATGCGGCTGAGATGGGCGTAGCGGGTGGAGATGCCGTTGCCGTGGTCGATCTCGACCATCCTTCCGTAGCCGCCCGTGGTCTCGGCGACGGTCACCGTGCCGCCCGCGGTCGAGCGGACGCTCGTCCCGGTCTGGCCGCGGAAGTCGGTGCCCTCGTGCATCGAGAGGCGGCCGAGGAAGGGGTCGCGCCGCGTGCCGAAGCCGCTCGTGATCTCGGTGTCGGGGATCGGGCGGAGGATGGGCAGCGAGCGCGCGAACTCGCGGATCGCGACCAGCTGGTCGAGGCGGCCGGTGATCGAGGCGATGCCGCCGCTGAAGGCCTCGAAGCTGCGGCTCTGGCTCACCGGCACATAGGGCCCGCCGACCCCGCCCGGCACGCTCGCCTGCCACTCGTCCTCGAGCCCGAGGGTTTCGAGGATGTCGGCGATCTTGGTCGTGGTCTGGCTGAGCTGGTCGTTGACCGCGTGGACGAACGCCAGCTGGCTGGTCTCGAGCTGGTCGAGCGACTGTTCGACCAGCGCGATGTCGTCCTCGGCCGGTGCTGGCGCGGGGATGGCCGTTTCGTCCGGCCCGCGCAGCATCAGCTCGTCGAAATCGCCGACCGGCACGTCCGGCCCGCCGACCGCGAGATTGTCCGGGCGCAGCGGGTTGGGGAGCGGCACCGGCGGCGTCGCCTCCGGGATGAGGCCGGCCTCGCGCGCGGCGGCGGTGAGGCCGGTCAGCATGTCCTGCCGCGCGTCGAGCGCGGCCTGGCGGCCGACCAGGCGCTGCAGCTCGGCGTCGATCGCCTCCTGGTCGAGGAGCTGGCGCGACGTGATGCGGTCGATCTGCGAGCGGAGCTCGGCGATGCGGTCCTCGTAGGAGGCGCGGAGCCGGGCCTGCTGGGCGAGGCTCGCGCCGATGAGGTCGTCGCGGAAGAAGAGATAGCCGGTGGCCAGCACGTAAGCGGCTGAGAAAGCGAAGGCGACGACCGAGAGGGTGCCAATCAGCCAGGGCCGGAGGCGGGAGCCGCGGGGCCTGCCGCCATGGGCGCGGGCCTGGTGGAGGTGATAGGCCTTGCGTCGCGAAGTTGCTTCGGGGTGACTGAGCGCCAACGCCATCTTACGCACCGGAAGAGGTTGAATGTTCCAAATCCCAGATCAGGATTAGACCCGGTTAAGGTTAACATTCCCTTCTTGCACTCTGCGTTCGTTGGGATTTTTTGTGAGGGTGCCGGATTCAGCGCACCAGCTTGGCGGCCGCCTCGAGGACGGCGTCGACATGGCCCTTGAGGCGCACCTTTCGCCAGCGCTGGACGATGCGGCCGTCGGCGCCGATCAGGAACGTGTTGCGCTCCACGCCCATATAGGTGCGCCCGAAGAGCGTCTTCTCGACCCACAGCCCGTAGGGTTCGACCATCCTATGGTCGGGGTCGGCGGCGAGGAGGCCGGCGAGGGCTTTCTTCTTGCGGAATTTGGCGAGGACGGACGGCGAGTCGGGGGAGAGCCCGATCACGGTGACGCCGAGCTTCTCGAAATCGGCGATGCGCTCGGAGAAGCCGATCGCCTCATCGGTACAGGTCGGCGAGCCGGCTTCGGAGAAGACATAAATGACGACCGGCCTGCCGCGGAACGAGGAGAGGCGGATCCGCCCGCCGTCGTCGCCTTCGAGGTCGAAGTCCGGGGCGCGCCTGCCCGCGTCGAGGTCGCTCATTTCTGCTTGCACTCCGGCTCCGGACCGCGAAAACCGCCGCGAAATCATCGCTTGATAACACCGAATCCGGCAACCCTCGTCGAGACTTGCGCGTTTGCCTTGGCTTTGATGTTAAGATCGGCCATCGAACGGGGCGCAGAGGGGCGCGCCGCCTGCGAGCAGCCGAGTAGATGGTTCTTGTCCAAGGTCTGAGCCCGGTGCCCGCCGCCCCCAGCGAGCCGCGCCGGCGGCTCCGGAAATCCTTCTTCCGCCGCCGCGTGGTGCAGGCGGTGCTGATTGTCCTCCTGCTGATCGTGGTGGCGGTCGGCGTGCTCGCCGCGGTGCTGGCGAGCGGCCCGATCCGCTCGCCCTTCCTGCGCGGCCAGATCGAGAACTCGATCAGGGCCGCTCTCGGCGAGGGCTTCGACGTCGAGGTCGCCGGCGCGACCATCGCCACCGACCCCGAGCTCGGCCTGATGCTGCTCCTCGACGGGCTCGATGTCCGCGACAGCAGCGAGACCCTCGTCGCCGAGATCCCCTCGATCCGCCTCGGCCTCAATCTCTTCGCGCTGGTCACGCCCGGCGGCGTGGTGCGCAGCGTCGAGGTCACCGACGCCAAGGTCGCCTTCGTTCGCGGGAGCTCCGGGCGGGTCGAGTTCGGCGCCCTCGGCGACGGCCGCCGGCTCCGCCTCGACGCCACCCCGCCGAGCGGGGCGGTCCCCACCGGCGGCTTCCCCGACATTGTCGGCGCGCTGCAGATCCTCGACCGCGGCATCGAGCCGGCGATCAACGCGGCCGAGAATTACGGCTTCCGCTCCTTCTCGATGCTCGGCACGACCATCGAGTTCCGCGACGAGAACCTCGCCACGCTGAAGACCTTCACCCGCACCGACCTCGTCGTGGTGGTCGAGCCGGACAGCGGCCTCGCCCGCGCCACCTTCTCCTCGCTCGGCTATTCCGGCCGCTGGTCGGCGACTGCCGACCGCTCGCTCGACGCGGCCTCCGGCGACCGCGTCTATTCGGTCGGGCTGTCGCAGATCTCGCTCGGCGACTTCCTGTGGAATTTCGCCGACCCCAACAGCGCCTTCTCCTCCGACGTCCCGCTCTATGGCCGCGCGATGGTGCGCCTCGCACCCGACGGCGCGGTGCGCGACGCCAATCTCCGCATCGACCTCGGCGAGGGCACGATGCGCTTCCGCTCGGCGCAGAACCCGCTGCCGGTCGACGAGGCGACGCTGAAGCTCCGCTGGGACGTCGCCAACGAGGCGATCATCATCGAGCCCTCGACCCTCTTCATGGGCGACACGCGCGCCGTCTTCACCGGCTCGATAAGGGCCGCGGGCGAGGGGCGGTACGACTTCACGGTCGAGTCGCGCGGCGCGGTGCTCGCCCATGGCGACGCGGTCGGCGCGGCGCCGCTGGTCACGCAGCGCATCCTGGTGGCCGGCAGCGCCGACATGATCGGGCGCCTCGTGACCATCGACAACGCGATGATCCTCGCGCCGACCGGCTCGGTCGTGGCGGCGGGCAGCGTCGGCTTCGACGGCGCCTCGCCCTCGCTGGCGCTGGCCGCCGAGTTCTCGCCGATGCCGCTCGACACGCTGAAGCAGATGTGGCCGCCTTTCCTCGCCGACGGCGCGCGGCGCTGGGTGGCCGCCAACGTCACCGCCGGCCGCCTGACCTCGGGGCGGCTCGAGGCCGCCATCCCCTCGGGCCTCCTCTGGAACGGCCAGCGCCTGCCGATCCCGGCCGAGGCGCTTCGCCTCGACATGGAGATGGACGGCGTCTCCTTCCGGCCTCTCGGCGAGGTCCCGCCGATCATCGGCACGACCGGGCATCTGGCGCTCGCCGGCTCGACCTTCGGCCTCGACCTCGAGGGCGGCTATGTCGCCGTGCCCTCGGGCCGCCGGGTCGACGTGATCGCCGCCGCTTTCGCCATTCCCAACACCGCGCCGCGCGCGCCTGACGCCCAGGTCGTGGCGCAGCTCTCGGGCAGCGCCGGCGGCCTCGCCGAGATCGCCAATTCCGAGCCGCTGCGCGCGCTCGGCCGGCGCGGCATGGACCCGCTCACCTTCAGCGGCACCGGTCAGGCCAGCGTGTCGGCCAAGTTCCCGCTCCGCGCCGACGTCACCGAGGCCGAGGTCGACTGGCGCGTGACCGGCAATGTCGCCAATTTCTCCTCGACCGAGCGGCTCGAGGGTCACACCGTGGCGGAGGCCAACGCCTCCCTCGTGATCACCCCGCAGACCCTCGAGATCCGCGGCCGGGCGCGGCTCGATGGGCTGGTCACCGACCTCAACATGACCCAGCCGCTGGGCGGCGACGTGTCGGTCGCCGAGGGCGTCTCCCAGCTCCGCTTCGTGGTCGGCGAGGAGACCCGTGACCTCCTCGCCAACGGCCTCCAGGACATCCTCGCCGGCACGATCGCGGCCAGCATCACCGATCTCGAGGGGCGCGAGGGCCAGCATTTCGACCTCGACCTGACCGAGGCGCGCCTGATGCTCGGGCCGCTCGGCTGGTCGAAGGGGGTAGGGGTCCCGGCGCGACTGACCTTCGACCTCGTGCCGATCGCCAACGGCTTCCGCGTCGAGCGCGTCAATCTCGCCGGCAACGGCTTCGGGATGATCGGCACCGCCGAGCTCGACTCCGGCTATGCGCTGCGCAGCGCCAACATGACGCGCGTCGCCCTCCGCAGCACCGACGATTTCGCCCTGCAGCTGACGCGGCGCGGCGCCGGCTACGCCATCGCGGCGAGCGGGCGGAGCTTCGACGCCCGCGGCGTCCTCGCCGAGCTCCGCGGATCGGCCGCGACCGGCCCGAGTTCGGCCGGCCTCGACCTCGCCGTGAGCGGCACGATCGGCCGCCTCGCCGGCTTCGGGCAGGAGTCGCTGACGAACGCCTCGGTCGCCTTCGACTTCAGCGGCGGCGTGCTGCGCGAGTTCCGGCTCTCCGGCAGCGCGGAGGGGGCCCCGCTCAGCCTCGTCTATCTCGACAATACCGTGACCGCCTCGCTCGACCTTTCGGCCGCCGACGGGGGGCGCGCCTTCCGCTTCGTGGACCTCTATTCCAATCTCGCGGGCGGCCAGCTGCAGATCAACGCCCGCCGCACCACGCCCGACGGGCCGCTCGCCGGCACCTACGACCTCGCCAATTTCCGCGTCGTCAACGAGGCTGGGATGCAGAGCCTCTTCGCGTCCTCCGGCATCACCGCGACCGAGACCGTCAACGGCAACAACGTGCCCTTCGACCGCATGGTGGTGAGCTTCGCCAAATACGGCTCGGTGGTCGCCCTCGGCGAGGGGCTCATCCGCGGCAACATCATCGGCTCGGTGTTCGACGGCAGCATCGACATGAATGGCGGGCGCCTGGCGCTCTCCGGCACCTACATCCCGTCCTACCGGCTCAACAATTTCTTCGGCCAGATCCCGCTCTTCGGCATCTTCCTCGGCGGCGGCTCGCGCGAGGGCCTGCTCGGCGTCACCTTCAAGATCGAGGGCACGATGGACGCTCCGCTTCTCACCGTGAACGCGCTCTCCGCCATCGCCCCCGGCATCTTCCGGAAACTCTTCGAATTCAACTAGCTCAACCTCCCCCTCAGGGGAGGGCGGAGGTTGAACCTAGCCCGGCCGCACCAGCACGTGGCGCTTGCGGCCGAGGGAGAGCTTGATCGCGCCGGCGGCGGAGAGGTCGCGGGCCGACACGGTCGCCTTCTCGTCGGTGACCGCCTCGTCGTTGACGCGGAGGCCGCCGCCCTTGATCTGCCGGCGCGCTTCCCCGTTCGAGGCGACGAGGCCGGCGCGGACGAAGAGGGCGAGGACGCCGATCCCGGCCTCGAGCTCGCTCCCCGGCACCTCGACCGTCGGTAGCGCCTCGCCGACCGCGCCCTCCTCGAAGGTACGGCGCGCGGTCTCGGCGGCCTCATCGGCCGCCGCGCGGCCGTGGAGGAGGGCGGTCGCCTCGGTGGCGAGGCGCTTCTTGGCTTCGTTGATCTCCGCCCCGCCGAGCGCGGCGAGGCGCTCGATCTCGTCGAGCGGCAGCTCGGTGAAGAGCTTGAAGAAGCGCCCGACGTCGCGGTCCTCGGTGTTGCGCCAGTATTGCCAGTATTCGTAGGGCGAGAGCCTGTCGGCCGAGAGCCAGACCGCGCCCGCCGCGGTCTTGCCCATCTTCGCGCCCGAGGAGGTCGTGA
>JADYYB010000178.1 GCA_020853895.1 Bauldia sp.
AGGAGATCGACGGCAACGCGCGTCCGCCCGCCGCGCGCGTCGTGGACGACGGTCGAGGCCTGGCTGGTGACCTCCGCGCTCGCGCCGGCCCCGGCGCGCACGGAGAGATGGAGGTCGTCCCCGCCGTAGAGGCCGCCCGACGAGGACTGGAGGTAGAGCGTGGTCAGCCCGGGCGCCGCGCGCTCGTCGAGCCGGAACGGCCGCGTGAGGTGGAACGGGTAGGAGGCGAACTGCTCGGCGAGATAGGTCCGCCCGTCGGCGGCGTGGCGGAAGGTCAGCGCCGCCCGGCTCAGCCGCGCGACGCCCTCCCCGACCTCCGACGGCCGGACGACCCGCATCAGGCGAAGAGGACGCTGGCGGCGATGGCGTCGGCGACCTTCTCGACGCCCTTCGCCGCGCGACAGTCGGTGAAGAGGATCGGCCGCCCTTCCCGCATCACCGCCGCCTCGCGCTCCATGCGTGCGAGATCGACGCCGACATGAGGCGCGAGGTCGATCTTGTTGATGACGAGGAGGTCGCATTGCAGGACGCCCGGCCCGCGCTTGCGCGGGATGTCGTCGCCGCCGGCGACGTCGATGACGAAGATCCACCAGTCGACGAGGTCGAGCGAGAAGGTCGAGGCGAGATTGTCGCCGCCCGACTCGATCATGATCAGCTCGAGGCCGGGGAAGCGCGCGTCGAGATCGTCTGCCGCCGCGATGTTGAGCGCCGGGTCCTCGCGGATCACGGTGTGCGGACACGCGCCCGCCTCGACCGCCGAGACCCGCGCGGGGTCGATGAGGCCGCTCCGCCGGATGCGCTCGGCGTCCTCGGCGGTGACGAGGTCGTTGGTGACGATGGCGAGATCGACGCCGCGCTGCTGGAACACCGGGATCAGCCGCTCGATCAGCGCCGTCTTGCCCGAGCCGACCGGGCCGCCGATGCCGATCCGCGCCGCGCCCTGCACCCGCCGGCCCGCGCCGGCGATGGGAAGGGTGAGCGTCATCGCAGCATGTAGCGCTGCGCGAGCGGGAGGACCGAGGCGGGCTCGCAGGTGGCGATCTCCCCGTTCACCCACACGTCGAAGGTCTGCGGATCGACGCGCATCTCGGGCAGCGCGTCGTTGCGGATCATGTCGCGCTTGGTCAGCTTCCGCGTGCCCTGCGCGGGGAGGAGTGCCTTCTTGAGGCCGAACTCGGCCCCGAGATCCCGCCGGATCGCCAGCGGGTGGACGAAGCACGCGGACAGCGCCTCCTTGGCCCGGCCGAAGGCGCCCCATTGCGGGCGGAGGCGGATCGGCTCGCAGGTCATCAGCGAGGCGGCGGAGTCGCCCATCGCGCCCCAGGCGATGAAGCCGCCCTTCACGATCAGCTCCGGCTTGATGCCGAAGAAGGCTGGCCGCCAGACGATGATGTCGGCGAGCTTGCCGTCCTCGAGCGAGCCCACATGGTCGGCGATGCCGAAGGTCCTGGCGGCGTTGATGGTGTACTTGGCGACGTAGCGCTTGATGCGCTCGTTGTCGCCGAAGGTCCGCTCCTCGGGGAGACGGCCGCGCTGGTCCTTCATCTTGGAGGCGAGCTGCCAGGTCCGGCAGATCACCTCGTTGATGCGGCCCATGCCCTGGCTGTCCGAGCCGAGCATCGAGATCGCGCCGATGTCGTGGAGGATGTCCTCGGCGGCGATGGTCTGCGGCCGGATGCGGCTCTCGGCGAAGGCGACGTCCTCGGGGATCGCCGGGTTGAGGTGATGGCACACCATCGTCATGTCGAGATGCTCGTCGAACGTGTTGACGGTGTAGGGGTTGGTCGGGTTGGTCGAGGACGGGAGGCAGTTCGCCTCGCCGGCCACCGCGATGATGTCGGGCGCGTGGCCGCCCCCTGCCCCTTCGGTGTGGTAGGTGTGGATCGTCCGGCCGCCGATCGCCGCCAGCGTATCCTCGAGGAAGCCCGATTCGTTCAGCGTGTCGGTGTGGATCTGGACCTGGAAGTCGAGCTCGTCGGCGACCCGGAGGCACGTGTCGATCGCGGCGGGCATCGAGCCCCAGTCCTCGTGGAGCTTCAGGCCGAGGCAGCCGGTCTCCATTTGCTCGACGAGCGAGGCGGGCTTGTGCGAGTTGCCGCGGCCGAGGAAGCCGAAATTCATCGGCCACTCTTCCGCCGCCTGCAGCATCTTGCCGACGTTGAACGGGCCGCCCGAGTCGATGCCGACGGTGATCGGGCCCAGCGAGCCGCCGAGCATGGTCGTGATGCCCGAGGCAATCGCGTGCTCGACCAGCTGCGCGCTGTCGAAATGGACGTGGACGTCGATCGCGCCGGCGGTGGCGATGAGCCCTTCGCAGTCGCGGACGGTGGTGGCGGCGGAGACGATGAGGCGCGGGTCGACGCCGTCCATGATCGCCGGGTTGCCGGCCTTGCCGAAGCCGACGATGCGCCCGTCCTTGATGCCGAGGTCGCCCTTCACGATGCCGAGCACGGCGTCGATGACGACAACGTTGCAGAGGAGGAGGTCGAGCGCGCCCTGCGCCGACGTGACGCCCGCGGCGAGGCCGATGCCATCACGCAGCGTCTTGCCGCCGCCATGCAGGCACTCGTCGCCATAGACCGCGTAGTCCTTCTCGATGACGGCGACCAGCGAAGTATCGCCGAGGCGCACGCCATCGCCGACGGTCGGTCCATACAGGGAGGCGTAGTCGCGGCGGGAGATGATCGCCATGCGTTACCGCTCCC
>JADYYB010000179.1 GCA_020853895.1 Bauldia sp.
CGGCGTCGATCGCCGCGCCGCCCGCTCCCGCCGCCCCGGCCGAAGCGCCGGTCGCCGCTGCCGAGCCGGCGGCACCCGCTCCGCCCGCGCCTGCTGCCCCCGCGGAGGTTGCCCAGGCTCCCGCTCCGGCGGCGCCCGCGCCGGAGCCGGCCGCGCCAGCGCCGGCGGCTCCCGAAGCGCCGGCCGAGGTCGCGCAGGCGGCCCCCGCGCCGGGCGGAGCGAGCACGGCCAGCTACACGGCCGAGCAGGCCGATCGCGGCGAGGACGCCTACACGGCCGAATGCTCCGGCTGCCATGGGACGACGCTCGGCGGGGGCGGCGAGGCGCCCGGCCTTCTCGGCGCCGGCTTCCGCAACCGGCTGATTCCGGACGGCGACGCCGCCGCCCTCTACGCCGTCATCGCGACGACGATGCCGCAGCAGGCCCCCGGCACCCTGTCGCCCGAGACCTACGCGGACATCACCGCGTTCCTCATGGAGCGCCACCAGATCGCGCCGGGCGCGAGCGAGTTCGCGCCGCCGCAATAGCGGCCGGGCCATCGGTCAAAGCAGAAGAGGCGCCCGGAGGCGCCTCTCTTCTTTCGTGCGCTGCGTGGCCTATTCGGGCAGCGCGAAGGCGAACATCGCCGAGCCGCTGCCGACCACGACGAACTGGCGTCCGCCGGCCGAATAGCTGATCGGGTGGCCCTCGACCGCCGAGCCGGTCTGGAACGACCAGAGGAGGTCGCCGGTCGCGCTGTCATAGGCGCGGAAGAAGCCGTTCCGCTCGCCGTCGAAGAGGAGGCCGCCGGCCGTCGCCAGCGAGGCGCCGCCCGAGGGCACGGTGGTCTCGACCTGCCACACGATGTGGCCGCCGTTCCGGACGTCCATCGCGGTCAGCGTGCCGTGGCCGCGGGCGACGGGCAGGGTCTCGGCCTTCAGCCAGGCGATCGGCGGGTGGCCGTCGAGCGCGGGCAGGGGCATGGCGGTGTAGGTCGTCGGGCGGTGGATGCCGCGCAGGAAGACGAGGCCCTGGCCGGGGTCGAAGCTGGTCGGGGAGACGCTCGAGCCGCCGGGGTCGCCGGGCGCGATGGTGACCGGCGTGGTGGTAATCGGCGCGAAGACGTTCTCCTGCGGAACGTAGGGCTCGGACTGGAAGAGGAAGCGGCCGGTCGCCCGCTCCAGCACGTAGTAGAAGCCGGTCTTGCTGCCCACGCCGACCGCGGGGATCGTCTGTCCGTCGACCACCGTGTCGAAGAGCGTGGTCTGGGTGATGAGGTCGTGGTTCAGCCCGTGCGGGACGGCCTGGAAGAACCAGGCGAGCTCGCCGGTGTCGGTGTGCAGCGCCAGCATGCCGTTCGAGTAGAGGTTGTCGCCGGGGTGGGAGAGCGGCAGCCATTGCTGCGTGGTGTTGGCGGTGCCGATGAAGAGGAGCCCGAGCTCGGGATCGATCGAGGGCGTGAAATGGCCGCCGACCGCGCCGGCCGCCCAGGAGTGGCCGTAGAGGTCGAGAAGCGCCTGCTCGGTGGCGATGTCGCGGTTGAGCGGGACGCCGGCCGGGGTCTCGGTCTTCCACTCGCCCTCCCAGCCCTCCTCCTTGGTGGTGTAGAAGCGCCAGGCCTCGGCCCCGGTCTCCGCGTCGAGCGCGACGACGAAGCCGCGCGCGCCGAGATTGGCCGAGATCCAGGCGAGGCCGACGTCCTGGCCACGCTCGAGGATGTCCTTGACGTAGGTCTCGTTGATGTTCTCGGTGCCGCCCTGGAACTGCAGGAAGGCGGCGGCCGAGATGATCACCTTGCCGTCATGGACGAGGGGCGCGGCGCGGAAGGCGAAGGGGATCGCGTCGGCGGTCTCGTAGCCGGGCACGCGGAGCTCGTCGGGCGGGTCGTAGCCCTCGACGAGGATGTCCCAGAGGACCGCGCCGGTCGCCTGGTCGAGCGCGATCATGCGGTGGTCGTCGGTGCCGAGATAGACCTTGCCGTAGGCGACGGCGACGCCGCGGTTGCGCGGCGCGCTGGTCTGCTCCTCGCGGAACTGGTGCCGGTAGCGCCAGATCTGCGCGCCGGTGGCGGCGTCGGCGGCAACCACGTCGTTGCTCTGGGTGGTGAAGTAGATAACGCCGTCGACCACCATGGGGTGGGTCTGGTACGGGCCGACCTGGCCGGTCTGATAGACCCAGGCCGGGGCGAGGGAGGCGACGTTCTCGCGGTCGATGTCGGCGAGGCGCGAGAAGCGGTCGTTGGTGTAGTTCTGCCCGAAGGTGATCCAGTTCGCCGGGTCGCCGGCGGCGGAGAGGAGACGATCGTCGTCGACGGCCTGCGCGCTCGCGGCGGGCGCGAGAAGCAGGAGACCGGCGGCGAGGCAAAGCAGATACGGACGCTTGGTGTGCATGGACCCTCCGGGGCAGACGCCTTCCCAGAAATGATCCGCGCCGGAGGTTTATGGGCGAGCGCCCGGCCGGTGACAAGGGCGGGCTAGCCTCCCGCGCCACCGTGCTGCACGAGGAGGACGATGCCGACGACGAGAAGTGCGATGCCCGCGATCTCGCGGGCCGACGGGGCCTGCCGCATCCACAGCGAGGCGGCGAGCTGGGCGAAGAGCACCTCGACGAGGCCGAGGGTGCGGACGCTCGCCGCGCTGGCCAGCGAGAAGCCGAGGAACCAGAACTCGGAGGCGAGGGCGCCGAGGACGCCCGCGAGCAGCGAGGGCCGCCACGAGCGGAGGAGCGCGATCA
>JADYYB010000180.1 GCA_020853895.1 Bauldia sp.
ACGCCATGCGGGCGCGCGCGCTCAGGCCGCGCTGAGCCCGGAACCACGATCGGACAGAGAAAATGACCGGACTCATCTTCGCCGTCGCCGCCCTCTGGGTGGTCGTGCTCGGCCTCGTCGTCGCCCTCTTCGCCCTCGCGCGGCAGACCGGCGTGCTCTTCGAGCGCATCTCGCCGATGGGCGCGCTCATCAACGACGCCGGCCCGAAGGTCGGCGACGCCTCGCCGCGCTTCACGCTGCCGAGCCTCACCGGCGGCGGGGTGGTCGCGATCGGCGGACAGGCGCCGAAGAGCAAGCTCGTCTTCTTCCTCTCGCCAACCTGCCCGGTGTGCAAGAAGCTCCTGCCGATCCTCAAATCGATCCGCGGCAGCGAGAAGGGCTGGCTCGACCTCGTGCTCGCCAGCGACGGGGAGGAGGGCAAGCACCGCGCCTTCATCGAGCGCGCCAACCTCGGCTCCTTCCCCTACGTCCTCTCGACCGAGCTCGGCATCACCTACCGCGTCTCGCGCCTCCCCTTCGCCGTCCTCATCGACGAGGCGGGCACCGTCATCTCGAAGGGCCTCGTCAACAACCGCGAGCAGCTCGAGAGCCTCTTCAACGCCAAGGAGCTCGGCGTGCCCTCGATCCAGACCCTCATCGACCAGATGAAACCCTCGAACGCCTGACCTTCACGGAGTCCAGCAATGACCGTTTTCTTCGACAAGATCCTGGAATGGATGGATGGCGCTTCCGAGAGGGCAGTCCGGCGCACCGCGCAGGCGGTCAGCCGGCGCAACGTCGTTGCGACGATCGGCACGGCGATGATGGGCACCGCGCTCGCCCCGCTCCTGCCGTTCGACCGTACCTTCGGGCGGGCGATGGCGCAGCCCGCGCCGAAGGCGGGCGAGGGGGACGGGGACATCGCCGACTGCGAATACTGGCGCTATTGCGCGCTCGACGGCTATCTCTGCTCGGAGTGCGGCGGGGCGCTGGCGATGTGCCCGCCCGGCTCGGAGGTCTCGCTCGTCTCGTGGGTCGGCACCTGCCACAACCCCAACGACGAGCGCGACTACCTGGTCGCCTACAACGATTGCTGCGGGGGCGGGGGCTGCGCCCAGCCGACCTTCTGCTTCACCTCGGAAGGCGAGCGCCCGGGCTACCGCATGGGCCTCTACAACGACATCAACTGGTGCATGGCCAACGACACCAAGGGCTATCACTGCACCGTCGCGGCGGTGGTCGGGCTGGCGTAGGCGCGCCCTCTTCCCCCGACACAGGAGGCGCGCCCCTCCTTCCCCCTCCCCTTGTGGGGAGGGCCGGGGGTGGGGGCCGAGGGGCAAGCGAGGCTTCGCTCAAGAATCCCACGCTGATGCTTGTCGCGACCGTGGGATTTTCAATCCTCGCTTGCCGCTCGGCCCCCTCTCGGCCTCCCCCACAAGGGGGGAGGGGGTAAGCGCAGCGGCGTATGCATTTGCGCCAGCCGCCGGGCAGCGCCCCAGCGGCACGGAGCCTGCATCGGGATCAGGCTTGCCCAGGGCGAGCACGGACGTGAGGCGAAGGAACGAGGCGGGATGAAGCGAAGGCTGACGGGCGCGCTATTGGGTGCTGTGGGTCTGGCGTCGGCCGGTATCGCGGCGACCATCGCCCTCGCGGCCGAGCGCGAGCCGCACGTCAACTACATCCTCCGCTGCGCCGGTTGCCACGGCGTGGAGGCGGCGGGCGCGCCGAATGCGGGCATCCCGTCCTTCCCCGGTCTGGTCGGCGTCTTCGCCGGCGACGAGGACGGGCGAACCTATCTCTTCCACGTGCCCGGCGTGGTCGGCTCGAGCCTCAGCAACGCGGAGATCGCCGCGGTGATGAACTACGTCATGGCGCGCTGGGCGGGCGATTCCCTGCCGGCCGACTTCGTGCCCTTCACCGAGGACGAGGTCGCCGCGCGCCGCGCGATTCCCGTCGCGAGCGTGGTCGATTTCCGGCGCGACATCGTCAGGCGCCTCGCCGAGAGCGGGATCGTCGCCGCCGAGTACCCCTGGCCCTAGCGCTCGGGACGTGGCGGACGTCATCGCCGAGGCGTGGCCGGCCACGCCTACCGCGGACCGCCGTGCGACTCCGTCGGCAGGGCCTCGCTTTGCCGCCGCAGGAACATCACCGCGGCCCGGTACGGCCAGGCGGTCGAGCCGTCGGCATAGGGTCGGTTCGCCTGAAGCATCGGGTCCCATAGCCGCACGCAGCCATAGGTCGTCGCCCGCTCGAGTCCAAAACCCTTCGTCTCCGCGAGGGCGCGGAGCCTCATCATCGTGTCGAAATTCGCCATGGCGCGGATATGGGAGCGGACTTGACGCGGGCCAGCCGGGCAAAATGGCGCGCCCTCGCGAGCTGCCGCCTCGTTCGCGCGGATTGGGACCGGTCTGTTCCGGAGAATGGTGCCGCCACCTGCTCGATGATCGAGGCAAACGGGCGTCCGGGCGTGGCCACCGGCCGATGAATTGGGGGCAACAGCCCGATCAGTGTAGGTTCAGCGCATTGTGACGATAAGGCGGCATAGACCGCGCCAAAGTGTGACGCGCGGCCACCGCCTCGATCACTCAGGAGACGCTCTCATGACCGCAATCGCAATCGAACGGCCCCGCTTCTGGCAGAGGCTGGGGGCGACCGTCATGTTCACCTTCGTGGCAGCTGCCGCGCTCGTGACCGCCAAAGCCGCCTCCGCGCAGCCGCTGCAGCTCCAGCAAATGCCGCTGACGCCGCAGGTGCTTCAGCCCGCCCAGCCCGCGCCCTCGCGCCTGGTGATCATCCAGGGCGGCGGCCTCGGCTTTCTCGATGCCACGGCCCCGGACAAGTACAATCTCGGCCTCACCGCCGTCACAGCGCCCTTCAGTGGCGCGCAATCCCAGCAATGGTTGATCGCGAGCGCCGGAGCCGGCGTCTATACCATCCAGCAGCGCAGCTCGGGGCTCTTCCTCGACGCGCACGAGGTTGCCTCAGAGGCCTTCTTCGTCGTCCTCCGGCCTCGCCAGACCTTCGACAACACGCAGCTGTGGCGGGTCGTCGAGTATGGCGGCGGCTTCGTCACCATCCAGCAGGTGTCGAGCGGCCGCTTCCTCGACGCCACGATCAACGCCGCGGTGAACTACCAGGTCGTTACCGGCCAACCCGGCTCGCAGTCCCAGGAGTGGCGGCTGGGATCACCCTGAGGGTGGCTTCAGGTCGGGTCGTTGGCCAAGGCCCGGTCGTCTCTCGACCGGGCCTTTCTCCCATGCGCTCCCGTCAGCGAGGTTCGATCGACCGGCCCCATCGGGCCGAAGCGGGAAGCGCTGGTGCCGGCAGAGGGATTTGAACCCCCGACCCCCCGCTTACGAAGCGGATGCTCTACCACTGAGCTATGCCGGCGCGCCCGCACCTTTTAGGGATGCGCGGCCGGTCTTTCAACGGCGACGATGGCGCGCCGCCTCACCCGGTCGCAGGGCTGTCGCATATGACCGAACGCGGGAGCCGGCTGCCCCCGTTCTTCCCCCGCCCCCTTGTGGGGAGGGCTGGGGTGGGGGCCGAGCGGCAAGCGAGGCATGGTCAAGAATCCCACGCCGATCCTTGTGGCTATGGTGGGATTTTGCTGCCTCGCTTGCCGCGAGGCCCCCTCCCGGCCTCCCCCACAAGGGGGGAGGGGCAATATGTGATTGCCCTGCCCTCGGCGCGGCGGGCCGCCGATCACCGCTCGCCGCGGGCGAGGCGGGATGCAGGCGAGGGAGTCCGACCCATCAGGACAGGGCGGAGCGGGAAGCCAGAGCGTTGCCGATAGCCCCAAAAGGGCGGGTTGAGGGGGAGTCGCGGCGGCCGTAGGATTCGGTCGCCTTGGAGTGACCCATCACCCACGGCCCCGTTCCCTAGCGGCCCCGCGGCAACGCGGGGCTTTTTTTGCGCACGGCCCGACGCTCCCGCCGGGCAGGCTCCACGGATCGCACGCCATTCACGATTCCGCCTGGTACATTCGTTTGCCCAATTGCCAGCCCTGGTAAGGTCTTGTAACCTTCATGTCCTGACCTCGGTGGGCAGGTCGCGGGGGAGTGAATGGGATCGGAAACGATCAAGCCGGCAAAGCTGTCCGACGCCGTTGCCGATCATCTTGAGATGCTCATCCTCGAGGGCGCGCTCCGCCCCGGCGAGCGGCTTCTGCCGGAGCGTGAGCTGTCGGCCAAGCTCGACATCTCGCGGCCCTCGCTGCGCGAGGCGCTCGCCAAGCTGGCCGACCGGCGGCTGATCCAGACCAACCTCCAGGGCGTGTCCTTCATCTCCGAGGCGATCGGCTCCTCGCTCAAGGACCCGCTGGTCGTCCTCTTCCGCAACCATCCCGAGGCGGCGTTCGAGTATCTCGAGTTCCGCAACGTCGTCGAGGGCGCCGCCACGGGCGACGCCTGCCGGCGCGCCTCGGACGTCGACCGCCAGGAGATCAAGCGGAATTTCGAGCGGCTCGAAGCGGCGTCCAAGAAGGACGACCCGATGGAGGAGGCGGAGGCCGACGCCGACTTCCACCTCGCCATCTACGAGGCCAGCCACAACCTCGTCATGCTGCACGTGATGCGCAGCCTCTCCGACCTCATGCGCGCGGACGTCTTCTTCAACCGGAAGCGCCTCTGGGAGCAGCGCGGCATCCGCGCCACGCTGCTGGACGAGCACCGCGCCATCTACGAGGCGATCATGTCCGGCGACCCGGACCGGGCGCGCGCCGCCGCGCAGTTCCATGTCAGCCACATGGTCGAGAATCTGCGGGAGATCCGCGAGGCGGAGAAGAGGCTCGAAGCCTCGCTCCGGCGGCTCGGCCGCGAAGCCTTCGTCGTCGCCAGCCAGAAGCGCGAGGGCTCGGGGCGCAAGGCGAAGAACGGGAAAGAGGCGCACGCCTCGGACGAGGAAGGAGGGCCGGACATCCAGACACGCAAGCAGTGAGTGCCTGGACGGAGGGTCCAGTACGGGAGAAGCCGACAAGGGCGCGGCCGTCGCATGGGAGGACGGGCCGACGAAACCAGGGCAGCTCCCATCATTCGAAGACTATCATCATTGGGAGGAATATATGAGTTCTCGGAAATTCTTCGGGGCAGCTCTCGGGTTGCTCGGCCTCATGGCGACCAGCGCGTTCGCGCAGGCGCCGCAGGCGGGCGGGGCGCGCGACTTCGATCAGGAGCTGGAGGATGCCCTCCGCGCTGCCAAGACCGCAGCCGGCTTCACGCATCTGGGCACGTTCAACCGCCTGTGCATCCTCGCCCCGGCCAACGGCGCGCCGAACCTCGCCGACGCCGCCACGCAGCGCGTCCCGCGCTTCCGCGGCAACCCGGACGCGCCGGCCCGCGAGACCTGGTACGCCGAGGCGACCCAGGTGTTCGACGACCTCTACTGGCTCGGCGGCAGCCAGCACTCGGGCTGGCTCCTGACCAGCGAGGAGGGCCACATCCTCATCGACACCGAGTACGACTACAACTCCGAAGAGCTGATCCTCGACGGGATGCGCAAGTTCGGGCTCGACCCGATGGACATCAAGTACATCATCATCAGCCACGCCCACGGCGACCATATCGGCGGGGTGGAGCTGGTGCAGGATGCCACGGGCGACCAGGCGATCGTGGTGATGGGCGAAGCCGACTGGCGCAACGTCGACACCCGCCCGAACGCCAATTTCGGCTGGACGCCGAATCCGGATCCGAACCTCCGCCTCTACGTGCCGGAGAACACCGATACCTCGATCACGGTCGGTCCGAATACGGTCAACATCATCTCGACCCCCGGCCACACCCCCGGCACGCTGTCCTACACCTTCACGGTGCATGACTGGGGCCGGCCGGTGAACGTCGCCTATGCCGGCGGCACCGCCTTCAACTTCCAGACCGACGTTCCCGATCCGGGCGTCCCGAACCTCGAGCGCTACCGCGCCACGCAGGAGCGGTTCGCTCAGATCGCGTCCGATTTCGGCGCCACGGTGCTGATCTCCAACCACTCGGAGTTCGACCAGGCCTGGCAGAAGGCGCGGATGATCGCGAGCCGCGGCTACGGCGACCCCCATCCGTTCGAGATCGGAGCGGACTGGGTGCAGCGTTATTTCGACGTGATGATCAACTGCACCACGCACAAGATCATCACCGTCGAGCAGGCCGCGGCCAAGTAAGGGCCGATCGAAACACCGGGGGGCGGTCCGCCGCCTCCCGGCCTCATACCGGCGGGCGACGGTCACGGCGGTCGCCGGTCGGGACAGCGGGCGGTCCGAGAGGATTCGGACCGGCCCGCTGCTCACCTCGTGCCTTGGAGTACGCGGGTTTCAGTCCTCACCGCCCGCGCAGTTCTCATGGGAAACTCGGCGGCCGGGCCCTTGGCTCGGCCGCTTTTTCTTTCCCGGCCCCGGCGGCGGAAGCCTAGAGGCCGTTGAAGCGGATCTTCAGCACGCCCTCGATCGAGTGCGCCGTCACGTGGTCGATGGACACGGGGTCGCCGTCGAAGTCGACGAAGTTCGTCTCGCCGATATACTGGAAGCGATACCGCGCGCCGACCGAGACGTTCTGCGAGACCGCGATGTCCGCGCCGAGGAAAGTCTGCACGCCCCAGGTCCAGTCGTCATCGTCCACGCCGTCGCCGCCGCCGATGTCGATGTTGTCGAGGCTGATCCTGACGCCGCCGGCGCCGACGCCGGCATAGGGACGGATCACGCCGGCCGGGTTGCCGAGGTTGATCACGAGGTTGCCCATGACCGACAGGAGCCGGGCGTCGCCCGAGGCCGGCAGGTTGGGGCCGCCGACGATCGAGAAGTCGGTCACCCCGACGGAGCCGTAGGAGATCTCCGCCTCGCCGCCGAAGGTCTGGTTGAAGTCCATGCCGAGGGCGCCGCCGACCCGGTAACCGGTGTCGGTGTGGAACTCGGCGAGCGTCGCCGGCTCGAACGCGACCAGCGTGTCGGGGATGACCAGCCCCCCGCCATGCAGCGAGAGATAGAACCCCTCGGCGAAGGCCGGCGAGGCAGACAGCATCAGCCCGGCCGCGGCCGGCAGCAGCAATGAACGCATTTTTCGTATCAGCTCCCGTTGTCCCTAAGGGGATGGTCCAAAGGCAAGGACCCGTCCCGAGGCCACGCTGCCTCGAGAATCAACCCCCGCCCGAAGCTACCCCCGAAGGTTGCGGAAACGTGTAACCCGATAGACTCAGTTGCAATCAAATCGCGGTGATAGGGCCACGATTTGGCTGCGCTGACGCCGCAGCTAAAGCGGTCCGCGGCCGATGTAGTCGGCCTTGCCGAGGGGCACCCCGTTGTGACGCAGGATGTCGTAGGCGGTGGTGACGTGAAAGAAGAAGTGGGCGAGGCCGACATGCATGAGGTAGTGGAGGCCGCTCATCTTCCGCATCTCGCCGGCGATCCGCACCTCGACCTCGCGCGACTCGGCGCCCTCGAACTTCTCCTTCGGCACCGACTCGATGAACTCGATCAGGCGGACGATGCGCGCCTTCAGCTCCTCGACCGTGGTCTCGGTGTCGGGGAAGCGCGGGTTCTCGATCCCGGTCAGGCGGTGGATCGCGCCCTTGGCCTGGTCGGTCGCGGTCTGCACCTGGCGGACGAGCGGGAACATGTCGGGGTAGAGGCGCGAGTTGAGAAGGACGGAAGGGTCGACCTTCCGCTCGGTCGCCCAGGCCACCGCCTTGTCGAGGATGTCGGAAAGGTTCTGGAGGCTCCGCCGGTAGACCGGGACGGAGGCGTCGTAGAGCGAAAGGGTCATGGATTCACCTGAGGGGCAGTCGGCAATAGGCAATCGGCAATCGGCAATCGGGAAGAGAAGGGCGCCTTAGTCCTTGGCGCGCTCGGCGTAGGTGCCGTCGGCGGTCATCACGATGATGCGCGAGCCGGGGCCGATATGCGGGGGGACCATCACGCGGATGCCGTTGGTCATGATCGCGGGCTTGTAGGAGGAGGAGGCGGTCTGGCCCTTGGTCACCGGCTCGGTCTCGGCGACCTCGAGGGTGACGCGCTGCGGCAGCTCGATCGCTACCGCGATGCCCTCGTGGACGGAGAGCTTCACGGTCATGCCCTCCTGGAGATAGACCGACTGGTCGCCGATCACGTCGGGCACCACGGTGATCTGCTCGTAGTTGACCGGGTTCATGAACACGTAGTTCTCGCCGTCCTGGTAGAGATAGGAAAACTCCGAATCCTCGACGAAAGCCCGCTCGACCTGCTCGGTGGTGCGGTAGCGCTGGGAGACCTTCACCCCGTCGGAAAGGCGCCGCATGTCGATCTGGGTGGTCGGCGTGCCCTTGCCGGGGAAGAAGCTTTCGGCCGTCAGGACAAGGCAGAGCTTGCCGTCGATGTCGAGAATATTGCCCTTGCGGACGTTGCTGGCGATCACGCGTGCCACGTTAGTTCCTCACGAGAATGGCGGAAACGGGGCCGCGCCCCGATGAATCGGGCCGCACAATAGCGATATCGCGGGAAAGCGCCAGACGGGGAAGGGCACCCGGCAATCGGCACAAGGCACCCGGTTGTGACGGCGGGCCAAGGGGCCGATCGCCACCTGACTTGTCGTTGCCGGGCTGGTTCCGGCAATCCGGCGCGGAGGAGGATTCCTGGAGCTTCGGCCTTGCGCGACGGCGGGCTGGATCGCCGGAATGAATCCGGCGATGACAGGTTCTTGGATGTCCGCGGAGGCAGAACTGGCTTGAGCACCGGACGCTGGTGGGATCGCGAGGAGCACGCGGCGCGGCGGGAGCGGCTGCTGACGCGGAACCGCATCCGCGCGGCGGTGCGCACCTGGTTCGAGGGCGAGGGGTTCGTCGAGGTCGAGGCGGCGGCGCTGCAGGTCTCGCCGGGCAACGAGACGCATCTCCACGCCTTCGAGACGGCGTTCCGGACGATCGACGGGCGGGCGGCGCCGGCCTACCTTCACACCTCGCCCGAGTTCGCGATGAAGAAGCTGCTGGCGGCCGGGGAGACGAAGATCTTCGAGTTCGCGCGCGTCTTCCGCAACCGCGAGCGCAGCGCGCTCCACGCGCCCGAGTTCACGATGCTGGAATGGTATCGCGCGGGCGCGCCGTATCATGTGGCGTGGGACGACTGCCTCTCCGTCCTCCGCCTCGCCGCGAAGACCGCCGGCGCGAGCGGGCTCGGCTATCGCGGCGCCTCATGCGATCCGGCGGCGCGGCCCGACTATCTCTCCGTCGCGGGTGCGTTCGCCCGGAGCGCGCGGATCGACCTCCTCGAAACGATCGACCCCGACGGCTCGCCGCGCCGCGAGCGCCTGGCGGCGGCGGCGGTCGGAGCAGGCATCCGGGTCGCTGCGGACGATACGTGGTCGGACATCTTCAGCCGCGTCCTGTCGGAGAAGGTGGAGCCCGCGCTGGGGATCGGGCGGCCGACCGTGCTCCATTCCTATCCGATCAGCGAGGCGGCGCTGGCGCGGCGCGACGCGGCCGACCCGCGCGTGGCCGAGCGGTTCGAGCTCTATGCCTGCGGGGTCGAGCTCGCCAACGGGTTCGGCGAGCTGACCGATCCCGAGGAGCAACGGGCGCGGTTCGTCGCCGACATGAACGAGAAGGAGCGCATCTACGGCGAGCGCTACCCGATCGACGAGGATTTCCTGGCCGCGCTTGGCGAGATGCCGCCGGCCTCGGGCGTGGCGCTCGGCTTCGACCGGCTGGTGATGCTGGCGACGGGCGCGGAGTCAGTCGAGGACGTGCAGTGGACGAGAGTGCACGATCCGTTCTAGGCCATCGGCGGATTTTCCAGCCGAAGCCGCCGCCATGCTCAAGAACCGCCCTTCCTCTCCCTTACCGGATCAGCCTCTCTCAGATCAGCTTCGC
>JADYYB010000181.1 GCA_020853895.1 Bauldia sp.
CCGAGAGAAACGCCTTCAGCTTCGCCGGGTCGTCGGAGGCGAGCCAGCGCGCGCTCTCCGCCTCGGTGGGCTCGAAGTCGATCGCGATGTTGTACTCGCGCGCGACCCGCGACTTCATCACGTCGAGTTGCAGCGCGCCGACCACGCCGACCAGCCACGCATTGCCGATCATCGGCCGGAACGCCTGCGCGACGCCCTCCTCGGCGAGATCGGTCAGCGCGCGCTGCAGTTGCTTGGACTTGGTCACGTCACCGAGGCGGACGCGGCGCAGGATCTCCGGCGCGAAATCGGGGATGCCGAGGAAGCTGATCCGGCTCCCCTCGGTCAGCGTGTCGCCGACGCTGAGCGTGCCGTGATTGGGAATGCCGACGATGTCGCCGGCCGCCGCGTCATCCGCGGTGTCGCGCTCGCGCGCCATGAAGAGCACCGGGTTGCCGATGGTGAGATCCTTTCCCGAGCGGACGTTGCGGAGCTTCATCCCGCGCCGGAAGGTCCCCGAGCAGAGCCGCACGAAGGCGACGCGGTCGCGGTGGTTGGGGTCCATATTGGCCTGGACCTTGAACACGAAGCCGGTCACCTCGCGCTGCTCCGGCCGCACCTCGTGCGGAAGCGCGGCCTGCGGCTGCGGGCCGGGCGCCCACTCGGCGACCGCCTTCAGGAGCTCGGCCACCGCGACGCCCTTCAGCGCCGAGCCGAAGAACACCGGCGTCAGGTGTCCCTCCCGGAACGAGCGAAGATCGAATCTCGGCAGCGCCGAGCGCGCGAGGTCGAGCGACTCGAGCACCGGGCCGAGGATGTGGTCGGCCATGTGCGGGAGCCTGGTGAGGTCCGGGTCGCCGCCGTTCCAAGGGAGCCCCGAATCGTGCCCGTCGGGGAGGATCACCTTCTCCCCGACGAAGTCGATGACGCCGCGGAAGTCGACGCCCATGCCGACCGGCCAGGTCACCGGGCTGACGTCGAGCGCGAGCTTGTCGGCGATCTCGTCCATCAGCTCGAGCGGGTGCCGCCCCTCGCGGTCGACCTTGTTGATGAAGGTGATGATAGGGATGTTGCGGAGCCGGCAGACCTCGAAGAGCTTCAGCGTCTGGCTCTCGATGCCCTTGGCCGCGTCGAGCACCATGATCGCGCTGTCGACCGCCGTGAGCGTCCGATAGGTGTCCTCGCTGAAATCGGCGTGGCCGGGCGTGTCGAGAAGGTTGAAGGTGATCCCGTCCTTCTCGAAGGTCATCACCGAGCTGGTGACCGAGATGCCGCGCTTCTGCTCGATCTCCATCCAGTCCGAGTGCGCGCGCCGCGCCTGCCCGCGCGCCTTCACGTTGCCGGCGATGTGGATCGCCCCGCCGGCGACGAGGAGATGCTCGGTCAGCGTGGTCTTGCCGGCGTCCGGGTGGGAGATGATCGCGAAGGTGCGCCGCGCGGCGTAGGAGCCCGCCGGAGCCGGCGCATGGGTCTCCGGCGCGGGCGCCGGCTGGGAAATCTCGTTCATGGCGCGTCTCACTACCCTATCGGGGCGGGCGCGACATCAACATTTGCGAGGGTTCCGATGGCGCTTCCCGCCTGACGGAGCCGGTGCGTCTTCGAGGCTGCCTTGCGGCCGCCTCGAAGACACCTCCCAGCAGCCCCATCGGGGATGAGCGAAGCCTGGACCGCTACGGAGCGGCCGGCGCGCCCGGAGCCGGCTGCTGAACGACGCCCGGCCCCGGTTCCGGAATGGTCACCGGCGCGAGGGCGGGATCGCCCATCTCGTCGGCCCGGACGGTCAGCCACATGTCGCAAAAGGCGCGCGGCTCGGCGGGGAAGTCGGTCGCCTGGCTGATCACCTCGCAGCGCTGGTCGAGCTCGGTGATCTGCCCCTCGGACAGCGTCTCCTCCCAGGCCGCGAGCGCGTCCGGGTTGGTCGCCGCCTCGACGTCGATCTGCCCGAAGGGCAGCGTCGGGTCGATATTGGCGAGGGTGAACGGGTTCTCCTCGGGCGCGTCGCCCAGCGCCGGAGGCGCCTCGCCCGGAAGCGGGGAGATCGGCGAAGGCGGCGCCGGCTGCGGCGCCTGCGCGAGGGCCATCGGGCCCATTGTGGCGAGCAGGAGCCCGCCGAGGGCAAGTGTCGAGAGTCTCATCGTGGTGTCCTCTTTCGAAGGACCCCTCCATCACGGGAACAGCGGCGGGAGGCGGAAGGTTCCTCGGCTCACGCTCGTGTCAGCGGCGCCCGATCAGGGTCCGTCGGTGATCCGCACCTCGCCCGGCCCGGTGCGCGAGACGATTTCGGCCGATACGCCGGCCGCGCTCCGGTCGACGCGGATGTCGAGCCGGGACGATCCGAGCGCCAGCCGCCGGATCGTCAGATGCTCCATTGCCGCGGGCAGGATCGGCCGGGCGAGCCGCACCTCGCCCTGCCGGGGATCGAAGCTCATCCCGAGACAGGCCTGCAGCAGCGCGAGGGGGGCCCCCGCCGCCCAGGCCTGCGGCGAGCACGCGACCGGGTAGAGCGTCGGCCCGCGATTGCTCTTCCGCCGGAAGCCGCAATAGAGCTCGGGCAGGCGGCAGAGCTCCGCCGAGGCCGCCGCGTCGATGATCGCATCGGTCGTCCGCACCACCGCCGACGCCAGCCCGTAGCGGCCGAAGCCGAGCGCGGCGAGCGCGTTGTCGTGCGGCCAGACCGAGCCGTTGTGGTAGGACATCGGGTTGTAGCGCGCCGATCCCCAGGCGATCGTGCGGATGCCCCATCCCGAGAATGCGTCCGCGCCCATCAGCCGGGCCGCCACGCGCTCCGCCCGGTCCTGCCGCGCGAGCCCGGCGAAGAGGACGTGGGCGGCATTGGAGCTCACCACCCGGCACTGGCGCTTCCGCCCATCGAGGGCGAGCGCGTAGCTGCCGATCTCCTCGCACCAGAACGCCTCGTCGAACCGTTCGGCGAGACGCTCCGCCTCCTCGCCGAGCCGGACCGCCACCGCATCCTTCCCGAGGGCGCGCGCGAGGGTCGCCGCGGCCCGCTTGGCCGCGTAGACATAGGCCTGCGCCTCGGCCACCGCGACCGGTCCCTCGGCAAGACTGCCGTCGGCATGGAAGATCGAGTCGTACGAGTCCTTCCAGCCCTGATTGACCAGCCCCGAATCGGTGGCGCGGTGATATTCGATGAAGCCGTCGCCGTCGGGGTCGGCCGGCCCGTCGATCCAGCCGAGCGCGGCCTCGATGGCCGGCCACAGCCCGTCGACGGTCGCAAGGTCGTTGGTCCGCTCGTAGTAGAGGCCGGCGAGAAGGACGAAGAGCGGCGTCGAGTCGACGCTCCCGTAATAGAGGCCGAACGGCACCTCGCCGAGGATCGCCATCTCCCCGCCCCGCATCTCGTGGAGGATCTTGCCCGGCTCGGCGTCGCTCGCGGCGTCGAACCCGGTCGCCTGGAAGGCGGCGAGCCGCATCAGGACGCCGCGCGCGATCTCGGGATCGACCCACAGCGCCTCGATGGCGGTGATGATCCCGTCCCGCCCGAACGTGGTCGAGTACCAGGGAATGCCGGCATAGGGATACGAGCCCTGCGTGGTCTCGGTCAGCAGCATGCGGAGATCGGCGAGCGAGCGGCCGAAGACCCCGTTGATCCGCTCGCTCGAGGTCGCCACCTCCGCCCCGCGCTGCGCGACGAGGCGGCTCGCGCGACGCGCCTTCTGCAGCCCGCCGAGGAAGGGGCGCCGCGCCGTCTCGGTCTGCTCGCCGGACGAGATCGTGGTGAAGATCGGCATCCGCCCGCCCGGCTCGAGCACGATCTCGTAGACCGCCGACCGCCCGTCGAGCTGCTGCGGCGCGGGGCGGAAATAGAGCTCGGTGCGCCGGTCGATCCCGTCGAGCCCGCGATAGGCGAGCGCCACCCGGTCGCCGGACACCCAGGGATCGAGGAGCCGCCCCCGCGCTTTCCGGCGCATCCCGCGGACCTCGAAGAGATCGGCGAAGTCGCAGCCGAAGGCGATCGAGAGCGTGAAGGTGACGGCCTCGCTGCCGTGGTTCTGGATCGAGCAGCGTTCGTGCAGCGCCCCGTTCCACAGGAACTGGAAGCGGACCACGTGCAGCGTGTCCTTGGGCAGGATCAGCCGGCCATCGACATAGATGTCCGGGTTGGTGAGATCGACCACCAGCCCGGCATTGTCGTCGAGCACGCGGGAGTCGAGGAGAAGGAGCTGCCGCCCGTCTATGGCAAGGCCGAGATAGGAGAGCCGCCGCGTGTCGGCGCTGAAGATGCCGTCGGCCCCGCCGGCCGAGACGCCGATCTCGCCGAAGGAGTCGAGCACGGCGAAAACGTCGCCCTGCTTGAGCGTGCGCCGCGGCCGCGAGGACGGCCCCATCGACGGCACGTAGTACGGAGCTTCGCCGCCCTCCACCGAGACCGGCACACCAGGCGAAATCGTCATGAGACCTGCGTCGTCACCGCGGCAGCCGCGCTCCCGTTTGCTTTGGCGACCCGCGCCGGCGCCCGGGCGCGCTCAGGATAGCGGATGACGGTCTCGGCCTCACGCGGCCGGCTCCGGCCAACCGCCGCCTCGTAGAGCCGCACATAGTCCTCGGCCATCCGCCGCGCCGAGAAGCGCGTCTCGAAAGTCCGCCGGACACGGTGGCGGTCGAGCGCGGTCACCCGCGGCACCATCGCGGTCGCCTCCTCGACGCTCGACGCGACAACGCCCGTGATCCCCTCGTCGATGACCTCGTCGACCGATCCGTTGCGGAAGGCGAGGACCGGCGTCCCGCACGCCATCGCCTCGATCATCGCCAGCCCGAACGGCTCCGGCCAGTCGATCGGGAAGAGAAGGGCCAGCGCGTCGCCGAGGATCTCGCCCTTGTCACGGTCGGCGACCTCGCCGATGAACTCGACGCCCGGCCCATCGAGGAGCGGGGCGATCCTCTCGCGAAAATAGGCTTCGTCCACCGGATCGACCTTGGCCGCGATCCGGAGCGGCAGGCGCGCGCGCCGCGCGATCTCGATCGCCCGGTCGACCCCCTTCTCGGGCGAGATGCGCCCGACAAAGGCAAGGTAGCCGCCACGCGGATGGAGCCGCGCGGGGAAAAGATCGAGCGGCAGGCCGTGATGGACGGTGGCGAGGTAGTTGGCGCCGGGCAGCGCCTTCCGCTGGCTGTCGGAGATCGAGACCAGCGGGAACTCAGCGAAGCGCTGGTAGATCGGATCGAGATGCGGAAGGTCGAGCCGCCCATGGAGCGTGGTCAGTGTCCGCCCGGCAAGCGGCCGGAAGAGCGGGAACTGCAGCACGTCGAGATGGAAATGGAAGACGTCGAACTCGCCGTTGCGCCGCCAGAGCTCGTCGAGGACGCAGGTATACTGGAAGATCGGATTGTAGCTCTGCGGGTCGAGCCGGATGGCGGCAGGCGCGCCGGCCACGAGCCTCGCGGCGGTCCTCGAATCGCCCGAGGCGAAGAGCGTCACCTCGTGCCCGAGCCGCACCAGCTCCTCGGTCAGATACGAGACCACCCGCTCGGTACCTCCGTAGAGGCGTGGCGGGACACTCTCGATCAGGGGAGCCATCTGGGCGATGCGCATGGGCCGGCCTCGTTGCGTTGCACTTGATGCCACAACGACGCCTGCCCGGTTTTCGTTGCCATGGCAGCCGTGCGCTGAGCGGCAGGCTGATCCTCTCCCGGCTAAGGAACCCGCCCGCAGGGCGCAACGCTAGAGCTTGGCGAGAACCGCCTGCGCGAGCGTTTCCGAGGGTCCCCTCGTATCCTCCCCGCCGGCGCCGAGCGCGGCCACGGAGAGCGTGTAGGTCACGTCGCCGCTGCGGACATGCAGCATGCCGCCCAGCGGCGCCGCGCCGCCGATCCATACCGCCTCGTCGCCGATTGGCACGTCCTCAGGCGTCATCCCGGCGGGCGCTGCGGCGTCGCGCATCGACCGCAGATAGCCGACCGCGCCCTCGCCCTCGGCCGGCCAGGACCACACGATGAGCGTCACGATCATCTGCCCGGCGAGGGCGGCGGCGATGTCGAGATTGTTGGCGGGCGCGACGTTGTCGGGCGTCTTCCAGGAGCAGCTCGTGGTCTCGCCCATGCCCGGCCCGCCGCCGATCGCGGGCTCGGCCTGGCCCTCGCCGACCGGCTTGCCGATCGCCTCGCCGATCTCGTCCGGGGTGAGGAGGTCGCACGCGACGAGCGAAGCGGCCGCCTCGGCCGTCCCCTCCTCGCGATCCCCGCACGCGGCGAGCCCCGCCGCGAGAACGGCGATTGTTGCTCCGTGGATGATGGACTGGCGTGACATGGCCGACCTCCTCTGGCCCACACCCCGGCCGGGAGATAAAGCGCGCAACGCGGCGGCTCTGTGACGGAACCGCGCTCCGCCGCCGGCGCCTATGCCGCCGACCTGAGCGGCGGCGCCACGCCCGCCTCGAGGAGGCCGAGCACGGCGACCTCGGCCGGCGACAGCCACTCGTGCTCGGCCTCGGCGATGGCGAGCTCTCCCGCGCCGTAGCGCTCGACCACGACCGGGTGGATGTAGCACTGCCGGCAGACGCGCTGCGTGTTGCGGAGCCGCTCGGCCACCGCGGCGACGGCAAGCCGGACGTTCCTGTCCGCCTCCTTCCTCCCCGTGAACGGCGGCCGGAGCGAGAGCTCGGCGGCGGCGAGGACCGTGCCGCCCCAGGTGCGGAAATCCTTGGCCGAAATGTCGATTCCTGAGATCTCGCGGAGATAGGAATTGACGTCGGTCGAGGTGACCGGCACGCGCTTTCCCTCCTCGTCGAGATACTGGAAGAGGTGCTGGCCGGGCAGCTCCTGGCAGGAGCGGATGATCCTCGCCATCCGCCGGTCGTGCTGGCTGACCGACCAGTCGACGCCGTGCTTGCCCTTGAACTGGAAGCTGATCTCCGAGCCGTCGACGGTGACGTGCCGGGTCTTCAGCGTGGTCAGCCCGAAGCTCTTGTTCTCGCGCGCATATTCCTCGTTGCCGACGCGGATGAAGGTGGTGTCGAGGAGGTGGACGATGGTCGCCAGCACCTTCTCGCGGGGGAGGCCCGGAAGCCGCAGATGCTCCTCGACCCGCGCCCGGATGGCCGGCAGGGCGGCGGCGAAGGCCGGCAGCTGATCGTACTTGCTGCGCTCGCGGAGCTCCCGGAACTCGGGGTGGTAGATGTACTGCTTCCGCCCCTTCGCATCCCGGCCGGTCGCCTGGATGTGCCCGTTGGCGAAACGGCTGATCCACACTTTCTCCCAGGCCGGCGGAATCGCGAGCTTGCGGATCCGGTCGAGGATCCGCGGGTCATCCACGCGCCGCCCGTCCGCGCGCAGATAGCGGAAGCCCCTCCCCGCCCTCACGCGGCGAAACCCCGTCTCGCGGTCGGAGACGTAGTGGAGGCCGGCGAGCTCGGCCTCTTCCTCGATATCCGGAGGCGCCGGCCCGGCCGGGCTCGATCGCGCGCGGTGGCGGCGCCGGCGAGACTCCTCGGCGAGCAGCGAAGCGTGCGTCACGCGAACGCCTCAGGCCGTCGGCGGCGGCTCGTCCTTCTCGGTCGGGCCGTCCGGGAGATAGTCGGGCTCCGAGCCCGGCCGGTCGGGCGAGCTGATTCCCGGATCGTCCACCGGGTAGGGCTGCTTCCTGCCGCGCGGCGGCGCCGGGCGCTCGGTCGGCCGGTCGGGTTCGGGACGAAGCTTGTCGGCGGACATCGAACGGTTCCTCGCTGTGTGCCACGCATGACGGCGTGGCGTCACAGAGCAACCGTTCCCGGAGGCGAGGGTTCCGTGGAGGGCGCGGCCGGCCCTCCCTTGGCGGGAAGTCCTACGGGACGATGTAGGGCTGGCCGACCCAGAAGAAGAACGGCGTGCGGCCTTCGATGTGGAGGTAGGGCATGTACACCCAGCCGCGCGCGCTCCGCCATTCGACGTCGCACCAGAGGCCGACCGTGGCGCAGCCATGGACCTCGACCTCCTCGTCGGCCGGGATCATGCCGATGATAGGATAGCGGGTCGCCGGACCAGCATGCAGCTGTACCACCATGTGCGACGGCGTGGTGTAGCCCACCGCCTGATCGGCCTTGACCGCGGCCGGCGCGGCAAGACCCGCGAGCACGAACGCGCCGATCGCCGTAGCCCAGGCCCACAGATTCGATTTCATGACACCCTCGCAACGCAACCTGAGAAGCGCCGGGTCGTAAGATGAAACCGGCCAGGCTCGAGGTTTAATCGAACAAGGTACCTTTTCGGTTAACGCCTCTTGGGCATCGCGACGGCCGGACCCCGGCGCTGCGCGGTTCTCCGCGTGGCGTCCACCCGCCCAACTAGGGTGATCGCCGCCGCTCCCTCGGCGGGAATAGCCTCGGTCGGTCTGCCAACGGGAGGGGAAAACCATGGCCGTCAGCGAAAATCTTGCCGTCCAGCATCATCAGCAGGACACCGACTACTATTGCGGCGCCGCCTGCGCGCAGATGGTCCTCGAGACCATCGGCGCCGGGATCCTCGATCAGGACGATCTCTACGCCGACAACAACGGCCACAGCACCATCGAGACCAACTGGTACACCGGTCCCGACGGCCTGCAATGGACGATGAACGACCGCCGCCCGGCGGGCTTCGGCAACTACTTCGCGCTCTTCTCGCTCGACACCGAGGAGCAGATCTCGCGCAAGATCTGCTGGACCATCCACCACTACCAGGTCGCGCCGATCGCGCTCGTCTATGGCTGGGACCACTGGCTGGTGGTGCGCGGCTACACCGCGAGCGCGCATCCCGCGAGCTCGGCCGACAACTCCTATACGATCGACTCCTTCGACCTCAACAATCCCTGGCCGCCGGTGCCCTCGAGCCCGGCCACCCTGCCGCCGCCGCACGACGCCACCGACGGCTGCGGCAGCGGGGGAACGCGCGGCATCGCCAACGAGAACGTCACCTACGCGACCTGGCAGTCGACCTATATGACCGGCGTCCCGGGCGGCCACTGGTCGGGCAAATTCGTCGCCGTCTGCGATCCCGAGCCGCCCGCCAAGCGCGGCGGCCCGCGGCCGAAGAATCCCGAGCGCCACGGCGACGGCTCCATCATCGGGCCGAACGCGCTCGCCGAGCTCGCCCTCGCCGGCCTCCGCGACCAGGGGCTCCTGAAGCGCGAGGACTGGGCGCATCTCCGGCGCGCCAAGCCGTCGGGCAGCGTGCTGGTCGAGCGGCTCGACCGGCGCCAGGAATTCTATGCCCTCGTGCCCCTCCGCGCCGCCCGCCGCACGGTGGCGACGGTCTCGGTCGACGCCCGCTGGGGCTTCTACCGCCAGGCGGCGCTGACCCCGGAGGACCACGACCATCCCTGGATCAGCCAGAAGGAGGCGCTCGACCTCCTCCTCAAGCGCCGCGTCGAGCTGCCCGAGCGCCTCGGCCGCCTGCGCATCCGCAAGGAGATCGTGTGCCTCTACCCGCACCTCGTCTGGCGGCCGTGCCGGGAGTCTCTTTCGCCCTACTACCCGTTCTATATGTTCAGCGTCGGCAACCATCGGCTCTATGTCAGGATCGACGGGGAGGTCTTCTCCTCGCTCACGCTGAACCTCAAAGGCATCTGATGATCGAGACCACCGCCGAGGCCCTTTCCAGAGCGCGGCGGTCGCTCGGTCTGCCGGAGGAGACGGAGGGCGCCGCCCATCGTGTCCGCCGTCTCGACGGCGGGGAGATCTATTTCATCGTCGAGCTCCCCGGGCGCGTACTCTGCCTCGGCGCCGACGGCACTGTCCTCTCCTCGGCCGAGACGAGCGGCACGCCCGTGCCGCTCTCGGCGGAGGCCGCCCGGGATCGCGCCGGCTTCGGCCCCGAGACCGGCGCCGAGCTCGTCTGGCGCTCCTCGCGCGCCTCGCGCTCGATGCTCGACCCGGTCTGGGCGATCAGCCGCGGAACGACGACCGTTTACGTCGATCAGCGCGGGATTGTATGGAACACGCTCGCCGCGCATGGGCGCGGCGGCTAAAGGCGGCTTCCGCCTTCCGGCGGAGACCGCAGCATGAGTTCAGAGATCCGCGATCGTTACGTCTTCGCGCCATCCGCACAGGCCGCCCTGCCGGTGCGCGGGACCGACCGGCTCTTCCCCGTCCGCCGCATCTATTGCGTGGCGCGCAACTACGCCGCCCACGCCGTCGAGATGGGCGCCGACCCGACCCGCGAGCTGCCCTTCTTCTTCCAGAAGAACCCCGACAATCTCGTGCTCGACGGCCTCTTCCCCTACCCGTCCGCGACCAGCGACCTCCATCACGAGATCGAGCTCGTCGTGGCGCTCGCGGGCGGCGGCCGCGACATCCCGGCCGGGCGCGCGCTCGACCATATCTACGGCTACGCCGTCGGCCTCGACATGACCCGCCGCGACCTCCAGAACGAGGCCAAGCAGCACGGCCGGCCGTGGGAGGCCGGGAAGGCCTTCGAGCATTCCGCGCCCTGCTCCCCGCTGGTCCCCGCGAGCGAGATCGGCCATCCGAGCGCCGGCCGCGTCGCGCTCTCGGTCAACGGCGAGCTGCGGCAGAAGGGCGATCTCGACCAGCTGATCTGGAAGGTCCCCGAGATCATCGCCTATCTCTCCGGCCTCTTCGAGCTCGCCGCCGGCGACCTCATCTTCACCGGCACGCCCTCGGGCGTCGGCCCGGTCCGGCGCGGCGACCTCCTCGAAGGCTCCGTCGAGGGCGTCGGCACCTTCGCCGTCCGCGTGGTCTGACCGCTACTCGCTTCCCCTGAGAAACAGGGAACGCGAACTCACAACCAATACCGCACCGCGTACACCACGGTGATCACCGCCCCGATCGCGATGACGCCGGCCCGCACCCAGGCCGCCGGCAGCACCTGCACCAGCCGCCCGCCGGCGAACCCGCCGACCACCGCGCCGGCGAGCATCACGCCGGTCTCCGGCCAGCTCACCGCGCCGCTGCCGATGAAGATCGCCACCGTCGCCGCCGCCACCCCCGTGGAGAGGAGGTTCTTCATCGCGTTGACCGAGCGGAGCTCGTGCCGGGTGGTGATCGAGAGGATCGCCAGCATCATCACGCCGAGCCCGGCGCCGAAATAGCCGCCATAGATCGAGGCGAGCGCGAACGCGCCCGAGGCGAGCGGATGCGTGCTCCCGGCCCGCGCCTCGCGGCCCGCCGCGAGCCGCGCCTGGATCAGCGGCGCGAAGGCGAAGAGCAGCGTCGCCGCGCCGATCAGCGCCGGCACCAGCACGAGGAACACCTGTCCCGGCGTCAGCAGGAGGAGCACGGCGCCGATCGCCCCGCCGCCGATCGCGACCACCGCGAGCGCCACGAATTGCGGGCCGATCGGCGGCAGCTTCCGCCAATCGGCGATCGCCGCCAGAAGATGCCCCGGCGTCACCGCGACCGCGTTCGAGGCATTGGCGGTGATCGGCGGCAGCCCGGCCGCCAGCATCGCCGGAAACGTGATCAGCGTCGCCCCGCCCGCGATGGCGTTGGCGATCCCGCCCAGCACCCCCGCCCCGAACAGCAGCGCCACGATCGCGACGCTCATGTCGGCTCGGGTTCCAAAGGGTGCGCCACCGGGCCACCAATGCCCTTAACCTCCCCCTTGCGGGGAGGTCGAAACCGCGAAGCGGTTTCGGGAGGGGGTAGGCCGGGAGGAGACGACCGATCAGCGTCGCTACCTCGCCCCGAAGCGCCCAAGGGGCGCTTCGACCCTCCCGCAAGGGGAGGGTTAAGGCGAGATATCAACCTCCCCTCGAGGGGGAAGTTGGGGGTGGGCCGACCGCTCACTCCGGCAGGCACCCGGCGACTCGCGCGCGCAGCCGCAGCAGCCCCGCGACGATGTCGATGGTCGGAGTCGGCACGGCGGTGATCGTGCCGAGCTCGCGCACCGCGTCGACCAGCGCGCCGATTTCCATCGGCCGCCCGCGCTCGAGGTCCTGCAGCATCGAGGTCTTGTGCGCGCCGACCGCGCCCGCCCCCTCGATCCGCTTGTCGACGGTGATCGGGAAGCGGATGCCGAGCCTCTCCGCGATGGTCTGCGCCTCGACCATCATCGCCCGCGCGATGGCGCGTGTCTCCCCGTCGCCGACGATCGCGTCGAGCGTGGCGGTAGTCAGGGCGCTGATCGGGTTGAACGAGAGATTGCCCCAGAGCTTGATCCAGATCTCGTCGCGGATGCGCGGCCGGACCGGCGCCTTGAACCCCGCCGCGATCAGCGCCTCGGAGAGCCTCGTCACCCGCGCGCTGCGGCCACCGTCCGGTTCGCCGAGCGTGAAGCGGTCGCCCTCGACGAGCTCGATCACCCCCGGCTCGACCACCTCCGCGGCGGGGTAGACGACACACCCGATCGCGCGCTGCGGCCCGATCCCGTCCCACTGCCGGCCGCCGGGATCGACGGACGCCAGACGAAGGTCGCGCCACGGCCCGTCGAGCCCATAGAAGTACCACCACGGCAGCCCGTTGACGCCCCACACCACCGCCGTCTCGGGCCCGAACAGCGGCAGCATCGACTGGATCACCGGCGCGACGCTGTGCGCCTTCAGCGTGATCACCACGTAATCCTGCGGGCCGAGTTCGGCGGCGCTGTCGGAGACGCGCGGCCGGGTGAGGATCGACTTCCCCCCGGCGCGGAGTTCCAGCCCCCGCTCGCGCATCGCGGCAAGATGCGGTCCGCGTGCCACCAGCGACACGTCCGCCCCGGCCGCGGCGAGCCGCGCGCCGAGGAGACCGCCGATCGCCCCCGCCCCGAAGATCGCGATCTTCACGCTAGCCGCGCCTCACGGCAGCGTCTCGGTGAGGCCGAGCTTGTCGGCAAGACCGATGCGCTGCAGCTTGCCGGTATTGCCCTTGGGGATCTCGGCCACGAACACGATCCTCCGCGGCACCTTGAAGTCGGCGAGCCGCGCCTTGGCGAAGTCGCGGAGCTCCGGCTCGGTCAGCGCCATCCCCTCGCGCAGCACGACCGCCGCCGCCACCTCTTCGCCGAGCTTGGGGTGCACCAGCGCGAAGGTCACGACCTGCGCGACGGCGGGATGGTCCATCAGCACCTCGTCGACCTCGAGCGGGCTGACCTTCTCCCCGCCCCGATTGATGAGCTCCTTGAGCCGGCCGGTGATGCGCAGATACCCTTCCGCGTCGATCACGCCCTGGTCGCCGGTCCTGAACCAGCCGCCGCTGAACGCGGCCGCGTTGGCCGCCGGATTGGCCTCGTAGCCCGCCGTCACGTTGGCCCCGCGGATCACCACCTCGCCGACCGTCCCGCGCGGCAGGAGGTCTCCATCCGCCGACATGACGTCGACCTCGGGCCCCGCCGCGAGCCCGACCGACCCCGCCTTCCGCGCCCGCGGCGGCAGCGGGTTGGAGGTCATCTGGTGCGCCGCCTCGGTCATCCCGTAGCTCTCGATCACCGGCGCGCCGAACACCTTCTCGAGCTCGGCCATGACCTGCGGCGGCAGCGAGGCCGACGACGACCGGATCAGCCGGAGCCGCACCCTGGCGATCGTCTCCGCGTTGCGGTCGGCGCGGGCGAGGATCGCCTGGTGCATGGTCGGCACCGCCGTGTACCAGGTCGGTCTCGCCTCCCCCAGCCAGCCGAAGAACTTGAGCGCATTGAACCCGGGCGTGCACACCACCTCCCCGCCCGCCGCGAGCGAGGCGGTCACCGCCGCGATGAGCCCGTGGATGTGGAAGAGCGGCATGATGTTGAGGCAGCGGTCGCTGGCCGTCAGCGCGACGGCGGCGACGATGTTACGCGCGCTCGCCGCAACGTTCGCCTGGCTGAGCGGCACGATCTTCGGCCGCGAGGTCGTCCCCGAGGTATGCAGCACCAGCGCAATGTCCCCGGCCTCAGCCGGTCCGCCTTGCGCCGGCGGCCCGGACGGCAGAGCCGTGGTGTCGAGCGTGAAGGCGCCCGCCCCGCGCTCCGGCGTGGCGCGAAGCTCGATCACCGGAACGCCGATCTCGGCGGCCGCGCCGCGCGCCGGACCGTCCTCGCCCGCCGCCACCACCAGCGCCTTCGCGCGGAGGTCGGCGAGATAGAACCGGAACTCCTCGCCGCGATAGGCCGGGTTGAGCGGCGCAGTTGTCGCCCCCGCGCCGACGCCAAGGAACGCGGCCGCCATCTCCGGCCCGTTGGGCAGCACGATCGCCACCCGATCGTTGCGCCCGATCCCCACCGCATTGAGCGCCGCGACGGTCTCCGCCGCGAGCCCCCGGAGCCCGCCATGGGTCAGCGGTTTCGCGCCGGGGGCGCTTATCGCCGGGGCCTCTTCCCGGCCGGCGCCGAGCAGGTCCAGGAACCTCGCCGCGCGACCACTCGACATCGTTGTTGTCTCTCCAGGGAAAGGAAAACCTACCGCCCCCCGCGCGCCGCGCCAAGAAGGGCGACCGAAATGCTAGGCGGGCAGACGCACCCCCAGCACGACATGGTACTTGCGCGGCACGGAAATGCCGACATCGGTCCGGAAGCGATCATGGAAGGCGATGAAGTCGCGCCGGTACGCCTCCTGGCCTTCGAGCGGGAGATTGGCGGCCAGCCACTTGGTCGGTCCGTGCCCCTTGGCGAAAGTCTCCCACGCCGCCTCTGCGCTCGCCTCGCGGTAGTACGAGATTCCGCGCTCGAAGCGGAGATCGAAGGTACCGCCGAAGAACTCGCGCACCCGCCTCGGCCGCCCCCATTCCTCCGAGCCGCCCGACGGCCGCCTGGCCTCTCTCGGCCAATACCGCTGCATCACCTTGAACATGGCGTCGATCGGGCCGCCTGGCAGCCACGCGGTGAGCGCGAGGCGTCCGCCCGGACGCACCACCCGGGCGATCTCCGCGGCGGCAACCTTGGGATTGCGGACGAAGATGACCCCGCAGGTGGATACCACGGCGTCGAACGCGCCGGTCTCGAATGGCAGGCGCTCGGCGTCGCCGACCCGGTACTCGATCGGAAGATCTTGCCCCTCCGCGATCTGTCTGGCGGCAGCGATCACCTCCGGCGCGATGTCGACCCCGATGACGCTGGCCCCTTGCCGGGCCACTGCCCGCGAAGTCCAGCCGGTCCCGGTGGCGAGGTCGAGGATCCTCTCGCCGGGACGAGGAGCCAGCCGAAGCACGCAATGCTCGATCGAGTCGCTGATGCTGCGGCTGATCGGGTCATAGTCGGCGCCGCCCGCCCCCCAAACCGCCGCCGCGTGGCGTTTCGGTCGCATGGCTTCGGGCGCGGATGACGCCCCGGCACGACTTGTCATGAATGGCCTGGCTCCCGGACGAGGGTCGGCCCGCGGGGCGGGCCGCCGCGACCATCGCCGATCGGCCGATCTTCGTCGAGGGGGGTCGTCGACGGCCCTCGGGAAACACGCCACCGGAGCGTGGCTCGACGCGCCCTTGCCGGCCTTTCTCTCCTGTGCGAACGATCCCTCCCCGGGCGCGCGCACGATGGTCCCGAAAGAACCCGGTTTGAACCGCGCCGCAACGCGCCAGCCAGGAGCGGGCACGATCCGCCTTGTGCGTTCGCGCCTCCTCCGCCGAGGAACGGAATGGGCATCGAGCTGAGCGCCATCGCCGCGACCATCCCCGCTCATTTCGAACGGGCGGCGCGGCTGCATCCCGACAACATCGCGGTGCGCTGCCGGCTCGGCTCGATCTCCTACCGCGAGCTGGACGAAGCCGCGGACCGCCTCGCCGACCGGCTCCTCCGGACCGGACGGCCGGGCGACCGCGTGGCGCTCCTCATGCCGCAGGACCGCCGCATCTTCATTGCCATGGTGGCCGCGCTCAAGGCCGGGCGCATCGTCTTCGTCCTCAACGGCCGCGATCCGCCCGCGCGCCTGCGGCAACTGATCTCCGACGGCGACCCTGGTCACATTCTGACGGTCGACGCCCACGGCGCGCTCGCCGCGGAGCTGGCGGAACCGGGCGTCGAGGTCCTCGGCCTCGACCAGCCCTTTCCCTCCGACGGCATCGTCCGCCCGCGCCCCGAGATCGACCCTTACGACACGGCCTTCCTCGTCTACACCTCGGGTTCGACCGGCCAGCCCAAGGGCGTGATGCAGACCCATGGCCACACGCTGCGCGACGTCCTCGACCTCACCCGGACCTGCGGCATCGTTCCCGAGGATCGCATCCTTCTCCTTGCTTCCCTGTGGGGCGCGCAGGCCGTCAACACCACCTGGAACGCGCTCGCCAACGGCGCCACGCTGATGTCCTTTCCGGCTGTGGAGAACGGCGTGGCGGGCCTCTCCGACTGGCTGGTCGCCGAGCGCGTCACGTTCTTCATCGCCGCCTCCTCGCTCTTCCGGACCTTCGTGCGGAGTGTCGCGCCGGGCGCGCGCTTTCCCGACATCCGCCTCATCAAGCTCAGCGCCGACGCGGCGACCAGGGAGGATTTCGAGGCCTATCGCCGGCACTTCCCCAACGCCGACCTCATCAACGCGATGGGCTGCTCGGAGACGGGCCACCTCGTCACCCTCCGCCTCACGCACGAGTCCGAGGTCCGCGAAGGCAGGCTCCCGGTCGGCAGGCCTTTCTCCGATGTCGGCTTCGCCCTCATCGACGAGGACGGCGCGGAGGTTGCCCCAGGCGCCGTCGGCGCGATCTCCGCCCGCATCCGCCACATGGCTGCCGGCTATTGGCGTGACGCCGAGATGACCGCGCGGCATTTCTCCGTCGAGCCGGACGGCATGCGAGTCTTCCGCAGCGCCGATGTCGCCTCGATCGACGGGGACGGCAACGTAGTCTTCGCCGGCCGCAAGGACGCGACCTACAAGATCCGCGGCCAGCGGGTCGATCTCGCGGAGGTCGAGCAGGGCGTTGCCGCCCTCAAGGGCGTCATGGACGCCGCGGTCGTCGCCGCGCCCCGCCCCAACGGCGACCTCGAGCTCGTCGCCTTCGTCGTTCCCGCGGCGGGCTTCGCCCTCTCGCCCCGAAAGCTTCGCGCCGAGGCGCGCGCCGTCATGCCGCGCTCGTTCGTCCCCGCGAGCTTCGTCATCCTCGATACCCTTCCCCGCGCCGGCAACGGCAAGGTCGACCGTGGCCAGCTGCGGGCGGCAGTGCCCACGCATGTGGGGACGAGCCCCGAGGTCCCGGCGACCCCGGCCGAGACGATGCTGGCCGGTCTGTGGGCCGAGGCATTCGACGTCCCGGTGGTTGGGCGCGAGGATGACTTCTTCGACCTCGGCGGCGACTCGCTGATCGCCACGATGATTGCCGCCCGCCTCTACGCCGCGCGCGCCGCGACGATCGACTTCGTCGCCTTCGTCGAGCGCCCGGTCCTCAAGGATTTCGCCGCCTGGCTGGAGAGCCGGGCGGAGGCGCGCGCCGATGACGGACCGCCGATCGTTCCCGCCCGCCGCGCCCGATCCGCTCCGATGTCGTATCTCCAGGACGATTTCTGGATCGACTCGCACCTTCCGCGGAGCGGGCCGCGCCACACGCGCGCCGCCGTCGGGCGCATCGAAGGACCCCTCGATCTCGCGCTCTTCAAAAGAAGTCTCGACGACGTGGTCGCTCGCCACGCCATCCTCCGCACCGGCTTCCGTCGGCGCCACGACCGCGTCCGCACGCTGCGTCGTCTCCTCGGGCTCCGCCGGCCCCGCACGCGCCTGATCGCTCATCCGCCTGCGCCGGTCGACCTCCCGCTGGTCGACCTTACCGGCCTCCCTCTCGCCGAGGCCGAGAAAGAGGCGGCGTCGATCCTCGACGAGGCCGGCCACCACGTCTTCCACCTCAGCGAGGCGCCGCCGGTCTTCTTCAAGCTGCTTCGCCTGAGGCCCGACCTCCACCATTTCATCCAGGCCAGCCATCACATCATCACCGATGGTCCGTCGTGGCGGGTGTTCGCCGCCGACCTCGCCGCATTCTACGAGCACCATTCCGGGCAAGGCCCGGCCCCGGATCCCTTGCCGCTCCAATTCAGCGACTACGCGCGGTGGGAAGCCGAGCGCTGGCGCCGTGGCGCTCCTCGCTTGGTAGAGAACGTCGCGTGGTGGCGCGCCGAGCTTGCAGGCCTGGCGAAACCGCCTCAGGACGGCTGGCTGTCCCTGCCCAGCCGAAGCCCGAACCGGAAATTGACCCCCGCCGACTGGTCGATACCCTGGAGCCTCGACCAGGAAACCCTCGGCCGACTCGACGACCTCGCCCGCGCGACCGCCTCGACCTTCTTCACGGTCCGCCTCGCCGCGGTCGCGGTCGTCCTCTGCGCGGCGATCGGCGAGGAGCGCGTGATCCTCAGCGCCGCCTCGACGCAGCGCACGCGGGTTGAGCTGGACGGGCAGTTCGGCCCGTTCGCCAACGTCATTCCCCTGCTGATCACCTGCCGGCCCGCCGACACTTTCCGCGACGTGATCCTGGACACGCGGCATCACCTCCTCGAGAACTCGAGGCGCGTGGAAATCCCCTCCGCGCTGCTTCGCGAGGAGCTCCGCGACACCAGAGAGCGCGCCGCCATCGTCCCGACCTTCTGGGTGCACATGCCGACGCCCGTCCCGCCGATCGAATTCGCGGGCCTCCGCATGTCGTGGGCGAACACCAGCTGGTATCCCCGCCAGCGCGTGACGACCTTTCTCTTCGATCCGGTGCGCGGCGGCGCCGGCGACCGGCTCGACTTCAACCCGGCCACCCATTCCGCCGATCAGATGAGGGCTCTGGTCGCGGGCCTTGCCGAATTCATGCGGAAGGCGGCGGTGAACCCCGACGCGACCCTTTCCGAGCTCCTCGGCGGCGGGCTCCGCGACCGACTCCGCGCCATCGGCGAAGCGCCCGGCAAAGCCTAGGCATCCCGGACGCAAAGGCCCGCCGCGAGGCGGGCCTTTTTGAGGTTTGCGTGCTCCGCTAGGCCCCTATGTCGCGTCGGCGCGCGCCGCCTCGATGTCGTCGAGCAGCGTGTCGAGGACGTCGGGGAGATCGGTCAGCATGCCATTGACCCCGAGGCGGATCAGCTCGATCAACTCGGCGCGGCCGAGCTCGCCGGTCGTGCTCCACACCGGCTTGTTGAGCGCGTGCACGCGCTCGACGAGGCAGGTCGGCACGCCGTTGCACTCGGCCGGCAGCTCCGCGCCGTTGATCCACTCCGGCCACAGCCGGATCATGTCGACCCCGCCCTGCGCGAAGGCCTCGATGTCGGCGATCTCGGGGATGAGGCCGAGGGTGCGGATGTTGGGGTTGTAGCTCCGGAAGAGGCGGAGGTCGTCGAGCGAGCGGACGCCGGCGATGACGTTGAGCGCGGCGTCGTGGTCCTCGACCATGCGCACCACCATCTCGCGGTCGAGGGTGGGCGAGAGCTTGATGTCGAGGAGGAGCATGATGCTCGAGCTCGTGGCGAGGTCGAGCACCTCGGCGAAGGTCGGCACGAGCTGGCCCGCGAATTCCGGCCCGGTCTTGTAGCCCGCGTCGAGCGCGCGGATCTCGGCCAGCGTCAGGTCGCCGACATTGCCGGTGCCGTTGGTGGTGCGGTCGACCGTGTCGTCGTGGAGGATGACGATCTCCCCGTCCTTGGTGCCGCGAAGATCGATCTCGATCACCTTCACGCCCTGGCCGATGACGTTGTTGAACGCGGCGAGCGTGTTCTCCGGGTAGCCGGCCGAGAGCCCGCGATGGGCGACCAGCACCACGTCCCAGATCGGGAGGGTCTCGAGCGGCACGGCGTCCTGCGCCTTGGCGGGGACGATTGCGGCGGCGGCCATGGCAGCCGCCGCAAGGGTTGTCAGGAATCGGTTGGTCATTGGGCATCTCCGGGTTGGAAGCCGGGGACGCTAGGAGCGCTCGATGACGGAACGACCAAACCTCGATGGCAGTCCGCTGACGTTTCCTTGACGGCCGCTAGGCCGGACCGCCGGACGGACTGCAGGTCGCGACGAGCCGTCCCGGCAGATAGGCAAGGTCCGTCGTCTCGAAGAGATTGCCGGTGTAGCGGTTGAGCGCGAAGCCCGGACCCGACCCGCCCGCCTGCGCGGCGAAAGTGATCTTGTGCCCGTCGTCGGCGAACCAGGAACCGACATCGGCGGGAGCGGCCCCCGCCCCGTCCTGGCGCTGCACCTTCCCCTCGCCGAAGGTCAGCGTGAAGGCGTCGGCCGGGACCGATGTCCACGCCTCGGGCGTCGGCGCGCTGGTGTCGAACGGCACGCAGGCGAGGCTGACCGGCGCGGCCGCGCTGGCTTCGGGAATGGTCAGCGTGGCGAGCGGGATGGAATCGGCCGGCGTGCAGGTGCCGATCACCCGCTCCGAGGCGTATTCCATGGCCACCAGATTGCCGCTGTCGATGCGGAGCTGCCACGCCTCGTTGCCGGGAACGGCCGGGCCGCCGCCGATCGGGGTCTCGGGCGCGACCACGAAAAGCCGCGTCCCGTCGGTCATCGCCGTCATCGTACGCGGGTAGTTGGGCGAGCGGAGCGCCATCGCCGTGCCGACGATCTGGCCCTCGCCAGTGTCGAGATCGATGACGATCCTGTCCGGGCCGAAGACGTCCGGGCAGCTGAAGGCATAGGGCGCCGCCTCCGCTCCGGCCGTCGCGAGAGCACCGAATGCCAGGATCAGCAAAGCGCGTTTCAACACAACCATCCTCCCGTGGAACCGTTTGAAGCGGCCCGGCGCTTTCCCGCGCTCGTCGAAGGACCGCCCGTCCTGATAGCATGGACCGCTCGCCGCGCCAGCCTTCGCTCTCGCCGGGCATTTTAACGATCCCGCCGAGAATCCTTCCACCGGCCGCCTCGGCGTTAACCCCTCGCCCGCCGGCCGGGCGTATTCAGCCTCTTTCCCGCCGCGTGCACGAGTCCGACCCCTTGGCCACCCATCCGCCCGCCCCGCCGAGTTCCGCATCCCCGGCCAACGTGCTGAGCGGGCACGGCGCCTCCCCCTTCCGCCGCACGGCAACCGCCCTCTTCGACCGGCTTCTCCCCGGACGGCGCGTCCGCAGGGCCTTCCGCGTCCAGGCCGAGCATTGCGACAAGATGGGCTCGCCGTTCACCGCCCTCCTCTGCCGCCTCGCTGCCCACCGGCTCGACGCAGGCGCCGCCGTCGGGGCGACGGTCCTCGGCTGGCCGAGCCACCCGGGGAACGACGCCCTGCCGCTCCGCTTCGCCGGCGCGCTCCACGCGCTCGTGCTGAGCGGCCGCGCGCCGGCCCTTGCCGGGCTCTACCCGCCCCATCCGCTGCCCAGGCCCGATCAACTGTGGTCCGCCGTTCTCGCCACGATGGCGGCGGAGACCGACTTCATCCAGCGGACGCTCCGCTCCCCGCCGCAGACCAACGAGGTCGGGCGCTCGGCCATTCTCCTCGGCGGCTTCCTCGCGATCGCCGCCGCGACGCGTCTGCCGTTCGTTCTCTCCGAGATCGGGGCGAGCGCCGGCCTCAACATGTTCTGGGACCGCTTCGCCTACGATCTCGGCGGGACGAAATGGGGCGATGGGGCCTCGCCCGTGCGCCTCGCGCCGCGCTGGACCGGCAAGCTCCCGCCGCTGGATGCGCCGGTTGAGGTCGCCGCGCGCGCCGGCTGCGACCTCAACCGCCTCAACGCGGCCGACCCCAAAGACCGGCTGCGGCTCCTCTCCTATGTCTGGGCCGACCAGCCCGAGCGCATCGCGCGCCTCCGGGCGGCCCTCGACCTCGCCGGCGCCGACCCGCCCGACATCGCCGCCGCCGACGCCGCCGACTGGCTGGAGTCGCGCCTCGGCCAGCAGACCGAGGCAACGGTCCACGTCGTCTATCACACCATCGTCTGGCAATATCTGCCCGCGGCGACCCGAGCCCGCCTGACCGATTCGATCCAGGCCCGCGGCCGCGCCGCCACGCGGACCCGTCCCCTCGCCTGGCTGCGCTTCGAGGCCGACGGCAAGGCGCCCGGCGGCGCGCTCACCCTCACCCTCTGGCCCGGCGGCGCGACGCGCACGCTGGCGCGCGCCGACTATCACGGAAGCTGGGTCGACTGGGCCGGCTGAGCCGGCCCGCCTCGGATACCGCCGCCGGGCTCAGCGCTGGGCGATGAGCGGACAGGGCGGCGCGGCGATCAGCCCCCAGCCATAGACCGGGTCGTGGCCCGGCTCGCCGAGATCGTGCGTGGTCGCGGCAAGCCCGTCCACGACCTCCGCGTTGCTGAGGAGCGGGGAGCCCGCGGCCGCGAGGGCGACAGCGGCGGAGACGAACGGCGCGGCATACGACGTGCCCGAGCGGAACCGACCGCCCGAGATCGACGCCGCCGTCCATACCCCGACGCCGGGCGCGGAGAAGGTGACATGGGCGCCGCGTCCGGCCTGCCGATAGGCCTCGCGATGGCGGTCGACGGCGGTGACGGCGACCACGCCCGCATAGGCCGCCGGGAAGGCCGGCGGGGCGAGCGGCCCGGCATTGCCGGCGGCGGCGACCACGATCATGCCCGCCGTCGAGGCCGCTCCGATCGCGCCCTCGAGAAGATCGTTGTCCGGCCCGGCGAAGCTCAGATTGGCGACCCGCACCGAGCGCTCCTGCAACGCGTCGAGCCCGCGCACGATCTTGAACACGTCCGCGGCGTCCCCCGCCGGCTCGCCGTGGAACGCCTCGACCGCCACCACCCGCGCATCGGGCAGGAGGCCCGGCGTCCGGCTAGCCGCCGAGCCGACGAGGAGCGTCGCGATCGCCGTGCCGTGGATGGCGGTGGAGCGTTCCTCGCCCTCGGCCATCACCGAGACGATCTCGAGCCCCTGCCCGGCGAGCGCCTCGTGCGCGGCGTTCACCACCGTGTCGATGATCCCGATCGTCTCGGCGATGACGCAGCGGTCGGGCGGCACCGGCCAGCCGATCATCTCGAAGGCCAGGCAGTCGCCGGCGCGGCACGGCATCTCGACCGGCCGGTAGAGATGGTTGAGGTCGACCAGCGCCGCCGGCGCGATCGCCGCCACCCGCGCCCGGGCGCCGTCGAGGTCGACGCCGTCGGGCAGCGCGAAGCGGGCGACGATGCCGCCGACCAGGGGCACTGGGGCGCTGTCGATGAGCGGGAAGCCGTCGGCGAGGATCAGCGCCAGCTCGGCCTCGCTGAGCGCCCCGACCACGATTTCGTCCACGATGAAGGCGGGCGGCGGGGGAGGCGGCGGAGGCGCCGGCGTCGATGGGCGCGGCCGGCGGCGGTCGTCGTCGTCATCGTCGTCATCATCGTCATCGTCGTCGCCTCCGAAGAAGAAGCCGCCCCAATCGTCGTCGTCATCATCGTCATCGTTGTCGTCGTCGTCGGTGGCCATGGCGGGGGCGATCCAGCCGGCGACCGGCAGCCAGGGAGCGCTGACACTGAGCATCATCGCCGCGATGATGGTCCTGAGGATCGGCATGGCCTTCGTGCCCTTCGTTGACCGTTCTCGCCGCCAACAACGTGGCCGGCGTTCACTCTATTCCCTGAAGAAGGCTCCCTCCGCCGTGGAATAGAACCCAAGCCCGTCCGTTTTGCTATCACTTGCGAAACGGAGACGACGAGGTCGATGGCGGCCGACATCCGGCACCAGATCATCCTGCTCCTGCCCCGCCTGCGGCGGTTCGCGCGCGGTCTGACGGGCTCGGCGGCCGAAGCCGACGACCTCGTGCAGGGCGCCTGCGAGCGCGCGCTGCGCGCGATCGGGAGCTGGCAGCCGGGCACGCGGCTCGACAGCTGGCTCTTCCGCATCCTCCGCAACCTCTGGATCGACGACCTTCGCCGCCGCCGCATCGCGGTCAGCAGCGAGGGGCCGATCGACCCGCCGGGCGAGGACGGGCGGACGGTGACCGAGGCGCGCATCGACCTCGGCCGGGTGCGCGAGCGGATAGCCGAGCTGCCGCCGGCGCAGCGCGAGGTGCTGGTCCTCGTTTGTATCGAGGACCTCAGCTACCGCGAGGCGGCGGCGGTCCTCGATGTTCCGATCGGGACGATCATGAGCCGCCTCGCGCGCGCCCGGCAGGCCCTCGCGGCAAGCCTCGGCGAGAGCGGAGCGAGTGCGCCGGGCGCGCGAGGAGCGGTACGATGAAAGTGAGCGAAGAAATGCTGATGGCCTTTGCCGACGGGGAACTCGATGCCGATACGGCAGGCGAGGTCCGGAAGGCGATCGACGCCGATCCTATCCTGCAGCGCCGCCTGCGCGTCTTCGAAGAGACGCGCCTCGGCGCCAAGGCGGCCTTCGCCGGCATCCTCGACGAGCCGGTGCCCGCGCAACTCGTCGCCGCGCTCTCCACGCCGCGCCGGGGCTTCCGCGACTGGCTCCGGAGCCGCGCCTTTGCCGGGCAGGCCGCCGGCGGCCTCGCCCTCGCCGCGGCGGGCTTCTTCGCCGCCCTCGTCCTCGTCGACCGGCCCTCGCCCGGCCTCCTCGACGGCGAAATGGCCTTGGCCTCGCTCCTCGAATCCGCGCCCGGCGGAGCGACCGAGCGCTGGAAGGACGGCAGCTTCCAGGCGACGGGCACCTATCTCGTCGCCGATGGCGTCTGCCGCAGCTTCACGGCCGTCCCCTCGGACACCGCTTCCGGCTGGCGCGGCGTCGCCTGCCGCCGCGACGGCGCCTGGACGGTCGACCTCGCGGTCGCCGAGCCGGCCGGGAGCTTCACCACCGCCTCCGACCGCGCGACCGAGGCGATCGACGCCTTCCTCGATCAGGTCGGCGCCGGCGCCAGCCTCGACCTCGCCGCCGAGGAGCGCGCCCGGCTCGCCGGCTGGAATATCGCCCCGCCGAGGGAATAGATCGCCGCGCCCCTTCGTTTGTCGGAAACACACTGGAGGTTTCCGATGCTCTCTCTCCTCAAGCGGCCCCGGCCCGTCATCAGCTTCACCTGCGCGCCCGGCGATCTCGGCGTGATCGCCGAGCCCAAGCCGGCCAAGACCGCGCTCCCCGAATGGTACCGGAAGCTCCCCGCCGTCGACGCTGCCGAGCGCTCGCCGACCAATAGCGGCCTCACCGTCAAGCGCTGCATGCCGTTCTTCGACGCCCTCTCCACCGGCTGGCTGATGCCGCTCGCGGCGACCGTGCGGATGGAGATCAGGGACGACGGCAAGACCGTGAACTCGGGCTGGGAGTTCGACCGGCCGCTAGTCAGCAATCACGGCGCCCACCAGGTGGCCGGCAATCCGCGCGAGCCGGCGCCGCCCGGCAAGTTCCACAATTTCTGGTCGATCCGCACCCCGCCCGGCTGGAGCTGCCTCTTCCTGCCGCCGCTCAACCGCGCCCCGCAGCCCTTCGAGTGCGTGGCCGCGATCGTCGACACCGACACCTACGCCGCGCACATCCATTTCCCCTTCTTCCCGACCGCGCCCGACGGCCTCTACGTGGTCGAGAAGGGCACCCCGCTCATCCAGGTCATTCCCTTCCGCAGAGACAGCGCGAGCATCGATGACGAGATCCGCGCCGAGACCGAGGCGGAGGCGGGGGAGCGCGAGCGCGTCTACCGCAACACGGTCGCCGGCGACGGCTGGTACCGCAAGCACGCCCGCGCCGCGCGCTAGGCAATCCACCGTCTCTCCCTTCCTGTCATTGCCGGGCTTGTCCCGGCAACCCATGACCACTCGCGGTCGCGTGTAACCTCACCCGTTGAGTTCATGGCTCGCCGGAACGAGTCCGGCGATGACACTGGTGGAGGATGACAACGGTGGAGCGCTCCGCCGACCTCCCCCTTGCGGGGAGGTCGAAGCCGCGCGGGCTTCTGCCCGAACCGCTTCGGGAGGTGGGGGGTGTGCGGCGTCGAAGACGCGGCGCGCAGAACGCAACTGACCTCACACCGGTCTTCTCGACCTCCGCCTCCCCGGACCGCTCTCGCGGTCCGGACCTCCCCGCAGGAGGGAGACTGAAAATAATGAGAGAGCCGGCGGGGGCCGGCTCTCTCGTTTTCGCCGCTACCAGTAGCGGGAGAACCAGCGCCAGAACGAGCTGTTCGAATTCGAGTTGGAGTTGGAGTTGGAATTCGAATTCGAGTTGCTGGAGCTGTTGGAGCTCGAGTTGGACGAGGAGTTCGAGTTCGAGTTGCTCGAGCTGTTGGAGCTCGAGTTGTTCGAGCTGTTGGAGCTCGAGTTGTTCGAGCTGTTGGAGTTCGAGTTGCTCGAACTGTTCGAGCTCGAGTTGGACGAGCTGTTCCCCGCCACCATCACGGCGCCGTCGGGCAGCGGGTTGGTTGCGGCCCGCTCGCCGGCGGCGATGAAGGGACCGGCCGCGGGCGTCCTCGCCTCGGCCGCGGTGACGCCGGCCAGCGCGGCGGCGCCGGCCAGAAGGGCCGGCTTCATCAACGATCTATGCGTCATGCTGTTACTCCTTCATTCGAGGCCTGTCGGCCCGACATGAAGGAGAACGAGGGGCGGCCCGCTCCTATTCCCCTGCGGCGCGGCTCATTTCGTCCCTCGCGAAGTCGGCGCCGCCACCACGCCGCCGAGCATCGCCGCGAACGCGCGGTAGCTGGCACGCGGGCGCCGCTCCAGCGTCTCGAAATCGACCTCGACGAGACCGAAGCGCTTGGCGTAGCCCTCGGCCCACTCGAAATTGTCGAGGAGCGACCACGCGAAATAGCCGCGCACGTCGGCCCCTTTCGCCTTCGCGGCCAGCACCGCCCGAAGGTGATCGGCGTGGAAGCGGACGCGCCGCGTGTCGTCGAGCCCCGGCCGCTCCGCCATCCCGTTCTCGGTCACGTAGAGCGGCAGGCTCGTGTACTCGCGCGCCACGCGGACGAGGAGCTCGGTCAGCCCTTCCGGGAAAATCTCCCAGCCGAGATCGGTCGTCTCGAGGCGCGGCTCGGCCCTCGCCGAACGGAGGATGCCGCCCTGCGGATCGTGCCGCATGAGCGTGCGCGTGTAGTAGTTGATCCCGCACCAGTCGAGCGGCCGGCCGACAGTATCCATGTCGCGCTCCCAGTCCTCCGGAAGATACGGCGCCAGCAGATCGGTCACGTCGCGCGGGTACTCGCCCTTGAGGGCGCCGCCGAGGAACCAGCGGTTGAACGTCCCGTCCCACATCCGGGCCGCGGCAACGTCGCCCGGCGCGGGAGTCGCCGGCTCGCTCTTCTCGAGATTGATGACGATGCCGAGATTGCCCACGCCCTCGGCGCGGAGCGCGCGGATACCCTCGCCATGGGCGAGCAGCACGTGATGCATCGCGCGCGCCGCGGCGCGGAGGTCGCGGAGGCCGGGCGCGTGTTTGCCGAAGAGATGGCTGAGGACCGAGACGCACCACGGCTCGTTGACCGTCGCGGTCGAGGCGAGCCGGTCGCCGAAGCGCCGCCCGACCAGCGCCGCGTATTCCGCGAACCAGCCCGCGATGTCCCGGCTGAGCCACCCGCCGCGATCCTGCAGCGCACTCGGCAGGTCCCAGTGATAGAGCGTGCCGAACGGCCGAAGCCCACGCTCGAGCATCCCGTCGATCAGCCGGTCGTAGAAGGCGACGCCCTTCTCGTTCACCGCGCCGGTGCCGTCCGGGACAAGCCGCGGCCAGGCGAAGGAGAAACGGTACGCGTCGAACCCGCCGTCGCGCACGAGGTCGAGGTCTTCCCTCCAACGATGATAGTGGTCGCAGGCCGTCACGCCCGTGTCGCCGCCGGCGGTGTTGCCCGGCGTCGCCGCAAAGCTGTCCCAGATCGACGGCCCCCGCCCGTCCGCCTGCCCGCCCTCGATCTGGTAGGCCGAAGTGGCCGCGCCGAACACGAAGCCGGGTCCGAAGTCGGCGCGTTTCAGGTCGAGCATGGAGGCTCCAGAGGCAACGGGCATCCGGCATCAGGCATCCGGAAGAAGCTCCTCATCATCCCACCCAATCCGGATGCCGATTGCCGGATGCCCGATGCCTTAGTGCATCATCGGCCTTCCGTCCGCGTCGAAGCGGTGCAGCTCGTGCACCTTCGGCGCGAGGCCGACGACGTCGCCGGCGTGGTGCGCCGCCTTGCCAGGCTGGCGGACGATGATCGGCTCGGGCGCGCCGACATCGACATAGACGAAGCTGTCCGAGCCGAGATTCTCCGAGTAGATCACCCGCCCCGACCACGCGCCGTCGGCCGGCGCGATGTCGAGATGCTCGGCGCGGATGCCGACCGTGTGCGCCTTGAAGGGGTCGGCGAACTGGCCTGAGAGGAAGTTCATCTTCGGCGAGCCGATGAAGCCGGCCACGAACAGCGACTGCGGATGGTCGTAGAGCTCCATCGGCGAGCCGACCTGCTGCACCACGCCGTCCTTCAGCACCACGATCCGGTCGGCCATGGTCATCGCCTCGACCTGGTCGTGCGTGACGTAGATCATGGTCGTGCTGGTGAGCTGCTCCTTGAGCTGCGAGATCTCGATCCGCATCTGCACGCGGAGCGCCGCGTCGAGATTGGAGAGCGGCTCGTCGAAGAGGAACACTTTCGGGTCGCGCACGATCGCCCGCCCGATGGCGACGCGCTGGCGCTGCCCGCCCGAGAGCGCCTTCGGCAGCCGGTCGAGATAGGCCGTGAGCTGGAGCTTCTCCGCCGCCTCGCGCACCTTGGCGGCGATCGTCTCCTTGGGGAGGCCCATCAGCTTCAGGCCATAGGCCATGTTCTTGAAGACCGTCATGTGCGGGTAGAGCGCGTAGCTCTGGAACACCATCGCGATGCCGCGCTTGGACGGGGCGACGTCGTTGACCACCCGCCCGTCGATCTCGATCGTCCCCTCCGAGACCGTTTCGAGGCCGGAGATGCAGCGCAGCAGCGTCGACTTCCCGCACCCCGACGGCCCGACGAAGACGACGAACTCGCCCGAGTGGATGTCGAGATTGACGTCGCGGAGCACCTCGACCTTGCCGTAGCGCTTGTAGAGGTTGCGGATCTTCACGCTCGACAAGGCTGCCCCCTCATTTCACAGAACCCGCGAGGAGCCCGCGCACGAAATAGCGCTGCAGGCTGAAGAAGACGATGAGCGGCACGGTGATCGAGACGAACGCGCCGGCGGTGAGGAGCTCCCACCGGTCGCCATAGGCGCCGAGGAGATTGATGAGCCGCCCGGTGAGCACGACCTGGTCGTCCTGCGCGCCGAGGAAGACGAGGGCGACGAGGAGGTCGTTCCAGATCCACAGGAACTGGAAGATCGAGATCGACGCGACCGCCGGGATGCTGAGCGGCAGGACGAGGGTCACGAAGATCTGGAAATGCGAGGCCCCGTCGATGCGCGCCGATTCCATGATCTCGCGCGGCAGCCCGGCCATGTAGTTGCGGAGGAGATAGACGGTGAGCGGGATGCCGAAGCCGGTATGGGCGAGCCACACGCCGAAATAGCCCTTGCCGTCCACCCCGAAGAGGCCGGCGACGTTGTTGTAGAGCCGCAGCACGGGGATGAGCGCCAGCTGCAGCGGCACGACGATCAGCCCGACCACCGCGACGACGAGGAGCGTGCGGCCGGGAAATCGCATCCACGCCAGCGCGTAGGCGGCGAACGCGGCCACGACGACCGAAATGATCGTCGCCGGCAGCGCGACGGTCAGCGAGTTGATGAACGAGCGCCCGATGCCGTTGGTGGTCAGCACCGTGAAATAGTTCTCGAGCGTGAACTGCGGCGGTATCTCCGCCACGTAATAGATGCGCGGGCCGGTCGTGTGCGTGAAGGCGGTCGGCGAGGTCCATAGATACGCGCCGTCGGCCTCGACGGTGATCTCCCCGCCCGCCGGCATGGCGACGGTTGCGCCCGGCTCGTTGGCGCGAAGCGTCGCGTTGGTCGGGCCGAATGTGGCGATCTGCCGGTCGGTGTTCGCGCCGAGGAGATTGCCGCGGATCACGAACCGGCCCGCCTCCTCGGCCTGCTCGGTGGCGCGCGGCAGCCGCGCCGCTTCCTGCACCCGGCCCGCCGTCAGCGCCGTCCACCAGCCGGAGACTGCGAGCTGGTCGGGGTCGCGGAAGGACGACACCAGGAGCCCCGCGATCGGCAGCGTCCACACCACGACGAGGAAGAGGAGCGCGAGATGCGCAAGGAGCCGCCCAACGCCGACGCGCGGCAGCCAGTTCGGCAGGCGGCTCTCGCGCGCGACGGGAAGATCGGTGGCGATCGAGGTCATCAGCCCGTCCCCTCGGCGGCGCGCGCGCGGCGGATGTTCCAGATCATGATCGGCGTGACGGCGAGGAGGATCACGATCGCGATCGTCGCCCCGCGCCCGGAATCGCCGGCGATGAAGGTCCAGCGATACATGAGGTTGCCGAGAACCTGAGTCTGGTTCTCGCCGTTGGTCATCGCGTAGACGATGTCGAACACCTTCAGCACGTGGATGGTGATCGTGGTCCAGACGACGAGGATGGTGGTCGCGATCTGCGGGATCATGATGGTGAAGAAGATGCGCACCTCGCCCGCCCCGTCGATGCGCGCCGCCTCGATCGTCTCCTGCGGGATGCCGCGGAGCGCGGCCGAGAGGATGACCATGGCGAAGCCGGTCTGGATCCAGACCAGGATCACCATCAGCAGGAACGAGTTGACGAGCGGGATCTGCAGCCAGACCTGCGGCGGATAGCCGAGCCAGGTGACGAAGGCGTTGAGGATGCCGATCTGCGCCATGTCCGGCCCGCGATAGGCATAGACGAAGCGCCAGATCACCGCCGCGCCGACGAAGGAGATCGCCATCGGCATGAAGACCAGCGTCTTGGCGAGCCCGCCCCACCACAGCCGGTCGGCGAGGACGGCGATGAGCAGCCCGAACCCGGTCGACAGCGCCGGCACGACGATCAGCCAGGCGAGGTTGTTGAACGCCGACTGCCGGAACGTCGCGTCGTTCCACGCCCAGCTATAGTTGGCGAACCAGATGAAGTTCTGGCCCAGCCGGTCGAAGAGGCTGAGCCGGAAGGTCTCGATGATCGGATAGATGAGGAAGACGGCGAGGAAGAAGAGGGTCGGGGCGAGGAAGATCCACGGCCGGATGCGCGTCCGCAGGCTGTCGCGTCGCGTGATCGCCTCGCCCGCCATCGCCGGCGTGGTGGCGAGCATCCGGTCGAGGAGCCAGTTGGCGCCCCAGAAATAGCCGAAGAGAAGGGCCACCGCGAACGCCACCATCGAGGCGGCGTAGAGCACCTGCCCGATCATTCCCCTTCTGCCCCCGCGCTGCCGGTCCTGCTGAGCACGCCGCGCCCTTCCCTTTCATGCGCGGGCGGACCCGGAATCGCGCGCCGGGTCCGCCCGATCGGCCTATGGCCGCAGCGTGTCCCAGGCGCCCTGGATCTGCGCGGCCACGTCCGCGGGCGGCTTGCCGTTCACGAGGTCGACCATGCCCGTCCAGAACGCGCCCGCGCCGATCGGGCCGGGCATGAGGTCCGAGCCGTCGAAGCGGAACGTGGTGGCGTTGAGGAGGATCTCCCCCTGGTCGCGGAGCGCCTCGCTCGAATAGACGTCCGTGTTGGCGCCGGTGTGCGCGCTGAGGAAGGCTGAGTTCGGCGCGGCCATCCAGATCTCGTGCGCCAGCGGGGTCTGCAGGAACTCGATGAAGGCGTGCGCCGCCGGACTGTCCCGGGCGATCGTGGCAAGGTTCCCCGAGCCGAGGATCGGCCGCCCGAGGTCCTTGGACTCGTAGGCCGGCATGTAGAAGAAGTCGTAGTCCTCGCCGGCCACCGTCCCCTCCGGGAAGAAGGAGGCGATGAACGAGGCCTGGCGGTGCAGGAAGCAGTCCGGCGGGACCGCGAAGAGGCCGAGTGGGGCGTCGCCGAAATGCGTGCTGCCCACCGCGGCCGTGCCGCCCGCGACCATGTCGTCATTGGTCACGATGTTGGCGAAGAAGGTCAGCACCTCGACGACGCGCGGATCGTCGAACGGGATCTCGTTGGTCACCCACTGGTCGTACACCTCGGGCTCGAAGTTGCGGAGCATGAGGTCCTCGACCCAGTCGGTCGCCGGCCACCCGGTCGCCCCGCCCGACTCGATGCCGATGCACCACGGCGTGTTGCCGTCGGCGACCATCTGGTCGGTGAGGGCGAGGAGCTCCTCCATCGTGGTCGGCACCTCGTAGCCGTTCTCGGCGAAATTGTCGGGCGAGTACCAGACGAAGCTCTTCACCTCCTGCTTGTACGGGAGCCCGTACTGCGCGACCGCCCCGTCCGGCCCCTCGAACTGCCCGAGCGCGGCCCATGACGAGCCGGCCGCGTAGTTCTCCTCGAGCCAGGTCGCCGTCTCCTCGCCGAGCGGGACCAGCGCGCCCTGCGCGGCGAAGTCGGCGAGCAACCCCGGCTGCGGCAGGATGAGGATGTTCGGCGGGGAGCCGGCGGCGATGTCGATGCGCGCCTGCTCCTCGTAATTGGGCGAGGAGCCGGCCTGCACGTCGACGCCGGTCGCCTCCTCGAAATAGCGCCACACGCTCTCCCACTGCTCCTTGTCGCCGGGGTTGTTCCACGGCGTCCACAGCGTGA
>JADYYB010000182.1 GCA_020853895.1 Bauldia sp.
CGCGGCGGATCTTCCGGCCGATCGCGCCGGTCTGCGCGGTGACCAGCGTGCGGCCCAGCATCTGGTCGGTCGCGGTGGCCGCCTCGCTCGGCGAGCGGGCGAGGCGGACGCCACCGCCGCTGCCGGCCTCGGGCTCCTTGAAGCGGCCCTTGCCGCGGCCGCCGGCATGGATCTGCGCCTTGACCGCGACGACCGGCGTGCCGAGCTCGGCAGCGGCCTTGCGCGCGGCCTCAACGCTGGCGGCGACGATGCCGCGCGGGACGGGCACGCCGTAGCCGCGGAGAAGCGCCTTGGCCTGGAACTCGTGGAGGTCCACGCTACTGGACCAGCGACGGGGCGAGCGTGGTGCAGGCCGCGACGAGGCCCTCGACGGCGGCGACCGACTTCTCGAACTCGGCCCGCTCGCTCTCGGTCAGCTCGAGCTCGATGATGCGCTCGACGCCGCCCGCGCCGATCACCACCGGCACGCCGACATAGCGGTCGCGGACGCCGTACTGGCCGCGAAGATGCGCGGCGCAGGAAAGGACGCGCTTCTGGTCCTTGAGATAGGCCTCGGCCATCTCGATCGCGGAATGCGCCGGGGCGTAGAAGGCCGATCCGGTCTTGAGGAGGCCGACGATCTCCGCGCCCCCGCCCTTGGTGCGGGCGAGGATCTCCTCGACGCGCGATTCGGTGGTCCAGCCCATGCGGACGAGGTCGGGAAGCGGGATGCCGCCGACGGTGGTGTAGCGCGGCACCGGCACCATCGCGTCGCCATGGCTGCCGATGACCAATGCGCTGACGTCCTCGGGCGCGACCGAGAACTCGGAGGCGATGAAATATCTGAGGCGCGCGCCGTCGAGGATGCCGGCCATGCCGACCACGCGCTCATAGGGCACGCCGGAGAAGCGCTGCAGCGCCCAGACCATCGCGTCGAGCGGGTTGGTCACGCAGATGACGAAGGCGTTGGGGGCGTATTTCCTGATGCCCTCGCCGACCGCTTCCATGACCTTGAGATTGATGCCGAGGAGGTCGTCGCGGCTCATGCCGGGCTTCCGCGGCACGCCGGCGGTGACGATGCACACATCGGCGCCGGCGATCGCTTCGTAGCTGTTGGCGCCGGCGAGCCCGGTCGGGCTGCCGGCGAGCGAAGCGGCCTGGTTGAGGTCGAGGGACTTGCCCTGGGGGATGCCTTCCGCGACGTCGAAGAGGATGACGTCGCCCAGCTCCTTCAGCGCAACGAGGTGGGCCAGCGTGCCGCCGATCTGTCCGGCACCGATGAGGGCGATCTTGGCTCGCGCCATGGTCGTCCATTCCCCCTTTTCTTATTGGCTTCAGAACGCGCGGGAACGGCTAGCCGGTTCGCTCCGGCCGCGCAAGCGCATAGCGACGATGCGGAAAGGTCAGCGGAAGAAGCTGACCGTGGCGGCCTCGGCCTCGGTCTGGCCGTCGAAGCGGTTGAAGCCCGAGGAGTAGAGCCGGGCCACCGCGACGCCCTCCGGCCCGGCGAGCACGACCTGCTGGCCGTTGAGGTCCCAGGCGGCGATCGAGGCGAGCGTGGTCGAGGTGCAGCCGCGGGTCGAGGCGCGGTAGCCGCCGGTCCAGCTGGTGAGCGTCATGAAGAGCTCGCAGGACTCGGTCCCGTCCGTCAGCGTCCAGGCGCCGAGGAGGTCGGGCCGGCCGATCTCGGCCGCCGCGCCGCCGGCGCCCGGCGTCGCCGACATCAGGGCGAGGTCGCCCGGGGCCGCCGGCGTTCCGGCGGTCATGGCGGGGTCGGTGGGCGGCCAGGGATTCGCCGCGGCGACCTGCGTGTCGGGATAGAGGAAGGGGTCGGCGCCCTCGGACTGGCCGGCGAGCGGGGGAAGCTCGGTGGTCTCGACCACGCCGGCCGGCGCGGCGTTGCCGGGGCTGGGCTGGTTGGCGGCGGTGGCCTGATCGCCGCCGAAGCCGGGGAGACTGATCGCCCCGAAACCGCTGCAGCCGCTCAAAAGGGCCGCGAAGGCAAGGACCGGCGCGGACTTGACGAACACCATGATCGGTCTTCCCACTCGTTACGCAGCCCCCGCCACGACCCGTGCGTCACTTCCGGCTAGACTATCTGCGACGCATTTCAGGCAAGGAAAGGGCATAGCGCGGCTCGGCCGCCTTTGACAATGCAACCTTTCGGCCGGTCAGGCGTCGGCTGTTGTGCCATTTCAGAGCGCGAGGGGAGTTCAACGATGTCGGCTCCGACCAGCAAGACCCGTCCGCCGGCCGAGGGTGGGCAAGGGAAAGACGGCCACCGCGAGGCCGAGATCGACGAGGCGCTGGACGAGAGCTTCCCGGCCAGCGATCCGCCGGCCTATTCCACGCCGCACCGCAACAAGGGGCCGCAGGCCGACGGCAGCGCCGACAACAATCCGCTCGGCAAGGCCAAGCCGCGGAAGCGCTGAAGGCGGGTTCCGGCTCATGGCCGGATGCCGGGCTCGCGGGCGAGGAGCTCGGGAAGCGTGAGCGCCGCCGCGCGCTCGAGGTCGGGCGGGGAGAGCGAAGTCTCCAGCGCGTAGATCGTCGGGCCGAGCTGATCGGGGAGGATGGGCTGGGCGGCCTTGTAGTAGGCGTAGGCCGTGACCGGATCGGCGGGACGGCCTTCGCCGGTGCGGTAGGCGTCGCCGATCAGGCGCGCGAGAATGAGGTTGCCGGCGGCGAGGCCGGCGACGAAATGGTCGACCGCGCGGGCCGGATCGCGGCGGGCCTCGGGCAGCACGTCGCGCAGATAGCGGCCGTAGAATTCGTGGGCGATGCCGAGCAGGCGATCGTCGGGCGGGTTGGCGATGACCCGGTCGAGGGCGGCGAAAACTTCCGCAGGATCGGCCGTTCCGTCGGCGACGCGGCTGGCGAGAGCCTCGGCAAGGCCCATCATCGCGGGGATGTAGTCCTGGGCCGCCGCGCGCCGGATGAGGTCGATGCCGCGGTCGGTGTCGGGCGGGACGAGCGCGCCCTCGAGATAGGCGAGACCGACCTCGTACTGGGCGATCGCGTCGCCCTCGGCGGCGGCCGCCTCGCGCAATGCCAGGGCGGCGCGCGCCTCGGCGAGGGCCGCGGCGGGGTCGGGAACGAGTGCCTCGGGCGCGGGCGCGGAAACGACGGTCGTGGCGGCGCCGCGCATCCGCGTGCCGGCCATCCAGGCGCCGACCACGATCGCCGCGCTGAGGACGACGAGGGCGGCGAGGCCCCAGAGCCAGAGCGGGCCATGCGAGGCGGGGAGGGACGGTGACCGATCCGCCTCGGGCGAGGAGATATCCTGCATGGCCCACGATTTTGGCCGGGCAGCGTTAAGGCCGGCTTACCGGTAACGCAGCGATGCGCCCGCGCTAGCGGGCGCCGCTCGTGCAGGCGAGGGCGCTCGATCGCAAGAAGCCGTTGGCGTTGCCGAGCTCCGTCTGGCTCATGCTCATGACGAGCGGCTGGAGCCGGGCGGGATCCTGCGAGAACATCGCCGCCACATAGGCCTGCTCCCGGTCGGTGAGGCTGGTCGCCGACTGCACGATGCAGTCGCAGCGGGCGCCGATCTGGGCGAGGCAGCCGCGGCGGATTTCCTCGAGTTCAGCGGGGCCGGCGTGTGAAACGGCAGGGATCAGCGAGACCGCAAGGGACAGAAGGGCAGGCAGAACAGCGGTTTTCATCCGCGTCTCCAAGACCATCGCTGGAGAGGCCAGCCTACCAGCTTGTGCGTCGCCGTGCGATGCCTCGCCGGAGCCTACACCCGGCGCTCGATCATCATCTTGCGGATCTCGGCGATCGCCTTGGCGGGGTTGAGGCCCTTGGGGCAGGTCTGCGCGCAGTTGAGGATGGTGTGGCAGCGGTAGAGCTTGAAGGGGTCCTCGAGCCCGTCGAGGCGCTCGCCGGTGGCCTCGTCGCGCGAGTCGATGAGCCAGCGATAGGCCTGCAGCAGCACCGCGGGGCCGAGATAGCGCTCGCCGTTCCACCAATAGCTCGGGCAGGCGGTCGAGCAGCAGGCGCAGAGGATGCACTCCTGATAGCCCTCGAGCTTCTGCCGGTCGTCAGGACTCTGGCGCCATTCCTGCTCGGGCGCCGGGGTCTTGGTCTGCAGCCAGGGCTCGATCGAGGCGAGCTGGGCGTAGAAATTGGAGAGGTCGGGGACGAGGTCCTTGATCACCGGCAGATGCGGCAGCGGGTAGATCTTCACCGCGCCCTTGAGCTCGTCCAGCGCGCGGGTGCAGGCCAGCGTGTTGACCCCGTCGATGTTCATCGAGCACGAGCCGCAGATGCCCTCGCGGCACGACCGGCGGAAGGTCAGCGTCGGGTCGGTCTCGTTCTTGATCTTGATGAGCGCGTCGAGAACCATCGGCCCGCAGTCGTCGAGGTCGACGAAGAAAATGTCGATGCGCGGGTTGCCGCCTTCGTCCGGGTCCCAGCGATAGACGCGGATCTCCTTCAGCCGGCCCTCGTCCTTCACCGAGGGGCGGTCCCAGACCTTGCCTTTCTGGACCTTCGAGTTCCGGGGGAGGGTGAAGGCGACCATGACTAGTAAACCCGCGGGGCCGGCTTGATGTAGCTGACCTCGTTGGTCAGCGTGTAGGTGTGCACGGGCCGGTCGTCGAGGCGCACGGAGCGGGCGTCCTGGTCGGCGAAGGACAGCGTGTGCTTCATCCAGTTCTGGTCGTCGCGGGCCGGGAAATCCTCGCGGGCGTGGGCGCCGCGCGACTCGGTGCGGTAGCGGGCCGAGTCCATCGTGGTCACCGCCTGGAGGATGAGGTTGTCGTATTCGAGGCTCTCGATGAGGTCGGAGTTCCAGATCAGCGAGCGGTCGGTGGTGCGGATGTCGTCGGTCGCCGACCACACCTCGTGGATCAGCTTGTGGCCCTCGTCGAGGATCTCGCCGGTGCGGAAGACCGCGCAGTTGGACTGCATCACGCGCTGCATCCTGAGGCGCAGCTCGGCGGTGGACGAGCCGCCCTTGGCGTAGCGGAAGCGGTCGAGGCGGGCGAGGGAGTCGTCGCCCGCGCCGGGCGGGAGGTCGCGGTGCAGCTCGCCCTTCTCGATGAGGGCGGCGCAGCGCATCGCGGCGGCCCGTCCGAAGACGACGAGGTCGACCAGCGAGTTCGAGCCGAGGCGGTTGGCGCCATGCACCGAGACGCAGGCGGCCTCGCCGACGGCCATGAGGCCCTTGACCACCACGTCGGCGTCGCCGCCGACCTTGGTGAGGACCTCGCCGTGATGGTTCGTGGGGATGCCGCCCATGTTGTAGTGGACCGTCGGCAGGACGGGGATCGGGGCCCTCGTCACGTCGACGCCGGCGAAGATGCGCGCGGACTCGGTGATGCCGGGCAGGCGCTCGTGGATCACCTTCGGATCGAGATGCTCGATGTGGAGGTTCATGTGGTCACCGAGCTTGCCGACCCCGCGCCCCTCCCTGATCTCGATGGTGATGGCGCGCGAGACGACGTCGCGCGAGGCGAGGTCGTGCGCGTGCGGCGCGTAGCGCTCCATGAAGCGCTCGCCCTTGGAGTTGGTGAGATAGCCGCCCTCGCCGCGCGCGCCCTCGGTGATCAGGCAGCCGGCGCTGTAGATGCCGGTGGGGTGGAACTGCACGAACTCCATGTCCTGGAGCGGGAGGCCGGCGCGCAGCACCATGCCGTTGCCGTCGCCCGTCGAGGTGTGCGCGGCGGTGCAGGAGAAATAGATGCGCCCGTAGCCGCCGGTGGCGAGGATCACCTCGTGGGCGCGGAAGCGGTGGAGGGTGCCGTCCTCCATGCAGAGCGCGGTGACGCCGCGGCAGACGCCGTCCTCCATGATGAGGTCGATCGCGAAATACTCGATGAAGAAATCCACCCCGTAGCGGAGCGCCTGGCCGTAGAGCGTGTGGAGGATGGCGTGGCCGGTGCGGTCGGCGGCGGCGCAGGTGCGGTGCGCTTCGCCCTCGCCGAAATTGGTGGTCATGCCGCCGAACGGGCGCTGGTAGATCTTGCCGTCGGGCGTGCGCGAGAAGGGGACGCCCCAGTGCTCGAGCTCATAAACGGCGGCCGGCGCCTCGCGGCAGAGATACTCGATGGCGTCCTGGTCGCCGAGCCAGTCCGACCCTTTCACCGTGTCGTACATGTGCCAGCGCCAGTCGTCCGGCCCCATGTTGCCCAGCGCGGCAGCGATGCCGCCCTGCGCGGCGACAGTGTGGCTGCGGGTGGGGAAGACCTTCGACAGGCACGCGGTCTTGAGGCCCGCCTGGCTGCAGCCGAGCGCGGCTCTTAGCCCCGCGCCGCCGGCGCCGACCACGACCACGTCGAAGGTGTGGTCGACGAATTTATAGGCGCGCCCGTTCAGCGAGGAGGCAGCCGGGGAGGGAGACCGATCAAGCACCGAGGCTGAGCCTCAGGACGGCGAGCACGCAGACGAAGCCGATGCCGAGCGGGAAGAAAATGTTCACGAGGAGAAGGACAAGGCGCGCGGTCTCGCCATGCACGTAGTCCTCGATGATGACCTGCATGCCGAGATGCATGTGATAGAGCGCGGAAAGGAGCCCGGCGAGGAGGAGGATCGCGACGAGCGGGGAGCCGAGCGTGGCGATGATCTCCGCTTCCGGTTTGCCGGCAAGGCCCACGACCAGGATGAGGAGCGTGCCGAGGAGGACGACGTTGGCGATGGCGGTGACGCGCTGACGCCAATAATGCTCGGTGCCCGAATGGGTCGAGCCGAGGCCAAGAACGCGGCGGAGCGGGGTGGTGAACGAGCTCACGGAATCGTCAGCGCGTAAAGAGGATGACGGCCCAGAGGAGGAGCGTGAATCCTCCCGAGCCGAGAACCGTTGCGAGGGAGAGCGCGTTGCGCGGCCCGCGCGTCAGGCCGGCGCCGACGTCCCACACCATGTGGCGGAGGCCGCCGAGGAGATGGTGCAGAAAGGCCCAAGTATAGCCGAAGAGCACGAGCTGGCCGAGCCAGGTGCCGAAGGCCCCGTTGACCGTCGCGAAGGCCGAAGGACTGAAAGCGGCGGCGGCCAGCCAGATGGCGACCAGTATCGTGCCGACATAGAGCCCGGCGCCGGTGATGCGATGCAGGATCGACATCACCATGGTCAAATAGAAATGGTAGATTTGCAGGTGGGGCGACAGCGGCCGCTGGCTCGGCCGGGCTAGTCCATTCATGCTTGCTCTCCGGCCCGCTTGCGGTCCGCAGTCTTAACCAAGCCCCACCCATGCCGCAATGTTGGGCACGCAGCCCATCCCAGCTATTTACGCAGGGCGGCTTGTGTGATTGGCCGAAGGTCCTATGTTCGGCCCGGCTGAACGGGCTATTTCGGACGAGATGCGCGACACTCCCATCCATTTTCGCAAGATGAACGGTCTCGGCAACGAGATCCTGGTCGTCGATCTCCGCAAGGGCGGCACGATCACGCCGGAGCTCGCGCGCGAGCTCGCCGCCGAGCCGGAGACCCGTTTCGAGCAGCTGATGGCGATCCTGCCGCCGCGCGCCCAGGGCACGGACGCCTATCTCCGCATCTTCAACAGCGACGGCTCGCTCTCGGCGGTGTGCGGCAACGGCTCGCGCTGCGTCGCCGCCGTGCTGATGGAGGAGAGCGGCCGCGACCGGCTGCTCTTCGAAACCTCGGCAGGGCTCGAGCCGGCATGGCGCTCGGGCGAGGGCCTCATCACCGTCGACATGGGGAAGCCGCGCTTCCGCTGGGACGAGATCCCGCTCGCCGAGGAGTTCCGCGACACGCGCGCCATCGAGCTGCAGATCGGGCCGATCGACAAGCCGATCCTGCACAGCCCGAGCGTGGTCAACATGGGCAACCCGCACGCGATCTTCTGGGTCGAGGACGTGGAGGCCTACGATCTCGGCCGGTTCGGGCCGCTCCTCGAGAACCACCCGATCTTCCCCGAGCGGGCGAACATCTCGCTCGCCAAGGTCGAGGGGCCGGACGCGATCCGGCTCAAGGTGTGGGAGCGCGGCGCCGGGCTGACGCTGGCCTGCGGCTCGGCCGCGTGCGCGGCGGCGGTCGCGGGCGCGCGCACCAAGCGGACGGGGCGGCGGGTGACCGTCACGCTGCCGGGCGGGCCGCTCCTCATCGAATGGCGCGAGAGCGACGACCACGTGCTGATGACCGGCCCGTGGACCTTCGAGCACGAGGGGATCATCGACCCGACGCGCCTGGTGGCAGCCTAGGCGATGGCCCCTCCGCGTTCGCGTATCGTGATCGTCGCGGGCCTCTTGGCGCTCATGGGCGGCGCGGCGAGCGCGCAGGCGCCGATCTCCCGCCCGTTCGGCGACGGCGGTCCGCCGGGCGGGCGACCGGGCGGTCTCGGCTTCATCGTCGCCGACAGCCCCGAGGGGTGCGCGCAGGCGTGGATCTCGATCGATCGCGACGGCGACGGGCCGATCAGCCGGCGCGACGCGCTCCTCACTATCCAGTCCGAGTTCGCCAACCTCCCCAAGAATGCGAACAACAACCTCACGGAGGAATCGTGGGCCGGGTGCGAGGGGAACGCGGTGTTCAGCGGCGAGCTGCCGCCGACGCGGACCCCGCAGGCGGGGCCGAGTTTGGAGCCATGGGCGGATGACGCCGCCTTCGCCGCGGCCGACGCCAACGGCGACGGATCGCTGACCGTCGAGGAAGCTGTCGCGGGCGAGCGGGCGCGCTTTGCGGCGGCCGAGACCTCGCTCCCGGAGGACGACTTCGCGCGGGCGAGCGGGCGCCGGTTCCTGCTCTACGACGCGGACGGCGACAGGGTGCTGACGGCGGCCGAGTGGGCGGATCGCGCCAACGCCGATATCGCGCACCGCTTCGCGCGTTTCGACTTCGACCGGAGCGGGGAAGTCGACCTCGACGAATGGGTGCTGGAGGCGCGGAAGGTGCTGGTGTCGGCGGCCAACGAGGACGGCAGCATCGACATGTGGCGGTTCTATTACGGCTTCTAGGCTGCGACGAGGACGCGCCGAGTCGTGGACTCTAACCTCCCCCTCAGAGGGGGAGGTTACCTCAGTTCATTGCACTCTAGGCATCGCCTTTGACGGCCGACGCCGCGATCTATAGGCCGAGCCCATGATCGATGTCGTCAGCTTCGGGTGCCGGCTGAACCATCTCGAGTCCGAGGTCGCGCGCACGCGCGCCACGGAGGCGGGGCTGGCCGAGGCCGTGGTGATCAACAGCTGCGCGGTGACCAGCGAGGCGGTGCGCGACGCGCGCCAGGCGGTGCGGCGGGCGTTCCGCGCGCAGCCGGGGCGGCCGATCGTGGTTACGGGCTGCGCCGCGCAGATCGAGCCGGCGTTGTTCGCTGCGATGCCGGAAGTGGCACTGGTCCTCGGCAACGAGGAGAAGCTGCAGGCGGAAAGCTACGCGATGCTGGCGCCGAGAAGCCGGGACTTGGACCCGATCCACCGAGATGACATCCGCCGACCCTCCCCCTCTCCCCGGCGGGGAGAGGGCCGGGGTGAGGGGGCTCCGCGCTCTCCGGATGGGGTGCGGGGAATGGAGTTCCGTCCTGATAGCCCTGAGCCCCCTCACCCGGATCCCGCCTCGCCTGCGGCGAGCCGGGATACCGACCTCTCCCCGCCGGGGAGAGGTGAAGAGGGCCAGGATGTACCGCCGATGGCGACGTCCTTCTTCAGCAACGGAGGCCATGCCGGTGCGAGGGTGCGGGTCGGCGACATCATGGGCGCCCGGGTGGCGGCGCGGCATCCGGTGGGGGCGATCAGGCGGCAGAGCCGGGCGTTCGTGCAGGCGCAGAACGGATGCGATCATCGCTGCACATTCTGCGTGATCCCGTTCGGGCGCGGGAATTCGCGGTCGGTGCCGCTCGGGGATGTCGTGTCCGACGTGCGAACGCTGGTCGAGGTGGGGTACCGCGAGGTCGTGCTGACCGGCGTCGACCTCACCGCCTACGGCCTCGATCTGCCCGATCAGCCGCGGCTGGGGCGGCTGGTGCGGACGATCCTTCGCGAGGCGCCTGAGCTGGCGCGGCTCCGCCTCTCCTCGATCGACTCGATCGAGGCGGATGCCGAGCTGATCGCTGCGATCGCCGAGGAGGAGCGGCTGATGCCGCATCTCCATCTCTCGCTGCAGTCGGGGGACGACCTCATCCTCAAGCGCATGAAGCGGCGGCACGGCCGCGCCGACGCGGTCCGTTTCACCGACGCCGTGCGCCGGCTCCGGCCCGACGTGGCCTTGGGCGCGGACCTCATCGCCGGCTTCCCGACCGAGGACGAGGCGGCGTTCCGGAACTCGCTCGCCATTGTCGAAGACTGCGGGCTCACCCATCTCCATGTCTTCCCGTTCTCGCCGCGGCCGGGGACGCCAGCCTCGCGCATGCCGCAAGTCGACCGCGCGGCCGTGAAAGAGCGGGCGGCGCGGCTCCGCGAGGCGGGCGAGCGGGCGCTTGGCTCGCGGCTCGAGCGCGAGGTCGGGACGACGCGCGCGGTGCTGGTCGAGCGCGGCGGCAGCGGGCTGACGGAGCATTTCATCACCGCCGCGATCGACGGCGTCCCGGGAACGGTGGTCGAGGCTCGCATGACGGCGCGGAACGGGCGGACGCTCGTCGCGGAGAGAATTCGAGAGGCAGCATAAATGGCCGAGGCCAAGCGCGGGATCTTTTCGAGGGTGTTCGGGGGCGCGGCCAAGCCGCCGCCGGCGGCCGAGCATCTCGAGCCGCAGCCGGAAGGAACGACGCACGTCCCGCCGCTCAGCGACGCGGCCGAGCCGGACCCGGCTGCCCCGCCATCCGAGCCCGCCAAGCCGGCCGAGCGCTCCGGCTGGTTCCAGCGCCTCCGGCAGGGGCTGGCGCGCTCCTCCTCCGCGCTCGGCGAGGGGATCAGCTCGGTCTTCACCAAACGGAAGCTCGACGCGGCCACGCTCGAGGAGTTCGAGGACGTCCTCATCCGCGCCGATCTCGGCGTCGTCACCGCCGCGCGCATCGCCGAGGCGCTGCGTCAGGGGCGCTTCAACCGCGACATCTCCGACGCGGAGGTCAAGGCGGTGCTCGCCGAGGAGGTCGAGAAGGTGCTGGCGCCGGTCGCGCAGCCGCTCCTCATCGACCCGAACGCCAAGCCGTATGTCGTGCTGGTGGTCGGCGTCAACGGCACCGGCAAGACCACGACCATCGGCAAGCTCGCGTCGAAGAGCGCCAGGGCCGGGCTCAAGGTCGTGCTCGCCGCCGGCGACACCTTCCGCGCGGCGGCCATCGACCAGCTCAAGATATGGGGCGAGCGCACGGGCGCGACGGTCGTGGCGCGCGAGGCGGGCGCCGACTCGGCCGGCCTCGCGCACGACGCCCTCTCCAAGGCCAGGGCCGAGGGCGCGGACCTTCTCCTCATCGACACGGCCGGCCGGCTTCAGAACAAGAGCGAGCTGATGGCCGAGCTCGAGAAGGTGATCCGCGTCATCAGGAAGCTCGACCCCAGCGCGCCGCACACCGTGCTCCTCGTCCTCGACGCGACGACAGGCCAGAACGCACTCTCGCAGGTGGAGGTGTTCGCGCAGAAGACCGGCGTCACCGGCCTTGCCATGACCAAGCTCGACGGCACCGCGCGCGGCGGCATCCTCGTCGCCATCGCCGCCAAGTACGGGCTGCCGGTCCACTTCATCGGCGTCGGCGAGCAGGCCGACGATCTGGAGCCGTTCGCCGCCAAGGATTTCGCGCGCGCGATCGCCGGACTATGATCGCGCGAGACCGGAGACCGTCATGACTTTCGAAGCCGCCCCCAACACGCCCGAACGCGCCGTCGAGAAGAAGGAGCTGAACCCGCTCCTCAAGCTCGTGCTCGAGCTCGGGCCGCTCGGCATCTTCTTCTTCGCCAATACGCGCGCCGGGCTCTTCTGGGCGACCGGGCTCTTCATGGGCGCGGTGGTGATCGCGCTCGCCATCTCCTACGCGCTGACCCGGCGCCTGCCGGTGATGCCGGTGGTGAGCGGCATCGTGGTGCTGGTGTTCGGCGGGCTCACGCTGTGGCTGCAGGACGAGACCTTCATCAAGATGAAGCCGACGATCGTGAACACGCTGTTCGGCGCGATCCTCCTCGGCGGGCTCGCCTTCGGACGCTCGCTTCTCGGCTACGTCTTCGACTCGGTGTTCCGGCTCACCGACAATGGCTGGCGGACGCTGACCTTCCGCTGGGGGATCTTCTTCCTGGTGCTGGCGGTGCTGAACGAGGTCGTGTGGCGCAACTTCTCGACCGACACCTGGGTGAGCTTCAAGGTGTTCGGCATCATGCCGCTGACCCTCCTCTTCACCTTCAGCCAGCTCCCGCTGATCAACCGGGAATCGCTCGACGGCGGGCTGCTGGGGAAGCCCTCGGCGTAGGCGTTCGTTTCGCACCTATTCTTGTCATCGCCGGACTCGTTCCGGCGACCCATAGCCACGAGCGGTCGCGATCCACCCTCGACCGTCGGTGTTCATGGGGTTGCCGGGACAAGCCCGGCAATGACAAGGATGTGGGCGGCCTAGTCGCCGGCGAGGGCCTTCTCGACCTCGGGCATGAGGTGGGTCTGGACGATCTCGGGCGTGAGCTGGCCGACCCATTTGAAGCGGATGGTGCCGTCGGCGCCGACCACGAAGGTCTCGGGCGCGCCGTAGACGCCCCAGTCGATGGCGGTCCGGCCATTGGGGTCCGCGCCGACGGCCGAGAAGGGGTTGCCGAGCTGGCCGAGGAAACGGCGCGCGTTCTCGGGGCGGTCCTTGTAGTTGATCCCCACGACCCCGAAGCGGCCGTCCGCGGCAAGGTCCATCAGCAGCGGATGCTCGGCCCGGCAGGGCGCGCACCACGAGCCCCAGACATTGACCAGCGTGACCTTGCCGAGAAGGTCGGCCCGGGCGAGGCCGGGGAGGGGAGCGCCCTCGCGCGTCAGGCCCTCGACGGGGGAAAGGGCGAACTCGGGCACCGGCGAGCCGATCAGCGCCGACGGCACGACCGACGAGTTGCCGCCCGACTCGAGGCGGACGAAGAACACGACGGCCAGCGCGAGGAAGACGCCGAGCGGGACGAGGACGAGCGCGCGCATCCGGCTGGAGCCGGAGCGGGCGGTCGCGGGCGCGCTGCCTTGCGTCTCGTCAACCATTGGCGACGTCCGCTTGCCGTGCGGCGGTCCGGTCAGACCGGCGGCGGATGCCGCGCGCCTCGAGGTCCTTGAGGTGCTGGCGCTGGCGCTTGCCGTCGAGCACGATCCACGCGATCAGCCCGAGCACGATGAGAAGGGTGAGGCCGTAGGCGGCGAGGATGTAGCCGCCGTTGTAGCGATCCCAGAACATCGGCCTAGCTCACCGCGCCGGCCGCCGAGAGACGCAGCGAACGGACTCGCCGCCGCAGGATCTCGGTGCGCATCGCGGCGATGAGGAGGGAGACGAAGAGGAGCGTCGCGCCGAGCATCATGGCGAGGAGCGCCTGGAGGAGGGCGGGGTGGATGCGCGTCCCTTCGGCGGTGATCAGGCTCGCGCCCTGGTGGAGCGTGTTCCACCAGTGGACCGAGAAATAGATGATCGGGAGGTTGATCGAGCCGACGAGGGTCAGCACCGAGACCGCGCGCGCGGCCCGCCCCGGATCCTCGACCGCGCGCCAGACGGCGATGAGGCCGAGATACATGATGAAGAGGATGAGGAACGACGTCAGCCGCGCGTCCCACACCCAGTAGGTGCCCCAGGTCGGGCGGCCCCAGATCGAGCCGGTGACGAGGCCGATGAGGGTGAAGGCGGCGCCGATCGGGGCCGCGGCCTTCTGGGTCACATCTGCGAGAGGATGGCGCCAGACCAGCGTGCCGAGCGCGGCCACCGACATCACGCCGTAGCAGCCCATGGCCAGCCAGGCGGCCGGCGGGTGGATGAAGAGGATGCGCGCGACCTCGCCCTGCACGGCGTCGGCCGGGGCGACGAAAAGGCCCAGATAGAGGGCGATCGCGATGGCGATGCCCGTCGCGCCCCAGAGCCAGGGCAATACCCTCCCCGTCAG
>JADYYB010000183.1 GCA_020853895.1 Bauldia sp.
GCGCCCAGGGAATCACCGCCGACGCGCTCGCCGCGCAGGTCAGCGCGGCGTGCCAGATCAGCCTCGACTCGTGCAGCCAGGCGCTGGCTGCCGCGGTTGCGGCCGCCTCGCAGCTTTCGACCCAGGGCCAGGCGAGCTTCGGCGCCCAGCTGGCCGCCCTCGCCCTCGCCAATCCGGCGCTCCAGCCGCTGATCCACGCGGCGCTCACCGCCGCGCAGAACCCGGTGCTGGCCGCGAGCTACAACGCCACGCATGCCGGCTCCATCCCCCTGGTCGTCATCGCCCAGGTGGCGAGCCCCGCCTAGCGCCCGACGCTCGCGGCGTTCTCAACGGCCCGGCCTCGCGCCGGGCTTTTTCTTGCCGAGAGATCGCCGGGCCGCGGGGCAACAGGGTGTGCCTCTCCGGCCACGGCTACGGTCGCACCGCCAATCCCGATCGGCTAGGGTGAGGGGAATGCCGCCCCCAGAATGCCTGCCCCGGCGATGACGATCTCGAGCCGGATCTTCGCGCGCACCACGATCTCCCTCCTCGTGGTCGGCCTCCTCGCCCTTCTCGCGATCGTCGCGGCGACGCTGTGGCTGGGAGCGCGCAGCCAGGCCTATTTCGACGAGGTGCTGCAGGCGCGCGACGCGCGCACCGCCGCGGTCGATCTCCGCAACTCGGTGCAGACCGCGGAGACCAGCCAGCGCGGCTTCCTGCTCACCGGCGACCTCAGCTACCTCGTGCCCTACGCGGCATCCAAGGGAGGATGGCGTGCGCACTTCGAGATGATGCAGCGGGTGCTCGCCGGCAATCCCGAGCTTGGAGCGTCGATCGCGCGTGTCGGAACGACGATCGACGAGAAATTCGCCGAGATGGACGTGACCATCCAGCTCAAGCGCGAAGGGAGGGACGCCGAGGCGCTCGAGATCGTCGCCGCGGACCGCGGCAAGGCGCTGATGGACGAGGCGCACGCCTTCTTCGCGCGCATCATCCGCGACGCGGATCTGCGGGTGGCGGAGGGCGTCGCCGAGCAGAGGGGGAACGCGAACCTCTTCCGCTGGGTGTCGATTATCGGCGCGCTGGTGATCGTGCTGGTGGTGGGCGGCTCGGCGCTCGCCGTGTGGCGCTACACACGCGAGATCATCGCCTCGCGCGCGGCGATGGACGCGCTCAACGCCGGCCTCGAGGCGCGGGTCGAGGAGCGCACCGCCGACCTCGCCCAGGCCAACGAGGAGATCCAGCGCTTCGCCTATATCGTGACGCACGACCTCCGCGCCCCGCTCGTCAACATCATGGGCTTCACCAGCGAGCTCGAGGCGAGCGTGGGAAGCGTTCAGGCGGCCTTCGAGGCGGCGCCCGCGATCAGCGCGGAGAATGCGGGCCTGTCCGATCCGGTGACGGACGACGCGCGGCGCGCCGCGCTCGAGGACCTGCCGGAGGCGATCGGCTTCATCCGTTCCTCGACCAAGCGGATGGACGGGCTGATCAACGCGATCCTCAAGCTCTCGCGCGAGGGGCGGCGGGTGCTGAAGCCCGAGCGGGTCGAGCTCGGCGAGCTCCTCAGGCGGACGAGCGAGTCGATCCATCACCAGCTGGCGGAGAGCGAGGGCGAGGTGAGCCTCGCGCTCGACGTGCCGGCGATCCAGAGCGACCGGCTCTCGCTCGAGCAGATCTTCGGCAACCTCCTCGACAACGCCGTCAAATACCGCGCCACGGACCGCCCGCTGCGCATTGTCATAAGAGGCAGAACCGCACCGGAAAACCGTGTAGTCGTCGAAGTCGAGGACAATGGACGGGGCATCGCCCCGCAGGATCTGGAGAGGGTGTTCGAGTTGTTCAGGCGTTCGGGATCGCAGGATCAGCCGGGAGAAGGCATCGGCCTTGCCCATGTGCGGACCCTCGCGCGCAGCCTCGGCGGCAACGTCACGGTCAAGTCAGCGCTGGGCAAGGGCACGACCTTCGTGGTCAACCTGCCGCGCAATCTGCCCAGGCCATCGGGGAGCACAGCGAAATGAGCCACGACGCGAGGCCGGTCACGATCGTCATGATCGAGGACGACGAGGGGCATGCCCGCCTCATCGAGAAGAACATCCGCCGGGCCGGGGTGAACAACGAGATCGTGCCGTTCAGCAACGGGACGGAGGCGCTCGTCCATCTCTTCGGCGTGGACGGGTCGGGCGAGGTGAGCGCGGGGCGCCATCTCCTCATCCTCCTCGACCTCAACCTCCCGGACATGACCGGGGTCGACATCCTCGCCAGGATCAAGGGCAACGCGCATCTCAAGCGCTCGCCGGTGGTGGTGCTGACCACGACCGACGACAGCCGCGAGATCCAGCGCTGCTACGACCTCGGGGCCAATGTCTACATCACCAAGCCGGTGAACTACGAGGGCTTCGCCAACGCGACCCGGCAGCTCGGCCTCTTCTTCTCCGTCATCCAGGTCCCCGAGACGATGTAGCCATGAGCGAGGCGCCGGTCCGGCTTCTCTACGTCGACGACGACGAGGCCCTGGTGCGGCTGATCCAGCGCAGGCTCGGCCGCCGCGGTTTCGAGGTCGTGCACGCCCCGACCGCCGAGGGCGCGCTCGCGCGCCTCCGCGAGGGCGGGATCGAGGTGATCGCCCTCGACCACAATCTCCCGACCGGGACGGGCGTCGATTTCCTCAAGGATCTGGCGAAGGCGGGCGGCGGACCGGCGGTGGTCTACGTCACCGGCTCGGCGGAGATGGACATCGCGGTCTCGGCGCTCAAGGCCGGGGCGAGCGACTTCGTGCCGAAGACGCCGGGCGAGGACTTCCTCGTCTTCCTCGAGGCGGCGCTGCAGCAGGCGGTCGAGAAGACGCGCCTCCGCGCGCAGAAAGAGGCGGCGGAGCGTGAGGTGCATGTCGCGCGCGACCGCGCCGAGCTCCTGCTGCGCGAGGTCAATCATCGCGTCGCCAACAGCCTCGCGCTGGTCTCCTCGCTGGTCGGGCTGCAGGCGAAATCGGTCAGCGACCCGATCGCCAAGGCCGCGCTCGCCGAGACGCAGTCGCGGATCTTCGCGGTCGCCTCGGTGCATCAGCGGCTCTACACCTCGGGCGACGTCCGGTTCGTGGCCATCGACGAATATCTGCACGGGCTCCTCGACCACCTGCAGACCTCGATGCTGAAGGAAGGGATGGGCGCGACGATCGTCGCCGACCTCGAGAGGATCGAGGTGCCGACCGACCGGGCGATCTCGCTCGGCGTGGTGGTCACCGAGCTCGTCACCAACGCCTTCAAATACGCCTACCCGCCGGGCACGCCGGGCGCGGTCAGGGTCGGCTTCCGCGCGGCCGCGCCGGGCATGGCGCGGCTGACCGTGGGCGACGACGGTCCGGGCTGGGCGGGCGAGGGCAAGATCCAGGGCACCGGGCTCGGCAGCCGGATCGTCAGGACGATCTCCGACGCGCTTGGCGGGGAGTTCCGCTACGAGGTCGCCAAGGGGACGGTGGCCAGCCTGGTGCTGCCGCTGGGCACGCCGTAGCGTCGGGAATCGGCCAGGGCGCGCGCTTTCGCACATCTTTCGCGGACCCGATCCGGCGGCTGGCTTCACCGCAAGGCGGGGTCGGCTAAACTCCGGCCATGGGTGGAGGGTGCAGAACGGCGCGTCCCGCAACCGATCGAGCGGCGCCGCGTTCGCCTCAGACCGCGCCGCGTGGGCCGCGAGGACGGCTTCATGAACGGCACGGCGTTCTGGCTGCTGATCTGGGTCTTCGCCGTCCAGCACCCGGGCGGGGAGATCACCGAGCACGTCCAGACCTACGCCAACAAATACAGCTTCGAGGACTGCCTCGAGCAGCGCGACGAGTTCATCCGGATCATCTGGCTCAAGGACATGGCCCCGGACGGCGGGGACGCGATCTACAGCCGCTTCGAGTGCGTGGCCGTGCCGAGCTGATCCTCGCCCGGCGGCACACATAAGAATGCCCGCCCCCTTTCGGAGGCGGGCACCGGCTGGTCGTTGCGGAAGGGGCTAGTGCTCCCAGCGCTGGCGGTCGTACCAGGCGTCGATCTCCTGGCGCGCCTTGTCCTTGGCGTAGCCGTAGCGCTCCTGGATCTTGCCCTCGAGCTGGTCGCGGCGGCCTTCGATCACGTCGAGATCGTCGTCAGTGAGCTTGCCCCACTGCTCCTTGATCTTGCCCTTGACCTGCTGCCAGTTCCCTTCCACGCGGTTCCAATCCATGTTCGCCTCCTCTACGGTTGGTTGCGTGGAGGAGAAACGGCTCCGACCGGAAGCGGTTCCGGCGGGTCGCGAGGAAGCGAAAGCGGCTAGGCTTTCACCACGGCGGCGAGGATCGGCTGCTGCAGCGCGAAGTCGGGCGTCGAAGGCTTGGGCTCGGCGGCCGCCGGGGCGACCGCGTCGCTGCGCCCGGCGAAGTGGCGGCTCTCCTCCAGAATCCAGCGGCTCGAGTTGTCGACGCTGATCGTGGTGCCGGGGCCGATCAGCATCGCCGCCCCGCCGCGGATGAGGAGCGCGCGGCCGTCCTGGCCAGTGGTGATGGTGGTGTCGGGGGGAAGCGTCTCGCCGGCGGCGACGGCATTGGTGACCGAGACCTCGCCGGAGGTGTGGACGAGCGTCCAGGTGATCTCGGCCGGCCGAGCCGAAACGCTCAGCACCGTGAAGAGGAAAACGAAGAAGCCGACTGCGATCCTGCCCATGACACGCGCTCTTGATTGGCGACCGTAAGGTTATCGCCCGGCGCGCTCTAAGCCCGCGGAAACGAATTACGTAAAATTTTATCGATCGCCCGGAACGCCGTTAATCGCGGAGCCAAGGCGGCGTCTGGCTTTCCGGGCGGTTGCAGGAGCAGCCCGCAACAACCGGGAACGAAGGGTTAGGGTTACGGAATTTCGCAAGGCGGAAAACGCTCGCGGCTTGGGCTTCGCGGGCGCCGGCGTCCCCGGTCACGGCAATGTCAGCCGCTCTACCCCACCCCCCATGTCCGGTTTCGATTGATCTTCGAAAATCGCGAAGGCTAGGCTTTCGACCGGCGGGAGGGCACCAAAGGGAGGTGACGGTGAAGAACAAGGGAACGATCCTGATGGCGGCCGGCGTCGCCGCGCTGCTGGCCAGCGCGGTGTGGGCGCAGCAGCCGGGCGGCGGACAGCAGCAACCGCCCGAGCCGATGCGCTTCTTCGTGACCAGCGTCGGGCTGGACGGAGGCAATCTCGGCGGGCTCGAGGGCGCCGACGCGCATTGCCAGTCGCTCGCCGAGGCGGCCGGCGCGGGCAACCGCACGTGGCGGGCCTATCTCTCGACTCAGGCCGTGCATGGCGGCGAGGTCGTCAACGCACGCGACCGCATCGGCACCGGGCCGTGGCACAATTTCAACGGCGTGCGGATCGCGGCCAACGTCGCCGATCTCCACGGCGACTACGAGCGCGACCGCAACTACCTCTTCAAGGACACCGCGCTCAACGAGTCCGGCGGGGTGGTCAACGGCCGCGGCGACACGCCGAACATCCACGACATCATGACCGGCTCGGACTCGCTCGGCCGGGCGCTCGCCACAGGCGAGGACCGGACCTGCGGGAACTGGACGAACAACACCGCCAACGGCAGCGCCATGCTCGGCCATCACGACCGGTCGGGCGGCAACACCACCTCGTGGAACTCGGCCCATGCGAGCCGCGGCTGCGACGTGCCGAGCCTCAACGCGACCGGCGGCGCGGGCCTCTTCTACTGCTTCGCCATCGACTAGCGTGACACGACCCTGGCCGGGACTCCGGCCAGGGCCTTCTCACCCGGCGAAGTCGCCCGTCTCGCGGAGGGCGGCCGCGCGGGCGGCGATGAGGTCGGCGGTCCCAGCGTCGCCGCCCGCCCGTTCGCGCTCCTTCACGCGCGCCCGGAAGGCCTCCTCGATGAGGCGCGGCGAGCCGCCCTTGGGCAGGCCGAGGATGTCCCAATGCGAGGGCGTGCGGGCGGCGCCGGCTGGTTCTCTCGTCCGGTCGATCATGGTCGTATTCCTTCTTCCAGCCCGCTTGCCGGTGCGGATATGCGGGTATATACCCCCGACATATGGAGACCCACCCCTGCCTTTGCAGCACCGTTCGGAGAGCCGCCCGCGCGGTGACCAGCCTCTATGACGAGGCGCTCGAGGCGGCCGGGATCAAGGCGACGCAGTTCGCGCTCCTCCGCCACGCGCGCCGGCTCGGCGCGCCGAGCATCACCGCCCTCGCCGAGGCGGCGGCGCTCGACCGCTCGACGCTGGGCCGCAACCTCCGCGTGCTCGCCCGCGAGGGACTGGTACGGCTCGGGCCGGGCAGCGACGAGCGGACGCGAACGGTGAAGGTCACCGCCAAGGGCGCCAGGCATATCGAGGCGGCGACGCCGCTCTGGGAGGAGGCGCAGGCCAGGCTCGCCGCGAGCCTCGGAGCCGAGAAGCGAAAGGCCCTCCTCCGCATCGCCGCGGACCTCACCACCCTCACCGCCTGATCCTCCTTCGCATCTTTTCTTACGGGCGCATGCCCGGTCTGGAGCTCCCATGTCCCGGTCCACGAATTGGCGGACGCCGCAGGCGATCCTGATCGCCGGTTCGCTCGTCCTCTTCATCTCGCTCGGCGTCCGCCACGGGTTCGGCCTCTTCATGCAGCCGCTCACCGGCGACACCGGCTGGGGGCGCGAGACCTTCGCCTTCACCATCGCGCTGCAGAACCTCGTCTGGGGCATCGCGCAGCCCTTCACCGGCGCGCTCGCCGACCGGATCGGCGCGGGCAAGGTCGCCTTCGTGGGCGCCCTCGCCTACGCGGCCGGTCTCGTCCTCATGGGCTATCCGCAGGGGCAGACCGGGTTCGTGCTGGCGGGCGGCGTGCTGGTCGGGCTCGGCCTCAGCGGCACGGCGTTCTCGATCATGTTCGGGGTGATCGGGCGGAGCGCCCCGCCGGAGCGGCGGAGCCTCGTCCTCGGGATCGCCACGGCGGTCGGCTCGTTCGGGCAGTTCGTGATGCTTCCGGTGACCTTCGGGCTGATCGAGGTGGTGGGCTGGTCGCGCGGCTTCGCTCTTCTCTCGCTGGCCGCGCTCGCGATCGTCCCGCTCTCCTTCGTGCTCCTCGAGAAGCGCGACCGGAGCGCGGTCGTGACGAACGCCGCGAGCGGGCCGACGGCCGGCGAGGCGCTGCGGCTGGCGATCCGCAACCGGGGATTCTGGCTCCTCTTCCTCGGCTTCTTCGTGTGCGGGTTCCAGATCGTGTTCATCTCGGTCCACCTCCCCGCCTATCTGGCCGATGCCGGGATCGGCGCGGGCGTGGCGACGACGGTGCTGGCGCTGATCGGGCTCACCAATGTCGCCGGCACTTATTACGCCGGCCTCTGGGGCGGGCGGTACCGGAAGCCGATGATGCTCGGCTGGATCTATCTCCTGCGCGGCGTGATCATCGCGGGCTTCGTGCTCCTCCCGGTGAGCTCGTTCTCGGCCTACGCGTTCGGCGCCCTCCTCGGCCTCCTCTGGCTCTCGACGGTGCCCCTGACCAACGGGACGGTCGTGACGCTCTTCGGGGTCAAGAACCTCTCGATGCTGGGCGGGATCGTGTTCCTCTCCCACCAGATCGGCGCCTTCCTCGGCGGCTGGCTCGGCGGCGTGCTCTACGACCGGTTCGGGTCCTACGACATCGCCTGGGGCATCTCGATCGCGCTCAGCCTCGTCGCCGCGCTCCTCAACTTCCCGATCCGCGAGACGCCGGCGGCGCCGGCGCGCGCCGCGGCGGTGGAGGCGCGACCATGATGGCGCGCGTCCCGTGGCGGGCGATCGCGGGCGGGCTCGCCCTCGTCCTCGCCGGAGGCGTATGGATGGCGTATCAGTCGCCGGCCTTCGCCCTCCTCCTCAACGGGCTGGTGATCCTCTGCCAATAGGAGCGCAGCCCGGCCCGTGAGGTCGCGCCTCTCCTCACCGTCCGGCAAGCCCGGGCGGCCGAAATCCATTCCGTGAAGACCCGAAAGAACTGCCCATGACCGCCCAGCCGACGACCACGACCGCCCCGCCCCATCCGGGCATGACCTTCCGCGAGTTCGTCGCGCTGGTGGCGGCGATGATGGCGATCAACGCCCTCTCCATCGACATGATGCTGCCGGCGCTGCCCGACATCGGGGCCTCGCTCGGGCTCACGGGCGAAAACGAGCGGCAGTGGATCATCACCGCCTATCTCCTCGGCTTCGGTGCCGCGCAGATCGTCTACGGCCCGCTCGCCGACCGGTTCGGGCGGAAGCCGGTGCTCCTGGTGGGCGTGGCGCTCTATACGCTTTTCACGGTCGTGGCCGCGTTCGCGCCGACCTTCCAGACCATCGTCATCGCCCGAATCCTCCAGGGGATCGGCGCCGCCTCGACGCGCGTGCTGGCGGTCGCGATCGTGCGCGACTCCTATTCGGGGCGCACGATGGCGCGGGTGATGTCGCTCGCCTTCATCGTCTTCCTGGTCGCGCCCATCGTCGCCCCGACCATCGGCCAGGGCATCGTGCTGGTCGCCCCGTGGCATGCGATCTTCTGGGCGCTCGCCGCGGTCGGCGTCGTGCTCGCGATATGGATCGCGCTGCGGCTGCCCGAGACGCTGCACGCCGAGGACCGGAAACCGGTCTCGGTGGCGAGCGTCGTCTCGGCCTTCAAGCTGGCGCTGACCACTCGCGTCGCCGTCGGCTACATGCTCGCCTCGACCGCGACCTTCGGCGCGCTCTTCGGGTTCGTCGCCTCCTCGCAGCAGGTGTTCACTGACGCGCTCGGCCAGCCGGCCTGGTTCACCACCGCCTTCGCGGTGGTCGCGGGGACGATGGCGATCTCCTCCTTCGTCAACTCGCGCATCGTCGAGCAGGCCGGCACGCGGCGCGTCTCCCATGCCGGGCTTCTCGGCTTCATCGCCTTCGCGGTGGTCCATGCCATCGTCGCCTATTCCGGCAACGAGACGATCTGGACCTTCATCGTGCTGCAGTCCGGGATGATGTTCTGCTTCGGCCTCGTCGCCTCCAATTTCGGCGCCATGGCGATGGAGCCGCTCGGCCATATCGCGGGAACCGGCTCGTCGGTGCAGGGGTTCTTCACCACGGTCGGCGGGGCGCTGATCGGCTCGCTGATCGGGCAGCTCTTCGACGGCACGACCGTGCCGCTGACCATCGGCTTCGTGGCGTGCGGGCTCGTTTCGCTCGCCCTCGTTCTCTGGACCGAGAAGGGGCGGCTCTTCCACCCGACGCATCCCGCGCCGGCGCATCCGTGAGGAGGCTCGTCGTGGATGCCCGGATCAGCCTCCTTGCCAGGGTGGCGTGCGAAGGCGACGATGCCGGCCGGGCGGCGACCGCCAGGATCGTCGCCCGCAACGCCGGGCCTTCCGGCTAGCCGGCGAATGAATCAGGACCTCAGCGCAAGATGAGCTTCCGGGACGGGGGAGGACGAGGCGGCGGGAGACTCCCGCCGCGGGTCGGCGACAACGGCACGCCGCTGGGGCCTTCGACGTTCGCCGAGCGGATGGCGACGCTCCGCCATCTCGGACGGCTGGTGGCGCAGATCTGGCGCACCAGCCGGTTCCTGACGATCGCCAGCATCGGGCTCCGCGTGCTGCGCGCGGTGCAGCCGGTGATCGCGCTCTATATCGCAAAGCTGATCATCGACGAGGTCGTGCTGCAGACCAGCCTGCCCGCGCCCGGTCCCGATCTCGGGGACTGGTTCGAGGCCGGGCGGCTCAACCGGGTGATCGGGTATCTCGCGCTCGAATTCGCGGTCGTGGTGGTGACCGACCTCATCAACCGGGCAGTGTCGCTGGCCGACTCGATCCTCGGCGAGCTGCACTCCAACCAGGTCAGCGTCGAGCTGATGCAGCACGCCGCCGAGCTCGACCTCCGGCATTTCGAGTCGAGC
>JADYYB010000184.1 GCA_020853895.1 Bauldia sp.
ATCAGCGTGGGATTCTTGACCAAGCCTCGCTTGCCGCTCGGCCCCCACCCCTGACCCTCCCCACAAGGGGGAGGGGGAAAAAGGGCAGCGGGCGCGTCCCTTCCGCCATATGCGATTGCCCTCCCCTCGAGGGGGAGGTTAGGGTGCATGGATTCCGGGCCAACGATCGGTCCGGCTACGGTCCGAAGAAGCCGCGCACGCGCTCCCCGACCAGGCAGTCGATCCGCGTGCCGTTGTTCTGGACCGGGATCGCGTCGACGCCTGCGCGCGGCGTCAGGATCGGCGGGACGATCGGCGCCGACGCGATCTCCAGTACCATCTTCCGCCGGATCGCCTCGGCGAAATTGGCGGAGTCGTCGACCGCCACGATGAACGCGCCCAGCCCGCCGATCACGCAGTCCTCGTAATAGACGTCGAGCCGCTCCTGGGAGAGCCCGCGGAACGGATCCTCCTCGTTGATCATGATCGGCAGCCCGTTGATGACGATGTCGCGCTCGAGCACCATCTGGCGCGCCAGCAGGACCGGAAGGCCCATGTTGTTCGGCCCGTCCCCCGAGATATCGATGACCTGGCGCACCGCCGTGAACTCGCTCTCGTCGAAGAGCGAGGCGGAGAAGAGGAGCGCGTCGGAGATCGAGGTCGCCTGCCAGCGCGAGACGGGCGCCGCGCCGAGGATCTGCCCGAACCGCTCCCCGCTCGCCGGCCCGTCGATGATCATCCACGGCACGATCACCGTCTGCAGCCCGGGGCCGGACCATTCGACATAGGTCACCGCGATCTGCCCGAGCAGCCCCGACTGGATCGCGTCGAGCACCTCCGCGTGGAGGAAGGCCTCGATATAGCCGCGCCGCTGGGTGACCGCCTCGCCGTAATCCATCGAGCGCGAGATATCGACCGCCAGCACCAGCTCGAGGTCGACCTCGGTCTCCGCCGACGCCGGCTGGCTCGCGAGGCCGGCCGCTGAAAGGAGCGCGCAGAGGAGAACTTGGATCAGCCGGCGCTGAGGCCGCATCGGTCCGCCTGGGTTTGTGGGGTCGGTCCGGCTGCGATGCTAGTTGTTTGAGTCGTCCGGGCAAGTGCCGAAATCGTGAGACGACGCGCCGGGACGAGGCGGCCGTCGGCTCCGGAAGGGCGCCCGCCTCCTCCCGCCCTCGCCCCGGAACAGCGGCGCAGGCGAAGCGTTGGCTTGAGGAGCTGGGGAAACCTCGACTCTGAAAGGTCGTCTCCCATGAAGAAGACCATTGCCGCGGCCGCGGGGGCCGCGCTGCTGTTGAGCCCCGCTTTCGTAGTCGCCCAGAACGCCCCGGTCCCGATGCCGGATCCGGGAGCCGCCGCGGCGCCCGGTGCGGCCGGCGCTCCAGCCGTGGCCGCCGACGTCGTCATCGCCGCCGCCAACAACATGCAGTCCGAGATCACCGGCATCGGCGCCGTCCAGGGCGGCGCGACCGTCCACGTGGTGCCGATCGCCGATCTCATGAACGGCCCCGACGGCGCGGCGCTCACCACCCCCCTGCAGAAGGACGAGAGCGAGTTCACCGCCCTCCGCGCGGCCGTCTCCGAGAACGGGGTCCTGATGGGGGCCCTCGGCGGCGCCGGCCTCTCGGTCGACAAGGTCGTCGCCATCGACATCAACGACCAGGGCGAGGTGTTCCTCTTCGTCCAGGGCGCCTGACCCTTCCGAAGGGCGGCGGGCGCCTTGCCCGCTGCCAACCTCGAGCTTGTTCATGTGCGGTTCAGCTTGACCGCCCTATCCGAAAACCAAGGGGGGCGGCGCGTGAACGCCGCAGCGCATCGGAATCTGTGGAGTTCAGCGATGGTCAGCGTCGGCAAGTCGGCCTTTCTCGCCGGGCTTTTCGCCCTCTCCTCGGCCGGGCTGGCCAACGCCCAGCCGCAAATCATCGGCCCGGGCGACCCGGGTGGCGGCGGCGGCAGTGGCGGCGGCGGGGACTGCTACCGCATCGCCGAGACCATCGACGGCCCCTACACGGTCTCCTTCTGCCTCGGCAACGCCAACCGCTACGAGGTCACCGGCGACGGCCTCTCCTGCGAAGGCAGGCTGCGCTGGTCGCGGAGCGGCAGCGCGCGCCTCGAGATCAATCTCCGCCGCGCCAGCTGCGGCGGCGGCAAGGCGTGGAGCGCGGATTCGCTGTCCTGCAGCTACGGCAATATCGGCGCCCCGAGCACGCTCGGCGGCGGGGGCGGCGGCCCGCAATCCGTGACCCCCAACAACCCCGATTTCGGCAATGTTCTCCGCTGCACCTACGACCCCTCGGTGCCGGGCCACCCCTCCTCACAAGTGACGGCTCACCGCGTCGGCTGAAACGGGCGCGAAGCCGGCCGCGGCAAGAATGTCACGCTCTCCGTGTCTTTCGAATCGACGCCGGAACAGCGCCTATATCTTCGCCATTGATGCGTGGGACGTGGAGTAGATCGTAATGCGTGGGCTTCTTCTTCGGGTCATGGCGTTCCTTGTTCTCACCGGAGCCTCGGCCAGCCTCTACGCCCTGCCCTATCTGACTGTGACATTGCCGCCGCAATGAGCGCGACGGGCTTACGACTGTAGTCCTCCCTGACCTTGCCGGGCCGGCATCCTCCCTTGCTGGTCCGACTTTCCGGCCCCGTCACCAAGAGTGGCGGGGTCGTTTCTTTGCATTCGCCCTTGGTTCACAGCGCCCGCGCATTCATATAGGTTCCCGACCGCTTCGATCCCCCGGCCGATGGCCGTGGCGGATCCCCTTTTCGGAGACAGAATGGCCAAGGAAGAACTGCTCGAATTCCCGGGCGTGGTGACCGAGCTCCTGCCCAACGCGACCTTCCGCGTGAAGCTCGAGAACGATCACGAGATCATCGCCCACACCGCCGGCAAGCTGCGCAAGAACCGCATCCGCGTCCTGGTCGGCGACAAGGTCCTCTGCGAGATGACGCCCTACGACCTCGACAAGGGTCGCGTCACCTACCGCTTCCGCTAGCGCCGGCCGCCCGGCCGGCAGCCCTGTTCGCTTTGGGGGGAGCGGGCATGCCGAAGAGACCGATCCTCGCGGCCCTCCTCCTGCTCGGCGCGCCGGGCGCGCTGGCCTGGGACAGCGAAAGCCGCCTCAACCCCACCCACGCCACGCACAGCTACCTGACCGAGCACGCCATCGGCCAGCTGGTCGGCCGCTACCCGGAGGTCGCCCTCTATCGCGCCCCGCTCCTCGCCGGCGCCAACACCGAGCTGCACGAGCTCCCGGTCGAGGGCGTCCTCTACGGCGTCGACCTCGAGCAGAAGCGCGTCGAGCATCGCGGCACCAATGCCGGCAGCGACAACGTGCGCGGCTGGTGGGCCGATGCGCTCGCCGCCTACCGCGCCGGCAACCGGGAGCAAGCCTATTTCTATCTCGGCGTGCTGCTGCACATGGTCGAGGACATGGGCGTGCCCGCCCATGCCAACGGCCTCGAGCACCAGGCCTATCCGAACTTCGACGATTTCGAGTTCCTGGCGCTCTTCAACTGGCGCCCCAGTCTCGCGGACATAAACCGCACCGATCCCGGCTACGCCGAGCCCTGGCGCTACTACGCCTTCAGCCGGGACTGGACCGCCGCCGACGCGCCGGGCTACCGCGACATCAAGGGCTTCCCCAAGACCTGGGCCTTCGCCGACGCCGACGAGCGCCTCCTCCTCCAGAACCGCCAGGGCCGCACCGCCACGGTCGTCGCCTGGGCGCTCGCCAGCGCCCTCCGCGCCTTCGCGCGCGCCTAGGATCTTAACCTCCCCCGTGCGGGGAGGTCGAAGACGCGGAGCCTATGGCGGAGCTTCTTCGGGCGGGGGTAGCGGGCGAAGCCCGCGTCTTCCCTGCCGGTGCCGCCCGCGACCCCCTCCCGAAATCGCTGCGCGATTTCGACCTCCCCGCAAGGGGGAGGTTAAGTCGGGTCCCCCTACCACACCCCTGCGTTCGGCATCGACGCCCACGGCTCGGCCGGCGGCAGGGCCTCGCCCCTCTGCAGGAGCTCGATCGAGATGTTGTCGGGCGAGCGGACGAAGGCCATGCGCCCGTCGCGCGGCGGGCGGTTGATCGTCACCCCGTGCTCGGCGAGCCGCCGGCAGGCGGCGTAGATGTCGTCCACCTCGTAGGCGAGGTGCCCGAAATTCCGTCCGCCGGTATAGGGCTCCGGGTCCCAGTTGTGGGTCAGCTCGACCTCCGCCTCGGGGTCGCCGGGCGCGGCCAGGAAGTAGAGCGTGAACCGCCCCTGCGGATACTCGCGTTTCCGCACCAGCTCGAGCCCCAGCGCATCGCGATAGAAACGCAGCGAGGCGTCGACGTCGGTGATCCGCACCATCGTATGGAGGTATTTCAAGACGCAGCTCCGTCACTTCGCGGCCAGGAGCGCAACCTCTAGCCCCGCCCCGCCGTCGAGGCCAGAGCGTGGCCATACCCCCTTCCTGAGGGTGTTCCTTCCCGCCCCGATCGGGCGCCAGACTCCGCCCCTCATGCGAAAGGCGCGGCCGTCGCCGTCTCGCTCGGAGGGGAAGCCATGGCGATCACCGCGATCCAGTTCGGGCGCATGTGGGCGCGCGACTTCGACGACCCGCACAGTCACAGCGTGACCGTCCAGGTCGACGGCCACGCCGCGCTCTGCGAGATCGCCCTTCACGGCACCTGGACGGCCGGCGCCTCGCACCACTCCTCCGACGCCTATATCACCCAGATCATCAGCTCGAAGGGCGTCGAGAACTTCCCCAACCAGCAGACCACGAGCGCCAACCTCATCCCGGTCGTCTTCCGGGAGAAGGTCACCGCCGTGACCTTCAAGGTCGAGGTCTACCAGGCCAAGGGCATGGCCCGCTGGCTGATCCGCCACTGGACCTGAATGATGGCCAAGGCTCCCGCCCTACCGACCGAGATCGCCCCGACCCGCACCGCTTTCGTCTACGAGACGCGCACCGGCAAGGTCGTACACATCCACCAGTTCGTGCCCGCCCGCCCCGGCGGCACGATCCCCGAGGACGAGATGGAGAAGGCGGCGCTCTCCTTCGCCCCGGCCACCTACGACCGGCGATCCCTCCGCGTCCTCCACGCTGACGACAAGCTCGACCTCTCGCCCGAGTTCCGCTACCGCGTCGACGTCAGGAAGCGCGCCCTCCTCGCCGAGCGCGTCGAGCCGCTCCGCCCGCGCGACCGTCCCCGCCGCACCAAGCCCGCCTAGATTCCCGACCCCTCGCCTTCGCTCGGCTCGGGCGCCCTCTTCCGCTCCGCCTGCCGGTTGCGGAGCGGCGGGAGCCTCGCCGGCAGGAGCATCCAGCCGGAGAGCTCCGCGTCGCCATAGGCGAACACCGCGCCGTTCTCCGAATCGCTGGCGATCCAGCTTTCGCCCGAGCTCGGGTCGAGGCCCCAATGCACGACGTCGAGTTCCGCCGGCCCCTGCTCGGTCGAGCCGACCGCGACCAGGATCTTCCGCCCGTCGCGCGGCGCCGTTTCCATCTTCTGCCAACGATCCAGGCTCACTGCCATCTGCCCCTCCGGCCATTTGTCCCGTACAAAGATGGAGGCTGCCGCCGGCCCGACAATAGCGCGCCGCGGCGCAGGCGACAGCCGGCACGGACCAGGGCGGCGGCGAGAAATCGGACGGAGCAAGAATGGCAACCGGACTGCTGGCCCTCCTCGACGACATCGCGGGCATCGCCAAGGTCGCCGCCGCTTCCATCGACGACGCGATCGGCCAGGCGGCGCGCGCCGGCGTGAAGGCCTCGGGCGTGGTCATCGACGACGCGGCGGTCACGCCCACTTATGTCGTCGGCTTCGCGTCCGACCGCGAGCTGCCGATCGTCGCCAAGATCGCGGTCGGCTCGCTCCGCAACAAGCTCCTCATCCTCCTGCCGATCGCCCTTCTCCTCAGCGCCCTCGCGCCCTGGTCGATCACCCCGCTCCTCATGCTCGGCGGCCTCTTCCTCTGCTACGAGGGCACCGAGAAGGTGTTCGAGGCGCTCTTCCCGCACGAGGCGCACGCCCACGAGGATGCGGTCCACGCCGCCACCGACGCGCGCGACCTCGAGGACCAGAAGGTGCGCGGCGCGATCAAGACCGACTTCATCCTCTCGGCCGAGATCATGGCGATCACGCTGGCCTCGCTCGACCCCGGCAACATCTTCCTCCAGGCGGTGATCCTCGCCATCGTCGGCGTCGCCATCACCGCGCTGGTCTATGGCGGGGTGGCCCTCATCGTGCGCGCCGACGACGCGGGCGTCGCGCTCGCCCACGAGGACCGCAACCCCGGCCTCCGCACGCTCGGCCGGCTCATCGTCGGCGGCATGCCGATCTTTCTCCGCACGCTCAGCGTGGTCGGGACCGCGGCGATGATCTGGGTCGGCGGCGGCATCATCGTGCACGGCCTCGAGGAGTCCGGCTGGCACCACCCGGCCGACATCATCCACGACATCTCCGCCGGCATCGGCCACGTCTTCGCCGGCGCCGCGGGCTTCGTCGAGTGGCTGGTCTCCGCCGCGCTCTCGCTGCTCGCCGGCCTCGCCATCGGCGCGATCACCATCCCCGTGGTGCAATACGTGGTCGCCCCCACCGCCGGCGCCGTCCGCGGCCTCGTCAAGCGCCCGGCCTGAGGCACTGCTACTTCTGAACCTCCCCCTTGAGGGGGGAGTATTGCACTTGACGTACCCAGCCGGATGATTCATGGTGATTCCACAAGGAGTTGAGCCATGTCGTCCGTTTTGTCCGATGCCCATTTCCACGATGAAGCTGCCGCCTACCGCTGGGTTGAAGCCCGCGTCTGGCCGGAAGGTCCGGTGTGCCCGCACTGTGGTTCTTTCGGGCGTATCGGCGCGCTGAAGGGCAAGAGCACTCGGCACGGCGTCTACAAGTGCTACGACTGCCGGAAGCCCTTCACCGTGAAGGTCGGGACTATCTTTGAGGATAGCCACGTCGCCATGCATCTGTGGCTTCAGGCCATCTATCTCATGTGCTCGTCCAAGAAGGGCGTCAGCACCAATCAGCTTCACCGGACCTTGGGCGTCACTCTCAAAACCGCGTGGTTCATGAGCCACCGTATCCGCGAGGCCATGCGGGAGTTGAACCCGACCGAGCCGATGGGCGGCGAAGGGAAGTACGTCGAGATCGACGAGACCTACATCGGCGGGAAAGAGAAGAACAAGCACGCCAGCAAGCGGCACAGCATGGGCGGCGGGATGGGCAAGGAGATCGTCTTTGCCCTCGTCGAGCGTGGCGGCAAGGTACGCTCGCACCACGTCTCTACTGTGACCGGCGAAACCCTCTGGCCGATCCTGAAGGGACAGATCGACGCCGACACTACTGTGATGAGCGACGATGGTGGCGCGCGTCTCAGCAAGCGTTTCGAGAAGCACGCGACCGTCAATCACGGCATCGGCGAGTACGTCCGGGGCGAGGCGCACACCAACACTATCGAGGGCTACTTCTCGATCATGAAGCGCGGCATCAATGGCGTGTACCACCACGTCAGCCCGGAGCATCTGAAGCGGTACCTTGCCGAGTTCGACTTCCGCTACAATCATCGTGTCGCCCTTGGGGTGAACGACCGCGAGCGGACTGAGAAAGCGGTGTTGGGCATCGTCGGGAAGCGCCTCACCTATCAAACGACTCGTGCGGGGTGACAGAGAATGGCTAGAGCTCCAGCGGGCCGAAGCCCGCCTCGAAAAGCGGCGAAACCGAAGCCAAAGGACCAAAAGACACGGTTCATAGAAGCTGCTCGCGCAAGCGGCGCAGACGAGACTGGCGCTACCTTCGAGAAAGCCTTCAAAGCCATCACTCCGCCGAGACGCCGCGGCGGCCAGACTTGAGATGCCTTCTCGCCGCGAAATCCTTGTAGGAAGCGTCGCAATAGGGATGCACTATCGCAGTGTTCTCATGTGTGCTGGTCCCGCCTTCACGCTTCGGGACGACGTGATCTCCATGAAATGAGTTCCGGTGGAGTATCCCGCCACAATGCGGGCATCGCGGCGCGCCAGGAAGAGACGCATCCCAGAGAGCCGCCGTCTTGGTGCTTCGGGCGATCTGCCCCGCCCCCGGCTTCTTGCTGGCAGCCTGCATCCGAATCAACGGATTCTTGAACCGGAGCACGCCAAATTCTTGGTGCTCGTCGAGCAAGCTACAAACGTCCTCGTATGACTTCCCCTCGCTGAGGGCGGTCATCACGGCCGACCAATAGCGTTCCAACCAAGGAACGCTGCGGTCGCCGCTTCCATTCTTGTGAATGATTTCGGTCATCGCCCATTTGTGCTCGATAAGAAAGTGCTCAAGGTCGCGCCGCACGTCACAAAATGTATTCACGGTGTTTTCCGCGAACATCCGATCAACGATACGAGACCATGCAAGAAAGGACCAAGGCGAAAACACACCGCCACGGGTGTAAAAGAAAACTGCTGGGTGCAAGCCGAGCGAAGTAGGCTCCTTCCCAGCAATTCGAGAGACCGAGCGGGATACGCGCCTTAAGTACTCACTAGTGACTGTGCCTCCCTCATCGTCCGCCACCCAGTCAACCGCCTTTGCGTCAGTAGAACCCGCAATTTTAGTAACGTTCACTTGGTTGATTAGGTCGAAGACGAACGGGAGCACACTGTAGCCTCGCCCCGCTACAGGAACATCGAGCGTGTCCACAGCGCCCTCCTGCATCGGGGGCCGATACAGCCAATTGTAGATGCGCTCAGCGGTCTCGGTAATCGTCTTCTGAACGCTTTCAGGGAAGGCGGACCAGTACGGATACCCCTTCCCCGCGTGCGCAATCGCACGCGACGCTATGGCTGCCGCGGAGCCACGCGACCGAATGATCCGCTTCTCGGTCTTGTCCAAAGGCGTGGCTGCATCGTTGATCGTAAAGAACGATTCCTCTGCGGCGCTGGCACTGGTGGCGGGTACCCACTGAGCGACAAAGAACGAAACGGTCAGGTTGCTCATGCGCCTCTTCTGGGCGTCCGTCACCACGCTTGGGTGTGTCAGCCCAGCTTTGTAGAGGCTGAACTTGCCAATGTTGCCATCGATAAGCGCCCGAGTCTTACGCGCTAAAGATTCTTGCTCGGGCGCGAGAATTGGCCCGAAGAGCGATTTAGACCGGTCCCCATCGCCGTAGTCATCGTACATCCACGCCATGAGAGCCGAAATACGATGGGCACCATCCACCACAAAGTTGTACTGCCCGGCACGCCAGAGTATGACAGCCGGTATTAGTCGCCGATCTAAGAAGGCGGAAACCAATTCGAGAATCTTATTAGGCGACCAATGGACCGTCTCCCTCTGAAACTCAGGCTTTCGCAAGAATTTCACGAAGAAGTCGTTCTCCATGAAGTGCGTGTAGGTGAGTTGACTAGCACCTTGCTCTCCCGCAACGACCCCATCACCCACAGCAAGGTCCTCACGCGGGATTAGCGCATCGAGGTTTACGCCGCTCGCGGCCATACCATCTGCCCCCAATCCGAGTCGAAGCGCCGTCATCTGCGGCGCTCCTGCTCAGCGTAGGACTTGGGTACGTGAAGTGCAATACTCCCCTTGAGGGGAGGTCGAAGGCGTGAGGCCTTCGGCCGAACGGCTTCGGGTGGGGGTGCTACGACGATAGCACTCGCGCTCACGAAGAGGGCCGGTCTTACCCCCACCCCAAACCGCTTCGCGGTTTGGACCTCCCCTCAAGGGGGAGGTTCAGTGGCGCGTGGCCGCACGGCCTACGCCGCCCTCGCGGCGCGTTCCTTGGTGGCGGAGAAGCGGATCTCGGGCCAGTTCTTCTGCACCGTCTGGAAGGTCCAGCGGTTGGGCACGATGTAGACCGGGTCGCCCGAGCGGTCCTCGGCCAGCGAGGATCGGTTGGCCGAGAGAAACGCCTTCAGCTTCGCCGGGTCGTCGGAGGCGAGCCAGCGCGCGCTCTCCGCCTCGGTGGGCTCGAAGTCGATCGCGATGTTGTACTCGCGCGCGACCCGCGACTTCATCACGTCGAG
>JADYYB010000185.1 GCA_020853895.1 Bauldia sp.
GGCTCCCCCGCGCCCCGCTCGCCGAGACCTGGGAGCACGTCGAGGCGACGCCGCACGCCGCCTCGACGCCGACCGGCGCCGAGCCGATCCGCCTTGCCTTCCGCTGGCAGGACCTCGCGGAGGATTTCGCTCTCGTCGGCGAGCTCGACGCGCTCCTCGATGTCGTCCGCGGCCGCGTCGGCGGAAAGGGAGCCCGCGCATGATCGACACGATCGGCGTCATCGGCGGCGGCGCCTGGGGCACCGCGCTCGCCCTCACCGCGACCCGCGCCGGCCGCGGCACGCTGCTCTGGGCGCGCGACCCCCTCACCGTCGCCGAGATCAACTCGCGCCACGAGAACCCGCGCCATCTGCCCGGCATCCCGCTCGGCGGCGCGCTCAAGGCGACCGGCAGCCTCGCCGAGGCCGCCCGCGCCGACGCCCTCATCCTCGCCGTCCCGGCGCAGGAGATCCGCCACGTCGCCACCAGCCTCGCCACCGACATCCGCGACGGCCAGCCGGTGATCGTCGCCGCCAAGGGGCTTGAGCGCGGCACGGGAAAACGCCTCTCCGAGATCCTCGCCGCAATCCTGCCCGACGCGATCCCCGCGATCCTCTCCGGCCCGAGCTTCGCGGTCGACGTCGCGCGCGGCCTGCCGACGGCGGTGACCATCGCGTCCGCCGACGAGGCGCTCGCGCTCGATCTCTGCCGCGCCCTCGGCTCGGCGAGCTTCCGCCCTTACGCGGAGACCGACGTCACCGGCGTCGAGCTCGGCGGCGCGTTCAAGAACGTCCTCGCCATCGCCGCCGGCGTGGTCGCCGGCCGCGGCCTCGGCGCGAGCGCGAGCGCGGCGATCGTCGCCCGCGGCTTCGCCGAAATGCGCCGCCTCGGCGAGGCGGTCGGCGCGAGGCCCGAGACGCTGATGGGCCTCTCCGGCCTCGGCGACCTCGTGCTGACCTGCTCGAGCACCCAGTCGCGCAACTACTCCTTCGGCATCCAGCTCGGCTCCGGCGGCGGCCGCGACCCCGGCTTGACCGTGGTCGAGGGCATCGCCACGGCCTCGACGGCGCGTGACCTCGCCCGCTTCCTCGGCATCCCGATGCCGATCACCGAGGCGGTCGCCGGCGTGGTCGACGGCGCGCTCGGCGTCGGCGAGGCGATCGAGAGCCTGATGACCCGCCCCCTCCGCAAGGAGTCGGACTAGCCTCACTCCAAACCGCTCATCCCCGCGCAGGCGGGGACCCATGGGTCGTCCGACACTCTCCGGAGCAGCCGCACTCGACCGCGGTGGCTGGTCCCCGCCGCGCGGGGATGAGCGGATGGTTTGCTCCCCTCTCCCGCCTTGTGTCTGTTGCAGCTAGATTGCGCGCACTCAACCCGCGGAGCCCGCGATGGCGTACTGGCTGTTCAAATCGGAACCGGACACCTGGTCCTTCGAGATGCAGAAGGAGAAGGGCAAGGCCGGGCAGGAATGGGACGGGGTCCGCAATTTCGCCGCCCGCAACCACATGCGCGCGATGAAGAAGGGCGACCTCGGCTTCTTCTATCACACCGGCGGCGAGCGCCGGATCGTCGGCATCGTCGAGGTGATCCGCGAGGCTCATCCCGAGTCGAAGGACCCCGAATGGGAGTGCGTGGACATCGCCGCCCGCTCGACCGTGCCGCGCCCCGTCACCCTCGAAGAGGTCAAGGCCGACAAGCGCCTCGCCGACATGCCGCTCGTTCGCCTCGGCCGCCTCTCGGTACAGCCGGTCACGCCCGAGCAATGGAAGATCATCTGCCAGATGGCCGGCGTTACGTCCTGACGGCCACCGCTACACTCTCAATCCCCTCCCCCCTTGTGGGGGCGGCCGGGAGGGGGCCTCGCGGCAAGCGAGGCACCAATCCCACGGTAGTCACAATCGTCAGCGTGGGATTCTTGACCAAGCCTCGCTTGCCGCTCGGCCCCCACCCCTAACCCCTCCCCACAAGGGGGAGGGGGAAGCTCTCGCTGCCCCAGCGCGCCCGACTCGCGCTATAATCCCACCGAGATTCAAACCCATCGGGGGCTCGGATGGATTTCGGCGGTCTCAACTACCTCGCGATTCTCGTGGCGGCGGTGGCCGGCTGGCTGATCGGCGCGGTCTGGTACACGCTCCTTTCGCGGCAATGGATGGCCGCCCTCGGCAAGACCACCGAAACGATCAAGGCCGACCAGGTCGCCTCCGGCCTGCCGATGTGGTTCCCCTTCGTCCTCTCCTTCCTCGCCGAGCTGGTGATGGCCTTGGTGCTGGCCGTCCTCATGTTCCAGCCCAATGTCGGCCCGCCGACCCTCGCCGGCGGCCTCGTCTGGGGCGCCTTCGTCTGGGTCGGCTTCGTGCTCACCACGGTGGCGGTCAACAACGCCTACCCGTCGCGGAAGCCGGCGCTGACGGTGATCGACGCCGCCCACTGGCTCCTCGTCCTCCTCGCCATGGGCCTCGTGCTCGCCCTCATGGGCTGACCGATCGACGGCCCTGCCCCAATTCTGAACCTCCCCTCAAGGGGAAGGTTCGGTATCGACAGGTGTGCGGGCCGCCGGTCGGGCACATCGCGCCTCCACTCTCCGCTTGATCCCCGCCTCGCCCCGAGGCTAGCTCCGGGCGTGGACCGCCCCTCGCTCGACACCGCCGCCGACTTCATCCGCCGGCACACGCGTCTCGTTCCGGTGCCGCTCGCGCCCGAGATCAGGCTGCATCTCGCCGACGAGGTGACCGCCCTCTGGCGCCTCTGGGAATCCGCCGACGGCGACCCGCCAATGCCCTATTGGGCCTTCGCCTGGGCTGGCGGACAGGCGCTCGCGCGCTATCTCCTTGACCACCCCGGCGGCGTGCTCGGCCGCACCGTGATCGACCTCGGCGCCGGCTCGGGCCTCGTCGGCATCGCCGCGGCGCTGGCCGGCGCGGCGCGCGTCTTCGCCGCCGAGATCGACCCCTTCGGCCGCGTCGCCCTCGGCCTCAACGCCGGGGCCAACAACGTGGCGCTGAACCTCGCCGAGATCGACCTCGCGGTGCATCCGTTTTCCGACCCGCTGCCGGTCGAGGTCGTCGTGGTCGGCGACCTCTTCTACGAGCGCCCGCTCGCCGAGCTGGTGCTGCCCTGGCTGCAGCGCTGCCGTGCCGCGGGTTCGCTCGTGCTGGTCGGCGACCCCGGCCGCGCCTACCTTCCCGTCGACCTCCTCGAGCCGATCGCCGAGTACGACGTCACCCAGACCTCCGCCCTCGAGGACGCCCCCGTGAAACGCGCCCTCGTTTGGTCGCTGCGCTAGCGCGGAAGAACTGAGCCGATATCGCCAGTTGCCCTGGTACATGCGCCGACCTGCCCCCTCTCCCCGGCGGGGAGAGGGCTGGGGTGAGGGGGCTCCACCTGTCCGGAGGAGGCTCTGACCCGGCGCGCTATCCGGATGAACCTGTACCCCTCACCCTAACCCTCTCCCCTCCGGGGAGAGGGGACCCCTCGAGGTCCCGCGACCAGTCCATTACGCTAGCTCCGTCCTTGCTGCCGCGGTGGTGCGATTGTTCATGCCGCGCCGCGCGGCCATAATGCCCGCGCAATTGGGAGGAGTCTCGTCGATGGAAGGGAAGGTCTACCCCGTCCCCGCGGAGTGGAAGGAGCGGGCATATGTGAAGCCGGGCAACTACGAGGCCCGCTACCAGCGCTCCATCGACGACCCCAACGGCTTCTGGGCCGAGGAAGCCAAGCGCGTCGACTGGATCAAACCCTTCACGCGCGTCAAGAATACGCGCTATTCGCCCGACGTCTCGATCAAATGGTACGAGGACGGCACGCTCAACGTCGCCGCCAACTGCCTCGACCGGCATCTCGCCACGCGCGGCGACCAGGTCGCGATCCTCTGGGAGCCGGACGACCCCAACGGCGCGGCGCGCAAGGTCACCTACCGCGAGCTCGCCTCCGCCGTCGGCCGCTTCGCCAATGTCCTGAAGGCGCATGGCGTCAGGAAGGGCGACCGCGTCACCATCTACCTGCCGATGATCCCCGAGGCCGCCGTGGCGATGCTCGCCTGCGCGCGTATCGGGGCGATCCATTCGGTGGTGTTCGGCGGCTTCTCGGCCGAGAGCCTGGTCGGCCGCATCCTCGACTGCGACTCCCGCCTCGTCGTCACCGCCGACGAGGGTCGGCGCGGCGGCAAGCTCATCCCGCTGAAGCGCAACGTCGACGAGGCCCTCGCCCGGACGCCCGACGTGAAGACCGTGCTCGTCGTCCGCAACAGCGGCAACACCGTGCCGATGGCGGCCGGCCGCGACCTATGGTTCGACGAGGAGGCCGCGAGAGTCTCCGACGACTGCCCGCCCGAGGAGATGGGCGCCGAGGACCCGCTCTTCATCCTCTACACCTCCGGCTCGACCGGCCAGCCGAAGGGCGTGCTGCACACCACCGGCGGCTATCTGGTCTACGCCGCGCTCACCCACCACTACGTCTTCGACTACCACGACGGCGACATCTACTGGTGCACCGCCGACGTCGGCTGGGTGACCGGCCACAGCTACATCGTCTACGGCCCGCTCGCCAACGGCGCGACCACGCTGATGTTCGAGGGCATCCCGAGCTGGCCGACGCCGTCCCGTTTCTGGGAGGTGGTCGACAAGCACCAGGTCAACATCTTCTACACCGCGCCGACCGCCATCCGTGCCCTGATGGGCGCCGGCGACCAGCACGTCACGAAGACCTCGCGCGCGTCTCTCCGTCTCCTCGGCAGCGTCGGCGAGCCGATCAATCCCGAGGCGTGGGAGTGGTATCACCGCGTGGTCGGCGAGGGCCGCTGCCCGGTGGTCGACACCTGGTGGCAGACCGAGACCGGCGGGATTCTCATCAGCCCGCTGCCTGGCGCGACCGACCTCAAGCCCGGCTCGGCGACCAAGCCGCTCTTCGGCATCAGGCCGGGCCTGGTCGACGGCAACGGCAGGATCCTCGAGGGCAAGGCGCAGGGCAACCTCGTCCTCCTCGACTCCTGGCCGGGCCAGATGCGCACCGTCTACGGCGACCACCAGCGCTTCGTGGACACCTATTTCTCGGCCTATCCCGGCAAGTATTTCACCGGCGACGGCTGCCGCCGCGATTCCGACGGCTATTACTGGATCACCGGCCGCGTCGACGACGTGCTCAACGTCGCCGGCCACCGCATGGGGACGGCCGAGATCGAGTCCGCCCTCGTGGCTCATCCGATGGTCTCCGAGGCCGCGGTGGTCGGCTACCCGCACGCCATCAAGGGCCAGGGCATCTACGTCTACGTGACGCTGATGAACGGCCAGCCGGCGTCGGAGGATCTCCGCGTCGAGCTCCGCAACTGGGTGCGGAAGGAGATCGGCCCGTTCGCCTCGCCCGACCTCATCCAGTTCGCGCCCGGCCTGCCCAAGACGCGCTCCGGCAAGATCATGCGCCGCATCCTCCGCAAGATCGCCGAGGACGACGCAAGCAATCTCGGCGACGTCTCCACCCTCGCCGATCCGGCCGTGGTCGACGACCTTCTCGCCAACCGCCAGAACCGCGCCCCCCAATCATAGCGCTGTCATCCTCCGGCTTGGCGTTGTCATCCTCCGGCTTGACCGGAGGACCGCGTTCCACCGGCACGCCCGTGCAAGGCCGACGCGGCCCCCGATCAAGTCGGGAGGATGACAAATGAGGGGAGTCAGGGGTGAGCTTGGACAGCCATCCCCTCCACCCTCCCCTCCTCTACTGCCCCTCTCCCGCTTGCGGGGGAGGTAGCGGAGCTTGGGCCGAAGGCGCTAGCGCAGCTGGAGGGGGACCCGGGCGCCTTCACATCCCAGACTGTCGTCCTCCGGCGTGACCGCAGGACCGGGTTGCAGCCCTCACCACGCCTCGCGGAGGTTGAGAGTGGTACCCCGATCAAGTCGGGGATGACAAAGTTGGGAGGCGCTGGCTGGAGTCCCCTGAAACAAGAAGGGCGGCCCGCTCGGCCGCCCTCGGGTTTGCCGAAAACGCCTGACGGCTAGCTCGACATCTGCCGCGTCAGCGGGAGGAGTTGGTAGATCGCAGAGAGGCCGATGATGACATAGATGATCGTCACGACGATCGGCGCCCAGCCGAACAGCAGCGTGACGAGATTCCATCCGAAGGCCACCAGAAGCCAGTTTATTCCACCAATGATCACCAGGATCAGCGTGATTAGGTCCAAGCCTTTCATAGTACCTCCCCCACAAGGTGGGATCATCCGTGGGCGCTGGCGGCCTTCCGGGGACGCAACGCTGGAGCGCCTGACGGGTGGATGATTCGCCTGCCGCCGGCGCGGATTCTACTGCCGAATCAAGGGCGAAGGAATCCCGGCGCGGCCGGGCCGGCGTTTCGCCGGCTCAGCGGAGCGCGGGGTCGAGCTGGCCGGTCAGCGTGCACCACGGCTGGCGGGCGCCGCCCTCATAGGCGCGCGCCCACCCCGAGCCGAGCATGTGCGCGCCGAGCGAGACCCCGCCGGCGGTCGTGACGTCGGCGACCACGCGGCCGAAATACTTGTCGCGGTCGATCGCCGTGAGCGCGACGAGCCGGTCGCCGAGCGCGCCGGCCAGCGCCGCGCGCGCTTCCGCCGCCGCCTCCCGCTCGGCCGCGCAACTCCCGTAGCGCTCGGGCGCGTCGATGCCGCGGATGCGCACCAGCACCTCGATGTTCTGGTCGAGCCAGACCTGCGCCATCACACGCACCGTGTCGCCGTCCACGACATCGGTGACGACCCCGACGACCGGCCCGGGCAGCGGCTCGGCCGCCTCTAACCTGTTGGTTCCCATCAGCAAGAGGCTGATTGCCAGCGGCAGATAGGCAACGAGGGAGTAGTCCAGCCGGTCATCCATCTACCCATAACTGTGTCATGATTCGGGTAGGAAATCCAGAACATAACAAGAACATCACCGCCCGGCCCCATCCCGACCCCACCAGCTGTCATCCTCCGGCTCGACCGGAGGACCGCGCTCCGCATCGCCAACGCTGCGGAGGGGCTGCACCCGGTCCCCCGATCAAGTCGGGGGATGACGGGTCGTGGGGAGGCGCCGCGAGGCGCACGTCCGATTTTCGCGCCCGCCGGGCCGCGCGAACCTTGTCGCGCCCTCGTCCCCTACCCATCATAGAAGCGCGGGCGTCGTGCCCGCATGGGACAAGGAAATGAACCTCATCAAGACCGCGATGCTGCTGGCCGCCCTGACCGCCCTCTTCATGGGCGTGGGCTACCTCATCGGCGGTTCGTCCGGCGCGCTGACCGCTTTCGTGATCGCCGCCGGCATCAATTTCTTCACCTACTGGAACGCGGACAAGATGGTGCTGCGCATGCACCACGCGCGCGAGGTCGACGCGAGCACCGCGCCCGAATACTACGCCATCGTCCGGCGCCTCGCCGAGCGCGCCGGCCTGCCGATGCCGCGCGTCTACGTCATCGACCAGGCCCAGCCCAACGCGTTTGCGACCGGCCGCAACCCGCGCAACGCCGCCGTCGCCGCGACCACCGGCCTCCTCAACTACCTGACGGCCGACGAGGTCGAGGGCGTGATGGCCCACGAGCTGGCGCACGTGAGGAACCGCGACACCCTCACCATGACGGTCACCGCGACCATCGCCGGCGCGATCTCGATGCTCGCCAACTTCGCCTTCTTCTTCGGCGGGTCGAACCGCGAGAACAACAACCCGCTCGGCTTCGTCGGCGTCCTCCTGGCCGCGCTCGTCGCCCCGATCGCGGCCGCGCTGGTGCAGATGGCGATCAGCCGGACGCGCGAATACTCCGCCGACCGCGGGGGCGCGGAGATCAGCGGCCGCCCGCGCGCCCTTGCCTCCGCGCTCGCCAAGATCCAGGACTGGGCGCACCGGCTCCCCAACATGGACGCCGAGCGAAGCCCCGCGACGGCGCACATGTTCATCATCAACCCGCTGTCCGGCGCGCGCATGGACAACCTCTTCTCGACCCATCCGGCGACCGAGAACCGCATCGACGCCCTCCTCGCCATGGAGGGCGAGTTCGGCGGCAGCCCGCGCTCGTCGGGGCCGGCCGGCCCGTGGAGCGGTTCGACCGGGTCCTCGCGCTCCAACGTCGCGGTGCCGCGCGTCGGCCGTTCCTCCGGCCGCGGCCCCTGGGGTTGAGCGCGGCGCGAAGCCCGCGCCCGGCCCGCCGGCCGGAACCGCAGCGCGAGACCCCGGCCCCCACGGGCCTTCCCGCCCGCGCCGCCGCCGCATCCGTCCTCGACGGCGTCCTCGTCCGCCGCCAGCCGCTCGACGCCCTTTTCGATCTCGGCGGCGGCGACCCGCTCTACCGCAAGCTCGGCGACCGCGACCGCGCGCTGGCCCGCGCCATCGCCACCACCGCCCTCCGCCGCCACGGCCAGGTCGCCGACGCCCTCGACCGCATGCTCGAGCGGCCTCTGCCGTCACGCTCGGGCCGCACCCGGCGCATCCTCGAAATCGCCGCGACGCAGATCCTCTTCATGGCCGCGCCGCCCCATGCCGTGGTCTCCGTCGCGGTCGACATGGCCGAGGCGGACCGCCACGCGAAGCACTTCAAGGGTCTCGTCAACGCCATCCTCCGCCGCCTCGTGACCGAGCGCGACGCCATCCTCGCCGCGCAGGACGCCCCGCGCCTCAACACGCCCGACTGGCTGTGGACGCGTTGGGTCGCGTATTACGGCGAGGCCCAGACCCGCGCGATCGCCGCCGCCCACATGGTCGAGCCGGCGTTGGATCTCACCCTCAACCCTTCTCCTCCCCCTGAAAGGGGGAGGTCCGGCGCAGCCGGGGTGGGGGTAAGTGACACGGCGCGCAGCGATGACGTACCCCCACCGGCGCTTCGCGCCACCTCCCCCTTTCAGGGGGAGGAAAGCCTAGTGCTCCCCAACGGCACCCTGCGCCTCACCCCCGGCGGCGCGATCGAGAGCCTCCCCGGCTTCGCCGAGGGCGCGTGGTGGGTGCAGGATGCGGCCGCCGCGCTCCCCGCGCAGCTGCTCGGCGACGTCCGCGGCTTCACGGTCCTCGACCTCTGCGCCGCGCCGGGCGGCAAGACCGCGCAGCTCTGCGCCGCCGGCGCCAGGGTCACCGCTGTCGACCAGTCCGCGAGCCGCATGGACCGGCTCCGAATCAATCTGAAGCGTCTCGGTTTCGAGGCCGAAACGATCGTCGCCGACGCGACCGCCTGGGACCCCGGCCGCACCTTCGACGCCATCCTCCTCGACGCCCCCTGCAGCGCCACCGGCACGATCCGCCGCCACCCCGACATCCCGCACCTCAAGACGCCAGCCGACATCGAGACGCTCGCCGCCCTCCAGCGCCGCCTCCTCGCCCAGGCCGCTTCCCTCCTCCGCCCCGGCGGCACGCTGGTCTTCTCGACCTGCTCGCTGGAGCCCGAGGAAGGCGAGGCGCAGACCGCCACAGCGCTCGCCGGCCTCCCGCTCGACCCCTACCCGATCCCCGCCTCGGAGACCGCCGGACTCGGCCACCCGGCCGGCGAGGGCGGGGCGATCCGCACCCTCCCGTCTGATCTGCCCCATGAGAATCCGGTATTCGGCGGGCTCGCAGGGTTCTATATCGCGCGGTACCGCCGGCGCTGATTTGGGTTTGCCGGTGCCCGCCGCTAGAGTTGCGGCTGGCGGACGGCTCGATTCGAAGCCGGAAGGGGGACGCAGGGAACCGGAGACGGCGCGAGATGGCAGCGGCCTCGACCTCGGGACAAACCGGCCTCGCCGGCTTTGCCTTGGCCGAGGCGTGGCGCGGCCTCGCCTACGGCGTCCTCTCCAGCCCGCTCTCGCGCCTCCGTCCCTCCGGCCGCACGCCCGAGCGCCTGCTGATCGCGCCGACCGACCTCCGGACCGCCGACCCCACCGCCGCGGCCGAGATCTATGCCGGCCGTTTCGCCTTCGGCGGCGAGCTCGCCGACGCCGGCGGCGCCTCGATCTTCGAGATCGTGCCGCCGAGCGAGGACTGGGCGCGCCAGCTGCACGGCTTCGGCTGGCTCCGGCACCTCCGCGCCTCCGACATGGCGCTCTCGCGCCCCAACGCCCGCGCGCTGGTCGCCGACTGGATCCGCCTGCAGCCGAAGCACCCGCCGATCGCGAACGAGCCCGACGTGCTGGCGCGCCGGGTCATCGCCTGGCTGGCGCAGACCCCGCTTCTCCTCGAAGGCTGCGACGAGGCCTTCTACTGGCGCTTCCTCAAGGCCCTCACCCGTCAGGTGCGCCAGCTCCGCCGCATCGCCCCGCATGCGCCGAAGGGCCTGACGCGCCTCCGCGCGCTCATCGCCCTCTCCGGCGCCGCGCTCTCCATGAACGACCGCGAACGGGTCGTCCGCCAGGCGGTGAAGTGGCTCGACGCCGAGCTTTCCGCGCAGGTCCTGCCGGACGGCGGCCATATCAGCCGCAACCCGCGCGCCACGCTCGACCTCCTCGTCGACCTCCTGCCGCTCCGCCAGGCCTTCACCGCGCGCGGCATCCAGCCCTCGCCGGTGCTGCTCAGCTCGGTCGACCGGATGATGCCGATGCTGCGCTTCTTCCGCCACGGCGACGGCAGCTTCGCCCGCTTCAACGGCACCGGCGACACGCCCGTCGACCTCGTCGCCACGGTGCTCGCCTACGACGACGCGCGCGGCAAGCCGTTCCTCAACGCCCCGCATAGCGGCTACCAGCGCATCGTCGCCGACGGCGCGCTGGTCATCATGGACACCGGCCGCCCGCCGCCGATCGGGGTCAGCGCCGCCGCCCATGCCGGCTGCCTGTCCTTCGAGTTCAGCGTCGGCAAGCAGCCGATCGTCGTCAATTGCGGGGTCCCTCATCCCGGCAACGAGCGCCTTCGCCGCCTTGCCCGCACCACCGCGGCGCACTCGACCGCGACCCTCAACGACGCCTCCTCCTGCCGCTTCCTGACCCGCCCGCGCCTTTCCGGACGGCTCGGCGAGGTGATTGTTTCCGGACCCGAAACGGTCGAGGCCGACCGCCAGGAGAAGGACGGCTCGACCGCGCTCATCGCCAGCCACGACGGCTATGCCGGGCGCTTCGCCGTCGTCCACCAGCGCCGCCTCGCGCTGAGCGCGGCCGGCGACGAGCTGCGCGGCGAGGATGCCTTCGTCGGCCGCGACGGACGGGCGGTGAACCGCTCCAACAAGGACAGCTACACGATCCGCTTCCACCTCCACCCGACCGTCTCGGTCTCGCGCGCCAATGCCAGCGCGCCGATCCTCCTGACGCTCCCGGGCAACGAGATCTGGGAGTTCGTCGCCGACACGCCCGACCTCGCGCTCGAGGACGGCATCCTTTTCTCCGACATTCGTGGTAATCGGCGCTCGCACCAGATCGTCATCTACGGTAGAGCCCAGCATCGGCCCGCCGTCGCCTGGCGGCTCCGCCGCATCGCCCTCCCCGACCCGCGCCCACCCACCCGCTGAAACCGTTCATGATCGAAGCTGCCGCCGCTCCCGCCGGCCCCGACCTCGTTGCCATTCGCCGGGCCCTCGTCTCCGTGTCCGACAAGACCGGCCTCCTCGATTTCGCCAGGGCGCTGGCCGAACGCGGCGTCGAGATCCTCTCGACCGGCGGCACTGCCGGCGCCCTGACGGCCGGCGGCGTGACGGTGGTCGACGTTTCCGCCGTGACCGGCTTCCCCGAGATCATGGACGGCCGGGTGAAGACCCTGCACCCCGCCATCCACGGCGGCCTCCTCGGCCGCCGCGACCTGCCGACCCACACCGACGCGATGCGGGAGCACAAGATCGGCGCGATCGACCTCCTGGTCGTGAACCTCTACCCGTTCGAAGCCGCGCTCGCCTCGGGCGCCGACGACGCCACGATGGTCGAGAACATCGATGTCGGCGGCCCGGCGATGATCCGCGCCGCGGCCAAGAACCACGCCTTCGTCACCGTCGCCCTCGAGCCCGAGGACTACGCCCTCGTGCTGGAAGCCATGGCCGCCAACGGCGGCGCCGTGCCGCTCGACCTCCGGACGCGCCTCGCCGGCCGCGCCTTCGCCCGCACCGCCGCCTATGACGCGGCCATCGCCGGCTGGTTCGCCCGCGCCGAGGAGGCCCCGCACCGCCGCATCCTCGCCGGCACGCTCAAGGAAGCCCTCCGCTACGGCGAGAACCCGCACCAGGCCGGCGCCCTCTATCTGACCGGCGAGGACCGCCCGGGCGCCGCCACCGCGCGCCAGATCCAGGGCAAGCAGCTCTCCTACAACAACATCAACGACACCAACGCGGCCTACGAGCTGGTCGCGGAGTTCGATCCCGGCCGCAGCCCGGCGGTGGCGATCATCAAGCACGCCAACCCCTGCGGCGTCGCCGAGGGGCCGACGCTGGCCGAGGCCTACCGCCGCGCGCTCCTCTGCGATCCGGTCTCCGCCTTCGGCGGGGTGATCGCGCTGAACCGGACGCTCGACGCGGAGGCCGCGACCGAGATCGTCAAGATCTTCACCGAGGTGATCATCGCCCCCGACGCCACACCGGAGGCGGTCGCCGTGGTCGCGGCCAAGAAGAACCTCCGCCTCCTCCTCGCCGGCCGCCTCCCCGACCCGCGCGCGGCCGGCATCGAGGTTCGTACCGTCGCGGGCGGCTTCCTCACCCAGTCGCGCGACAATGCCTCGGTCGACGACATGGAGCTGAAGGTGGTCACCAGGCGCGCGCCGAGCGAGCGCGAGCTCGCCGACCTCCGTTTCGCCTTCCGCGTGGCGAAACACGTCAAATCCAACGCCATCGTCTACGCCAAGGACGGCGCCACCGTCGGCGTGGGACCTGGACAGACCAGCCGCGTCGACTCGGCCATCAACGCAGCCCGAAAGGCGCGCGAGGCGGCGGCCGCGGCCGGACTGCCGGAGACTCTGACCAAGGGATCAGCCATGGCCTCCGAAGCCCTCATTCCGTTCGCCGACGGGCTCGAAGCGGCGATCTCCGCGGGCGCCACGAGCGTCATCCAACCGGGCGGCGCAATTCGCGATGCCGAGATCATCGCGGCAGCGGACGCGGCCGGCATCGCGATGGTCTTCACCGGCCTCCGCCACTTCCGGCACTGATCCGATCGGCGCGAGCCCATTCATTCCGCTCATCCCCGCGAAGGCGGGGACCCCGACGGGGCTCCGCGGCTAGAGCAAGCACGCTTCCTCCACCTCTCCCGGCGGGCCTGATCCTTCACCTCTCCCCGGCGGGGAGAGGTCGGCATCCCGGCTCGCCGGAGGCAAGGCGGGATCCGGGTGAGGGGGCTCCACTCATCCGGATGAAGCTCCCATGCAGCGCCCTCTCCGGATCGACCTGTACCCCCCTCACCCCAACCCTCTCCCCTCCGGGGAGAGGGGGCAGTCCTTCGCGGAGGGCACGAGCGCGGCGCTGATCGCCGGAAAGCGAGCCGGCTAACCCGCTGACTCGGGCTTGACGGGATTCGATCCGGCGGCGGCCTCGGATGGCCGCCGCTGCGGCATCTTCCACCGGTCGTGGACCCACAGCCACTGCTCGGGATGCTCGCGCACCCAGCCCTCGATGATCTCGTTGATCTTCGCCGTCGCCTTCTCCACGTCGACGCGGCCGCGCTTGTCCCGCGGCAGCTCGATCGCCGGCGTCACCTCGACATGGAAGCGGCTGTCCGGCAGGCGGATCACGCGCACCCCATGCACCGGCACGTCGAACACCCGCGCGAGGCGCGCGAGGATCGGGTTGGTCATCGCCGGCCGGCCGAAGAACGGGACCGCGATGCCCTCGCCCGCCCGCTGGTCCATCATCAGCCCGATCGTGCCGCCCTTCTCGAAGGCCTCGGCAAGGTTCCAGGTCGCCCCGCGCTTGGAGCTGATGAGCTTGTGCGTCCCCCCGCCGCGGATCGGCGCCAGGACCTCGTTGGCGCGCTCCGAGCTGGCGCTCCGGTAGAGGATGGTCGACTGCACGCCGAGCCCGGTCGCCCCGATCGTCGGCACCACCTCCCAGTTGGCGAGATGGGCCGAGAAGATGATCGCGCTCTTCTTCTGCTCCTTGAGCGCGAGGATGATCTCGCGGCCCGTGCCGGTGATGCGCTTCCGCTGCCCGGTCGTCTCGTCGAACGCGGTGACCCACTCGATGTGGAACGCCTCGGCGACGAGCCGGCCGAGATTGTCCCACATCCCTGAGAGGATCGCCTTGACCTCGGCCTCGCTCTTCTCCGGGAAGGCGGCCTCGATGTTGGCCCGGGCGATCTTGTGCTCCTTGAAGAACGGCCCCCAGCGCCGCGCGAGGTGGCTCGCGAAGCGCGCCGTGTTCATCGGCCCGAGCGCCCGCGCCAGCCATACCGGGATCCAGATCAGCCTGAGCTTGACCGCCGCCCAGCCCGCCCAGCGCACGATCGCCGCCGACGAGCCCTTGCGCCGCCGCTGCGGCCGCGGCGCCGCGCTTCCCCCGCCGGCCGGGGCCCCGCCCGAGGTTTCGCTCAACCGCCCGCTCCGCGCCGGCGCCGGCTCCGCCTCGGCTGGGCGTCGCGCCAGCGGTCATAGACCCAAAACCACTGCTCGGGATATTCGCGCACCCAGCCCTCGATCACTGCGTTCACCGCCGCGGTCGCCCCGTCGGCATCGACGCGCCCCTCCGCGTCGCGCGGCAGGTCGAGCGCCTCGGTCACCTCGAGGAGGAAATGGCTGCTCGGCCGGCGGATCACGCGCACCCCGTAGACCGGCACGTCGTAGGCCCGCGCGAGGCGCCCGACGATCGGGTTGTTGCTCGCCGGCCGGCCGAGAAAGGGCAGCGTCGGCCCCTTCCATTTGAGGTCCATCATCACCCCGATATGCTCGCCCCGCTCGAGCGCGTTGGCGAGGTCGAAGGCCGCCCCGCGGTCCGAATCGACGAACCTGTGCAGCGGGGTCTCGCGCAGCCGGCCGAGCCCCTGCGCCAGCTCCTCGCTGAGCGGCGCGCGGAAGAGGATCGAGGCCGGCACGCCGACCATCGCGGCCGCCGCTGGCACCAGTTCCCAGTTGGCGAGATGGGCGGAGAAGTAGATCGCCCCGCCCTTGTTGTCCGCGACCTCCTGGAGGTGCCGCGCGAGCCCGCGCTCGGCGAGCCGCGGCGCCATCGGGTTCCCCGGCTCGCGCCAGGTCAGCTCCTCGAAATGCACCGACTCGGCGACCATCCGGCCGAGATTGTCCCACATCCCGGCGCGGATGCGGCGATGCTCGGCCGCGCTCCGCTCGGGGAA